>NZ_ASHX02000001.1:4045000-4384993 GCF_000478605.2 Streptomyces thermolilacinus SPC6 | reverse complement strand
TCCAGCGTGCCGCGGTTCTCGGTGGAGGTGTACCAGAACGCGTACCTGCCGGAGGGCGGGTACGAGATGAACGCCATCGTGACGGTCACGGCCACGGGCGGCGGAACGACCGGCGGCGCACCGCTGCCCGCCGTACCGGCCCACCACGTACCGCACCAGCGCGCCCCGACCCACGACGGCCCCGCGCGCGACCGCCCTGCGACGACGCCCGGCGGCCCGGCACACGGCGGCCGCGCGGCGCCCGGCGAAGGCGGGGCACCGTACGACGGCGCGACGGCCGCATCCGGTCCGGGGACCGCCGCCGTCGTGCTGATGGTGGACTGCTCCGGTTCGATGGAGTACCCGCCGACGAAGATGCGCCACGTTCGTGACGCCACGGCCGCCGCGCTGGACACGCTCCGCGACGGGGTGTGCTTCGCCGTCGTCGCCGGTACCCATGTGGCCCGTGAGGTGTACCCGGGCGGCGGCCGCCTCGCCGTCGCGGGTCCGGGGACGCGCGCGGAGGCGAAGGAGGCCCTACGGCACCTGACGCCCGGCGGCGGCACGGCCATCGGCACCTGGCTGCGGCTCGCGGAGCGGCTGCTCGCGGCCTCGGGCGCCGCGATCCGGCATGGCGTCCTCCTCACGGACGGGCGCAACGAACACGAGGCGCCGCACGACCTGCGCGCCGCGCTGGAGACCTGCGCGGGCCGGTTCACCTGCGACGCGCGGGGCGTCGGCACGGACTGGGAGGTGCGGGAGGTCGCCGGCATCGCCTCGGCGCTGCTGGGCACGGCCGACATCGTGGCCGATCCGGCGGGCCTCGCAGCGGACTTCACGCGGATGATGGAGCACGCGATGGGCAAGGCGGTCCCGGACGTCGCGCTGCGGCTGTGGGCACCCGTGGGCGCGGAGGTCGCCTTCCTGAGACGGGTCGCGCCGTCCGTGGAGGACCTGACGGGCCGCCGTACGGAGGCGGGGCCGCGCGCCGGGGACTACCCGACGGGATCGTGGGGCGACGAGTCCCGCGACTACCACCTGTGCGTGCGGGTGCCTCCGGCCGGCCTGGGCCGGGAGATGCTCGCCGCGCGTGTGTCCCTGGTGTTGCCCGATCCGGCCGGGGGGCCGCTCCGGGTCCTGGCGCAGGGGCTCGTACGGGCGGTGTGGACGGCCGACACGGCGGCGTCCGCGCCCATCCATCCGCGGGTCGCGCACTACACGGGTCAGGCGGAGCTGGCCCGGGCCATCCAGCAGGGGCTCCAGGCCCGCAAGTCGGGCGATCTGTACGGCGCGACGGCCAGGTTGGGGCGCGCGGTGCAGCTGGCGGCCACCTCGGGGAACACGGATACGACGAAACTCCTTTCGAAGGTGGTGGACGTCGTGGACGCGGCGGCGGGTACTGTGCGACTGAAGGCCAAGGTCGCGGACGCCGACGAGATGACGCTCGAGACCCGGTCCACGAAGACGGTTCGGGTGAACCGGACGCACTTGAAGAAGCCGTGACGACGGTCGCAGCGGCGACCGACGTGGAGAGGGGGAAGGGGCGAGATGCCGACCTGCCCGAACGGACACCAGTCGGGCGCCGACGACTGGTGCGAGGTCTGCGGCCACCGCATGGCCGGGGCGGGCGCGCCCGCGGGCGCCGTGCCGCCTCCTCCCCCGCCGCCCCCGCCCGCTCCCGGGTACGGCCAGTCCGGCCCCGCGGGCGGTGACCCGGACGCCACGCGGCAGACGGAGCTGTGCCCGCAGTGCCGTACGCCGCGCGAGGCGATGGCGCCGTACTGCGAGGAGTGCCGGTGGAACTTCCTGACGAACACGGCCACCTCGTACACGCCGATCTCCCCGCCGCCCCCGTCCAAGCCGGGCGGCGGGCTGAACCTGCCGCCCGGTTTCACGTCCGCGCCGCGCCCGCCGGAGCCGTACGAGTACCAGGGCTCCCGCCCGTCGCAGGTGAACCGCCCGGCGGAGCCCCTGCCGCCTGAGCCGGGCACGCAGTCCGGTCCGCAGGGGCCGCGGTCCGGTCCGCAGGGCCCGCAGGGCGACCGGGGCTTCCCGTCGGCTCCGGGCCAGGACTCGTCACCGTTCGGCGGCCCGGGCCCGAACCGCCCGCAGCCCCCGAACCCGGGCCAGCCCCCGAACCAGGCCCAGGCTCCGAACCCGGGCCAGCCCCCGCACCCCGGCCAGGGCCCCGTCCCCGGCCAGAACGCCGGGCCGGGCGCTCCCTCCTTCGGCGGCCGCCCGGGCGGCCCGAACGGTGCCCCCGCTCCTGGACCCGGCGCCCCGGGACCTCACCCGGGCAACCCGCCGTTCGGTCCCGGCGCGGGCGCCCCGACCGGTCAGAACCCCACGGGCCCCCGCCCGGACGGCCCGTTCGCACCCGGCAACGCACCGAGCCAGGCACCGGGCGGCCCAGGTGGCGCGCCCGGCCACGGCGTACCGCCCGGCCAGGGACCGTCCGGCAGCCGGCCCGGTGACCAGCCCGGACCCGGTGCCGGTGCGCCCGTCCAGTCCGCCCCCGCTCAGTCCGCCCCCGCCCAACCCGCGCCCGGCCAGGCGCCGCCGCAGGCATTCCGGCAGCCCGGCGCGCCCGGTGGTGACGACTGGGTGCTGCCGCCGCCGTCCCAGGCACACCCCCCGCAGGGTGCCCCGCACAGTCGGCCGCACCCACCGGCACAGGCCCAGGCCCCGCACGCCCAGCCGCAAGCACCGCGCGCGCCCCAGCCCCCGCAGGCCCCTCGGCCTCCGCAGGCGCAGCCACCCCAGGCGCCGCAGCCCCCGCAGGGCCACCCGCAGCCGCCCACCGGCCAGCCGCAGCCCGGCCAGCCCCACCAGCCCGGCCGGCCGCACGCCCCGACGGGACAGGCGCAGCCCCCGCAGGCGCCGGCCGCGCCCACCGGGTGGGCCGTCGTCGTGCGTCCCGACCGGGACTACTTCATGGCCATGATGCGGCGCAGCGGCCCCGAGGCGGCGAGCCTCAACCTGCCCGCGTACTCCCCGGAGCGCCGCGTGGAGCTGACCGGGCAGCAGGTGACGGTCGGCCGTCGACGGCAGTCGACGGGCGAGTCGCCGGACATCGACCTGTCGGTGCCGCCGGAGGACCCGGGGGTGTCGCACCAGCACGCCATGTTCGTGCGGCAGCCCGACGGCTCCTGGGCCGTGATGGACCAGAGCTCCACCAACGGCACGACCATGAACGGCGCCGAGGAGCCGATCCAGCCGTACGTGCCGGTACCGCTCCAGGACGGCGACCGGGTGCACGTGGGCGCCTGGACGACGCTCACCGTCGTACGCGGCTAAGTGGTCGGCTCCGGAAGTCCTTCGAGGGTTGGTCATGCTGCCAGCGCGACGGAGGATTCCTCTGGGTGATCGGCGGTATGCCGGTCGAGCCTGGCCAGCAGATCGTCCAGGTCGGAGGTGGCGAACTTCCACTGGAACGGCTGTGCCGTGGCGTTGTAGCGGTCTTCGAAGGCTCGGAGCCGGTCCCCGACCTGGGCAAGGTCGGGGGAGTCGTTGGGCGCCACGACTTCGCGCTGCACGATGGAGAAGAAGATCTCCACCTGGTTCAACCAGGAGGCAAGCACAGGAGTGTGGACCAGCACGGCGTTCGGGAACGCGGCCACAAGGCGGTCCGCTGCGGCGTTGCCGCGGTGGGAGGAGCCGTTGTCGACGACCCGAAACACGCGCTTCGCGCCCGCGCAGGGCTCCTGGCGCATCACCTGGACGACCAGGGCCATGAACGGGGCTATGCCGGTGGTCGGCTCGCAGTAGCCGAACACTGTGGCCTGGCGGACGTCGTAGGCGGCCAGGTAGGCCAGCGCGCCGCCGCGCCCGTAGGTGTGATTCACCCGCATCGCTCTCGCCTGGCCTGGTGCCAGGGCGGGATGGCAGCGACAGCGGGCCTGGATGGAGGTCTTCTCGTCCGCGCTGATCACGTACTCGTCCGCGCCGAGCGGGATGCCGTCCCAAATGCGGGCATACAGGTCCAGCACGCGCTCGGCCTTGGGCCGGAAGTCCGGGTCGGTGATGAAGATCCACGAACGGTGCTGCCAGGGCTTGAGCGCGTCCTGGCCGAGCCAGCGGCGCACGGTGGACGTCGACGGGAAGGGCGCGATGCCACGCTCGACGGCCTCGCGGGCCAGCTCCGGGCACGACCAGCGCGACAGCGGCGCGCCGGCCTCGGCCGGAAGCTGGCAGGCCAGCGCCTTGACCTGCGCAGCTTGCAACGCGGTGAAAGTGGCGGGCCGCCCCGGGCGCTGGCGGTCGGCCAGGCCCGGCAGGCCCAGCTCGGCGATCCGGCCCCGCCACGTGCGCACGGTGTCCACGTGCACTCCCACCTCAACGGCGATCCGCGCGTTGGACCTACCCCGAGCCGCCCGGAGGACGATCTGCGCCCGCAGCCTGGCCCGGTAACCGGTCTTATGGCCCCGGGCCGCCTTCTTCAACCGGTGCCGCTCGGCGGCGGTCAGGACTATCGGGCGCGCGGCAGCAACAGGCAAGGCAGGCGAGCCGTTCAGAAGAAGTGGATCAGGACGGCCGCAGCCTGCCGCATCCGCTTCCACTGGGGGCCGGGCTGTGCTGGGGCAGCTGGCCCGGGCGCTCACAGTGATTCCGGAGGGCGTCGACAACGATCAGGCGGTTCAGGAGAGTTCGTGCCGAGTTCCGTCGGCGACTGCGTGGAGCTTGTCGGGGTTGGCCACGTTGTGGATGGTCGAGATGCGGCCTTCCGGATCGAAGTCGAAGGTCAGCGTGGCGACCACGCGGTCAGGGCCGTGGAAGACCACGCCCGGGCCGCCGTTGATCCAGGTGAGCTCTGCCCGCATCTGCCCGGGCTCGATGCCCTGGTAGGTCGCGGTGCCGAGCGCGGCGAACCAACGGGCCACGGTTTCCAGGCCGACGACCGGCTTGAGGGCCTGGCGGACCTTGCCGCCGCCATCGGTCCACAGGGTCACGTCCGGGGAGAGCAGCTCCATGAGGGTGTTGATGTCCCCACCCGCCGTCGCCGCGAAGAAGCGCTCGGTGACGTCGCGTTGGCGGGCGCGGTCCGCGGTGAAACGGGGCCGGCGGGCCTGGACGTGCTCGCGGGCGCGGTGCGCGGCCTGCCGGACCGCCGCCTCCGAGCGTTCCACCGCCTCCGCGATCTCCGCATAGCTGAAGGCGAAGACCTCCTTCAGCACGAAGACCGCGCGCTCCAGGGGACTCAGCGTCTCCAGCACAACCAGCAGGGCCATGGAGACCGAGTCCGTCGTGGCGACGCCGTCAGCTGCGTCCGGGCCGGTGAGGATCGGCTCGGGGAGCCATGGCCCGACGTAGGTCTCGCGCTGGTGGCGGGTCGAACGAAGACGCTCCATCGCCAGGTTGGAGACGATCCGGGTCAGGTAGGCCTTGGGGTCGGCGACGTGGGAACGGTCGGCCGCCGACCACTTGAGCCAGGCATCCTGGACCACGTCCTCGGCATCGGCGGCGGTGCCGAGGATGCGGTAGGCGACGGAGAAGAGCAGGGTGCGGTACTGCTGGAAGGCAAGCTGGTCGGGGCCGGCCTGCTGCGGCTGGGTCACTTGGCGCTCCGAATCCGGGTGTAGCGGCCGCCGTGCGGCCAGAACGCGCCCGAGGCGGGCATCTTCTTCATGCGGGCGAAGGTCGGCCACGGCGCGGCGGTGACCGTCTCCTTGTACTTTGCGGCTCGCTTGCCGGTCAGCACGATCCGGCGCGGGCTGTCGTCGGGGTGGGTGAACTGCACGACGGCGTCGTTCCGGCCCAGACTGACAGGTGTGTGGTAATAGCCGAAACGGAAGGGCTTGGGCTCCTTGCCGGCCAGCACCCGCAGGATCGAGAGGGCCGCGTGCACGCCGGTGGGCATACCCCCCTGACAGGTCCCGTGCATCACGCCGTAGCCCTGGCGGATCGCCGCCGCATCGCCCACGGCATAGACGTCCGGGTGGGAGACCGAGCGCAGCGCGCTGTCGGTGACCACACGGCCGCGCTCGTCGACGGTCAGGCCCGCGGCGGCCGCCAGCGGCGAGACACGGGTGCCGCTGGTCCACAGCACCGCGCCCGCCGGGATGCTGGAGCCGTCCGCGAGCTCGACACTGCCCGGCAGCACCTTGGCCACCTCGACGCCGCTGCGCACCCGCACGCCAAGCCGGGCGAGCGCCGCGTCCATGTAGGCCTTGGCCTTCGGGTGCATGCTCGCGCCCGGCTCCTGCCGGCCCAGCAGCACCACCTCGAGCTCCGGGTGCCGCTCGGCGATCTCCGCGGCGGCCTCGACGCCGGTGAGGCCGCTGCCGCCGACCACGACGGTCCCACCGTCGAGCCGGGTCAGCCGGTCGGCGAGGATGGCGGCGTCCTCCGGGCTGTCAAGGGTGTAGGCGTGGTTGTCCACGCCGGGGACGGCGACGGTGTTCGCGATGCTGCCCAGGCCGTAGACCAGGGTGTCGTAGCGCAGGACCCGGTCGTCGTCGATCCGGACGGTCTTCGTCTCGGCGTCCACGGCGGTGACCCAGCCACGGACGAAGCCGGTGCCGGTGCCGTCCAGCAGCCCCGGGATGTTCATCTCGGCCGTCTCCTGACCGGTGGCGGTCATGTGCAGTCGGAGCCGCTCGGTGAAGGTGTCGTAGGGGTTGACCAGCGTCACTCGCAGGTTTCCGCGTTTCCTGGTGCGGGCCGCGAGCTGGATCGCGGCGGAGAGCCCGGCGTAGCCGGCGCCCAGGACCAGGACCTTGTGCTGCTGCGTTGCTGTCGCGTTCATCGCTCTGCTGTCTCTTTCGTGTCGGTCGTTCCCGCTGTGCGGACGACCACCAGACGCAAGCTGCCCTTCCGTTCGTGACATGGAGTCGATGTGACCTGCGCCACATCGAGAGCAGAGAGCGTGCGCGGCAATAGCACTCCGAGCACCGCGACGCGCCGCATTCACTCATGATCGACTGGCTTCGCATGGGAACTGACGGAACAACAGGAGCCGCAGGTCAGCGGCAGGGCCTGCTGCTTCCACGCCGCCCGCGAGTACGACCGCCTCTACGCCACCCCCGACCAGCGGAACAACGCTCTCCCCCCTTTGATCGCGGGCCTTACTCGAGACGAACCGCTTCCAGATCACCGATCGCCATCACCTCGGCACTTGAGCGGCGCCCACGATCGACTCCGGAGTCAACCCTCGAAGGACTCCTGGAGCCGACCACTAAGCACCGGCCGGAGAACGCGCCGGTCCCCCGAGGGCCCAGCTGTAGGGGCCCCCGGGGTCGTCCAGCCACGCCCACTGCCGCCCTCCGCGGACGGTCACGCCGTACCGTTCGCGGTCCGGGCGGCCCTCGCGCCGCCACAGGGCGTACGCCTCGTACGGGTCGAGGCTCTCCGACGCCAGGGTCAGCAGGAACCGGAACAGGTCGCTGTCCAGCGCCCGCCGGGGCAGCCCGCCCGTACGCGGCTCGGGCGCGGCGGGGAGGGCGCCGCGCACCGGGACGAAGTACGCGGACGTGTGCAGGAAGCGGCCCTCCGCGTGTCCGGCGTCCTCGACGCGCAGCCGCACGATCCCCGTGGACAGCGGGGTGACCACGATCGCGTCCGGTCGGCACTGGCCGAGCCAGGCCGCGGGCACGGACGGCATGGCGCAGGTGGCGATGATCCGGTCGAAGGGCGCCCGGCCCGGGCAGCCGAGGGCGCCGTCGCCGGTGACGACGGCCGGGTGGTACCCGGCTTCGTGGAGGTGGGCGCGGGCGGCGTCGGTGATGTCCGTGTCGAGATCGACGGTCGTGACGCGGGAGTCGCCCAGACGGTGGGAGAGGAGCGCCGCGTTGTACCCGGAGCCCGCGCCGATCTCCAGCACCGTGTCGCCGTCGCGTACGTCGAGGGCGTGCAGCATGTCGGCCATGAGGGACGGCTGGCTCGCGGACGACAGGAGGTCGTCGTCGCGCAGCAGGGTGCCCAGCGGCCGGTCCTCGTAGGCGCCCTCCAGCCAGCGCAGCCGGTCCAGGGGGTCGGGGTCGTCGCGCGACAGCCGCTCGTACCCGCCGAAGGCGCCGACGTGGTAGACGGGGACGAACAGGTGGCGGGGCACCTCGGCGAACGCCGCCCGCCAGGTCGGGTCGGGCAGGCACCCCTCGGCGTCGAGCGCGGCGACCAGCCTGCGCCGCGCCTCGGCGGCGTCCTCGGCGAACGGGTCCTGCCCTCGCACCACACCCATATACCCACTATGACCGTTTCGTCCGCCAGGAGGGGGGTCCTAGGGCCCCGGTCTTCCGTCGGCGGGTCTGAGACGATGGACGGGTGAATGAGATTCCGCGCGGCACTCTCCAGGAGCAGACGTTCTACGACCAGGTGGGCGGCGAGCAGACGTTCCGGCGGCTCGTCCACCGTTTCTACCAGGGCGTCGCCGAGGACCCGCTGCTGCGGCCGATGTACCCGGAGGAGGACCTGGGCCCGGCCGAGGAGCGGCTCGCGCTGTTCCTGATGCAGTACTGGGGCGGCCCCCGCACGTACAGCGACCACCGCGGGCACCCGCGGCTGCGGATGCGGCACGCCCCGTTCGTGGTGGACCGGGCGGCGCACGACGCGTGGCTGAAGCACATGCGGGTCGCCGTGGACGAGCTCGGGCTCTCCGAGGAGCACGAGCGCCAGCTGTGGAACTACCTGACGTACGCGGCGGCGTCGATGGTCAACACCGCGGGCTGAACCACGGCTGGAGAATCCGGACCGGCGGGCCTCAGGGGTGGCGCAGGGGCGTGACGCCCAGCTGCCCGAGGCCCGTCGCCGTGCGTACGGCCACGGAGCCGTACGGGGTGCGCAGCCGCAGCCACGGCCCGGCTGCGAGCAGCACCACGGGCACCTCGTGGGGGAGGGCCCCGGCGGGCGGCAGGAACCCCAGCGACTGGGCGGCGTGCGCGGCGCGCAGCGGCAGGCCCGTACCGGCGACGGTGCGGGACCATATCTCGCGGCCGATCCGGTCGCGTTCGGAGCGGGTGCGGTGCTGCGGCGGCAGTTCCCCGTCGCGCGTGCGGAACTCGGCGACGGCCTCGGCGACGGCGCCGCGCAGCCCGGCGGCGTCCGGGAGTCCCGCGACCTCGCGCCAGCCGCCGCGCGGCGGGAGGAGCCCGCTCCACGGCGGGCCGGTGACGGGCGCGGGCACGATCGCCTTGCCCGCCGCCTCCTCGATGCCGTCGAGCAGCTCACCGGCGGAGACGGTCGTGTCGAGGGGCGTGTCGTCGTGGAGGGCGGCCGTGCGGACGGCGATCACCTCGAACGACGGGGGGCGGCCGAAGACGGCCAGGGCCCCGTCTCCCGCCTGGAGGCGGACGGCGGCGGCCCGGTCGTAGTGGACGAGCCGGGCCAGGAAGGCGGCGATGCCCGCCGCCTCCCTGGGCTCGACGAAGTGCAGCGGGGCCGTCATGCGACGGCGCCCTCCGAGCGCATCCCGTCGTCCACGTACTCCTGGAGGAACTCCCGCTCCTCGGCGGTGATGCGGCGCGGGCGCTGCGCCTCCAGGTCGTAGGGGACGACGACGGTGGAGGCGCGCACGTACACCTGGTCGGGGTCCTTGATCTCGTACGCGATCGTCAGGGACGCCGCGCCGATCTTGGTGACCCAGGACTCGATGGTCACCGGCTCGTGCCGGTGGACCAGCGGCCGCAGGTAGTCGATCTCGTGGCGGGCCACGACGGACCCGCCGGAGAACGACGGGGAGCCGTCCCCGGGCGCCAGCCGGAACATGAAGTCGATCCGCGCCTCTTCCAGGTAGCGGAGGAAGACCACGTTGTTGACGTGCCCGAAGGCGTCCATGTCCGACCACCGCAGGGGGCAGCTGTAGATGTGCCGAGCCACTCGAAGCGCCGCCTCAGCCTCGGGTGAGCTTCTTGTACGTGGCGCGGTGCGGCCGGGCCGCGTCCGGGCCGAGGCGCTCGACCTTGTTCTTCTCGTACGACTCGAAGTTGCCCTCGAACCAGAACCACTTGGAGTCGCCCTCGTACGCAAGGATGTGCGTGGCGACGCGGTCGAGGAACCAGCGGTCGTGGGAGACGACCACGGCGCAGCCGGGGAACTCCAGCAGCGCGTTCTCCAGGGAGGACAGGGTCTCGACGTCGAGGTCGTTGGTCGGCTCGTCGAGGAGCAGCAGGTTGCCGCCCTGCTTGAGGGTGAGCGCCAGGTTGAGGCGGTTGCGCTCACCGCCGGAGAGGACACCGGCGGGCTTCTGCTGGTCCGGGCCCTTGAAGCCGAAGGCGGAGACGTAGGCGCGGGACGGCATCTCGACCTGGCCGACGTTGATGTAGTCCAGCTCGTCGGAGACGACGGCCCACAGCGTCTTCTTCGGGTCGATGTTCTCGCGGCTCTGGTCCACGTAGCTGATCTTGACCGTGTCGCCGACGCGGATGGCGCCGGAGTCGGGCTGCTCCAGGCCCTGGATCATCTTGAACAGCGTGGTCTTGCCCGCGCCGTTCGGGCCGATGACGCCGACGATGCCGTTGCGCGGGAGGGTGAAGCTGAGGTCGTCGATGAGGACCTTCTCTCCGAACGCCTTGCTGAGGTTCTCGACCTCGACGACGACGTTGCCCAGGCGGGGGCCCGGCGGGATCTGGATCTCCTCGAAGTCCAGCTTCCTGGCCTTCTCCGCCTCTGCGGCCATCTCCTCGTAACGGGCGAGGCGGGCCTTGGACTTGGCCTGGCGGCCCTTGGCGTTGGAGCGGACCCACTCCAGCTCTTCCTTGAGCCGCTTGGCGCGCTTGGCGTCCTTCTGCCCCTCGACCTTGAGACGGGCCTGCTTGGTCTCCAGGTACGTCGAGTAGTTGCCCTCGTACGGGTAGGCGCGACCGCGGTCGAGCTCCAGGATCCACTCGGCGACGTTGTCGAGGAAGTACCGGTCGTGGGTGATCGCGACGACGGTGCCGGCGTACTTGGCGAGGTGCTGCTCCAGCCACTGGACCGACTCGGCGTCCAGGTGGTTGGTGGGCTCGTCGAGGAGGAGCAGGTCGGGGGCCTCCAGCAGCAGCTTGCAGAGCGCGACACGGCGCTTCTCGCCACCGGAGAGCTGGGTGACCGGCCAGTCGCCGGGCGGGCAGCCGAGGGCGTCCATGGCCTGCTCGAGCTGGGCGTCGAGGTCCCAGGCGTTGGCGTGGTCGAGCTCCTCCTGGAGCTTGCCCATCTCCTCCATGAGCTCGTCGGTGTAGTTGGTCGCCATCTCCTCGGCGATCGCGTTGAACCGGTCGAGCTTGCCCTTGATCTCGGCGACGCCCTCCTGGACGTTCTCCAGGACGGTCTTGCTCTCGTTGAGCGGGGGCTCCTGGAGGAGGATGCCGACCGTGTAGCCGGGCGACAGGAACGCGTCGCCGTTGGAGGGCTGCTCCAGGCCCGCCATGATCTTGAGAACGGTGGACTTACCGGCGCCGTTCGGGCCGACCACACCGATCTTCGCGCCGGGCAGGAAGCTCAGCGTCACGTCATCGAGGATGACCTTGTCGCCGTGCGCCTTGCGCGCCTTGCGCATCGTGTAGATGTACTCAGCCAAGAGAAACCGTCCGGCAATCAGTAGGGGTCGATTCGCGGCTCCGCCGCATGAGGGCAGATACACCCCATCTTGCCTGACCGCCACCCCCAGACGAAAACGAGTAGGTCGGGGGCCTCTGACCTGCGGCCAGGTGCGGACCGCTTCGAGTTGATCAGGTGGTCATTGGTGGTCATCGGTGACCGTTGGCGGCCCTCTGACGGCCCAGAGACGGCCCAGAGAAGGCCGGGAAGCGCAGCTCAGACGGCTAAAAACCTTGGACACGCACCCTCGCTTCCGGCGCGGGTGACGGCGACGAAGAGAGATTCGAATGGCAGAGTCAATCACTCGGCTCCCTCGATACGCTGGCCAGCAACAGCCGTCGATCCGGGAGTGTGCGCCGAGGATGGGACCCAAGACGCAGAGGGTCTACGAGACGATCCGTTCCTGGATCGAGTCGGGTCGGTACGGACCGGGAGACAAGCTGCCGTCGGAACGCGCGCTGAGCGCCGAGTTGGAGATCGGCCGTACAGCGCTCCGCCAGGTCATGGCCCGGCTCGCCAACGAGCGGTTCATCAAGGCGTACGACCGCAGCGCCTACCGGGTCGCGGGCGGCGAAGGCGTCCCCACGCCGCCCGACCTGGATTCATGGCAGATTCACGGCAGCCGCCGCATCTACGAGAACCGCTGGGTGAACCTGGACCTGGTGGATGTCGAGCCGCCCGGCGTGGCGCGCTTCGAGCACCATGTAGTCCGGCTGCACCACGTCGCGATCACCGCCGTGGTCGATGACCAAGAGCGCGTCCTCATGTTGTGGCGGTACCGCTTCGTCCCCGACCAGTGGGGTTGGGAGCTTCCCGGCGGCATCGTGGACGCGGGCGAGGACGCCGCTGTCACGGCCGCGCGTGAAACCGAGGAGGAAACGGGCTGGCGCCCGGCGAAGGTCGAGCACGTCGTCACGTACCAACCCATGATCGGCATGGTGGACTCGCCACACGAGATCTTCGTGTCGCACGGCGCCACAAAGGTCGGTGAGCCGACCGACGCGGAGGAGGCCGGGCACGTCGCCTGGATTCCCCTGAACGAGATTCCCAGGCTCATGAGCGAGGGCAAGCTGATGGGGTCAGGAACGCTGGTAGCTCTCCTTCACCTTCTCTCGTCGCGGCCTACAGCCGCCCGGTAAGCAGCTCCACGCGTCGGCGGTACCGCACAGACCCCGTTCGGTTCGCCAGCAACCTGGCCTGCTGTAGATGGGTGCGCGCATCGTCCAGCTCACCACGGGCGAGGTGCGCTTGCGTGAGGTCGCAGTGCAGGCCCGACCGCGCGCGCACGAAGGACGGGTCAGCACTGTTCAGGGAGGTGTACAGCTCCTCCATCGCTGACCCGTCTCCGAGCTTGGCCAGCACGTTTCCGCGCCATCGGGCAAGGTGTCCCGTGTTGAGGAAGATGCTCAGCATGTCGGGATCGCGCGCCTCTCCGTCGTCCGGCAGCAGCGCTGTTGCCCGATCCATGGCCGCCCGTGCGTCCGACTCCATACCGGCCCCGGCGGCGGCACACAGTTCGGCCTCCGCTGCGGCGAGCCACGCGCGCAGCCGGGGCGACTGCCGCTCGGGCTGGGTCTGCTGCGCGCTTCGCACCAATTGGACGGCGAGCTGCGGGCGGCCGGCGTCGGCCAGCACATAGGCCTGCTCGCCCATGGCATGCGCCAGGTACAACGGCGACTCTGCGTCCTGGGCCGCCTTCCTGGCCAGCTCGTAGCGCCTCCACGCCCGTTCGACGGCGCCCGCGTCCAGGGCCTGCCACGCGGCGAGGGTGGAGGCCCCGGCCAAGGCCGTCGCGATGGGGCGTCGCGTGCCCGGCAGAACCGCGAAGGTCAGTGCGTCCTCCATGGCCGCGAGGTGACCGTTCATCTGGTCGATCAGGCCGGTCGCACCCATCTGCCGGTCCATGGTCCGCAACAACTCAGTCTGGTCGTAGAACGACTGGACCATGGACTCACTGAGGCTGCCCGCCAAGTCGATGCGGCTCAGGAGATCTCCGTACCCGTCCGCTTGGGGAGGCGGTGACTCAACCTCCCCTCGCAGCTCAGCATCGGTGACACCGAGAAGCGGCCGCAGGATCGCGGCGTACCGGTCACTGACCGTACGGTGCCCGTTCTCCCACTCTGAGACGTACGTCTTCAGGCTCGCCGCCGAGGCGATGTCCAAGAGCCGTCGCTCCGCGAAGCGCTGCATCTCGTAGACCAAACGGTCCTGCGACCAGCCTCGCGCCGCCCTGGCCGCCCTTAACCCCGTCGCCATGCCGCCTCCATAAAGCCGCAGGTGAGAGCTGGTTAACACCCCTGAGGTTAACCCCCGTTGGCTACCGAGGCACCCCGTTCCGGCCGTTCCCTGGAGACACGCGCCGACACCAGTCGCACCGCAGGGGTTGCATCTGGTGCGCACCAGATGCCAATCTGTTGGTGCGCACCAGATGGCTCCTTGGAGCCGAATGGCGCGCATGGGAGGGCCCTCTTCGGGCTGCCCCGTCGCCCGGAGGGCCCGTGAAACGGCTCGAAGGAAGCGATTGCTGGCTTGAGAACTCAACAGGGGACAGACATTCAGGCATCTGCGACAAGCCGTAGGCCCTGCCGCGCGAGTAGCAAGCACCTTCTCCCAGGCCGCCCTTTCGGGGCGACAAGTGATCCGTGCGCGCGGTGAGACAAGGGCAGAGATCGCGGGCCCCCACTGGGGGCCGTAGAACGCTTCGCCACCTCCGCAGCTCACCGCTGCGGCCGGTTGCCTCCTCCGTCCGTCCGGGCCCCCTTCACGGGGGTGCCGCACGGGCGGGGTCGAGGGGAGCCGGATGGTTCCAACGGCGAGAGGCCCCGGAGTTGCCCCTCCGGGACCTCGCTCGGGCCGTTCCTCTGAGAAGGGAGCACGACCCAATGAAGTCCATCGGAGCGCTTCGCGCGCCCGTTACGGCGGTGCTGTTCGACGGTGAGCCGTCGGCGGCGGAGCTGGAGGGGATCGAGCAGGAACTCCCGCTGATCCTTGCGGAAGTGGACCTGCTGGACGCGCAGATCATGACCCTGGACCGGCCGGTCACGGAGCTGGACGCCCGGCGCATCCGCCGGGCCCGCCACCGCGTCCTGGCCGCCCGCCGCGACCTGACGAACCGCGCCGCCACGGTGCAGGCGGGCGGTGCCGCGTGAACGCGAAGACCACTGTGCCGGCCGTCGCGATGACGGCGGTGTCCATGGTGCTGACCCTCGCGGTCGTGATGATGTGGCTGGGTGCGGCGGTGCCGTGGCCGGTCGCTCTGGTCGTCGGTCTGGGGATCGACGGCGGGTGGCTGGCCACTCTCGCCTACGAGCGCCGTCTGGCAGCGCAGGGCGACCACTCGCCCGCCGTCACGGCGGTGGGGTGGGGGTTCGGTCTGGTCGCCACCGGCGTCCTGGTCGCCCACGCGTTGACCGCCGAGGAGAACGCGGGTGCGTGGCTGGCCGTGGCCTGGCTGCCCCTGGCCGCGAAGGCGCTGTGGTTGGTGCACGGGCTGTGGGAGCGCACCGCGCTGACGGCGCACGCGCTCAAGACGATCCGGGGCATCCAGCAGGAGGCCCGCGACGAAGCGGCCGTGGCCCGCGCCCGGCTTCGGGCGGACGCGGTCACGGAGGAGACGCGGCTGACGGCCGTCACACAGGCCGGGGCACGCGTCGCACGCGTCCAGGCCCGCACCGCGCAAGCCCTCTCACGGGCGTGGTCCACGCTCGAAACGGTACGGGGCGGTGAGGACACCGCAAGGGCTCTAACCTGCGTGACGGGCCGTGTCACACCCGGCGTCGCACCCTCCTGGGAGCTGCCGGTGTGGGGGCCGAGCAATCCGGTCCCCCCGCTGGACGCGCTGCCCGCGCCGACGGATGCGACGGATGCGGAGCTGGACCGGCTGGTGGACGAGATCCGCCACAGCGAAACCCCGGCCCTGTCCTACCGGGAGATGGCCACCCGCTTCCGCGCCGCCGGGCACTCCGCCTCCGAGACCCGCCTGCGGGCCGCGTGGAGGCGGGTCGCCGCCTGAGCCCGTGTGGTGCCCCGCCCCCTAAGGTCCCGCCCGGACAGGCCGGGCGGGACCTCGCCCAAGACCTCTGAGGAGTGATCGCATGGGTCTGTTCCGCCGCAGCAGCAGCGAGACGCCCGCCACCGACGACGCCCGCACCCGTCGGCTCCTGGACCGGGCCGACACCGCCTTCCAGCACGAGCCGACGAACGGCCTGGACGCCGACTTCCAGTCGGTCGTCATGGAGGGCCTGATGACCGACAAGGCCGCCGAAACCTACCCGCCCACCGGCCACGGCTACCCCCGGCGCTGAACCCCGCCGTCCTGCCGCCTGCCCGATCCACCCCCGCCCGCGCGGGGGTGGTGAGGGGAGCCGGACAGCCCGGCCCACCGCCACAAGGGGGACCGCATGACCAGCAAGCAGCAGCTCGCCGCCCTCGCCGTCGCCGCCGGACGCGACATGGTCCGCATCGGCGCCCAGCACGGCATCCACTCCGACATCGCCAAGCAGGCCGCCCACCTGGCCGACAAGGCCGCCCGCGCGGCTGAGGCCGCCGGATGCGCGCCCGCCGACTACGCCCGCGCCCGCCACGCCCACTGACCACGAAGAGAGCCCCATGTACGACGACACGAGCACCGAAGAGCCCTGCGGCGAGGGCATGTGCCACTGCTCCTGCGCCGTCGGACACGTCTGCGGCTGTGACTGCTGGCGCTGCGACGAGTGCATGCAGCTCGCCGACTACTGCCAGTGCGACTAGCTAGTTCCCCCCACCCCGGAGCGGCCGTCACCCGGCCAAGGACTACCGGCCGCTCCGGGCCCTCATCCGCCCACTCGGTGGGCAGACAGGAGCTTTCAGCATGACGGACAACGTCGTACACCTCTTCAAAGACCCGCCCGCCGACACCGATGACCGGGCCCCCGCCCCGGACGCCCCGGCCGCCGACCCGCTGCCGTTGGAGGCCGCCGAGGTCCGTCCGGTGCCGGTGTGGCGCCGCAGCGGGCGGGCGGTCGGCCGGGCGGCGCGGGATGAGCGGACGCGGGCCGCCGGGCGGGCCGTGGTCCGTCACGGCTCGTACGTGGTCGGCGGTACGCGGATCGTGGCGCGCCGGGCGTGGGACGGCCGTACGGCGGCGCGGTACGAGCGGATGATCCGCGCCGCCGAAGCCGCGGGGAACCTGGAGGCGGCCGCGGAGTGGGAGGAGCGGGGGCGGCAGTACCGGGCGGCGCGTCACCAGCGGCGCATGGACCTGCTGACCTCCCCGGAGCCGCTGGTGAAGAACGCCGCCTACGCCACCGGCGGCACCCTCGCCGGTCTGCTGCTGCTCGGCGTCGCGCTCGCGGTGGCGACGAAGGAGCCGGGCGACGTGGTCACCCCGCTGATGGCGGTGGTGGAGTTCATCGAGCTGATGATTGTCATCGTCTCGGTGGTGTGGGGACCGGCCGTCGCCGTGGCGCCGTGGCTGGCGCTGTGCGGTCTGTGGGCGGTCGGCCGTCACCAGCAGGCGGCGCCGCAGTGGGCCCTTCCCGCCCAGCAGCGCGGAAGCGACGCTGGGGCGCCGATCACGCCGTCCGTCGTCGTCACCGCCCTGCGGGATCTGGGTATCGCGCCGTTGCGGAAGGCCATCAAGGAGATGGGCGACGTCGGCGCCGCGATGCTCAGCCCCATCAAGATTGCCGGATGCGGTGTCGAGGTGGATGTCACCTTGCCGTCGGGGGTGTCGACGCAGGAGGTGCAGGGGCGGCGCCGGAAGCTCGCGGAGAACCTCGCCCGGCACGAGCACGAGGTGTTCATCACCATCCCCACCGCCGCCCGCACGGTCCGGCTGTGGATCGCTGATTCGGGAGCGCTGGACGAGCCGATCGGTCCGTCCCCGCTCGTCCTGGACGCCGAGCTGCGGGCCGACTACAAGAAGGGCAAGGCGCCGTGGGGGCAGGACCTGCGCGGGGATGCCGCCGCGTTGAGCCTGTATCAGCGGCACATGCTCGTCACCGGCCTGTCGAACCAGGGCAAGACCGCCGCCGTCCGCGCCCTCGCCCTGTGGCTGGCCCTCGATCCGACGGTGGAGTTCCGGATCGCGGACCTCAAGGGCGCCGGGGACTGGGCCATGTTCGACGGGATCGCCACCGTCCTTATCCAGGGCCCCACCGACGACCACGTCATCCAGGCCACCGAAATGGTCGAGTCCGGCGTCACGGAGATGGAGCGGCGCCTGACCGCCCCGCCCGGCACCGCCTTCCCCCCGCTCATCGTCCTCGTGGACGAAGCGCAGGTCGCGTTCATGTGCCCGGCCGTGGATGAGGAGAAGCGCCCCTACGGCGGCTCCAAGGCCACGTCCCGGTACTTCATGGCGGCGCGGAAGATTCACAACCAGGGGCGTGCGGTCAATGTGCTGCTGTGGCAGGGCACGCAGGACCCCACTGACCAGAACCTTCCCAAGCTCGTCCGCGAAGGCGCCCACACCCGCGCGTCCCTCGCGCTGGGCACCGAGTCGCAGGCCCGCATGGCGCTGGGCGACAAGGCCGTGGACGGCGGCGCCGCCCCGCACCTGCTGCGCCAGGGCCTCGACAAGGGCACCCTTGTCGTGGCGAGCGACGGGATCGACATCCCGGCCGGTCAGGCGTCCATCACCGTGCGGACGCACTACATCGACACCGAGGCCGCAGCCGAGGTCGGCGCACGGGCGCGGGCCCTGCGCGACGGGGTCACCACCCTGCGGGTGATCGACACCGACGAGCCGACCGACCCGCTGACGGACATCGCCCACGTGATCGGCACCGCCCCCCGCGTGCTCACGCAGGACGTGCTCCAGCGGCTGGCCACCACCAACCCCAAGGCGTACGGGTCATGGACCCACGCCGATCTGAAGCGGGTGCTGGAGGGCACCGGAGCCCAGCCGTACAAGTCCGACGGCCGCATGGTCGTCGGCCGCGACCGCATCGCCCGAGCCCTCGCCAACCGGACCAACGACGGTTCCGCTTCCGCCGCCCAGTAGAGGGAACCGCACCCCACAACGGTCAGGGAGGCAGGGAGAACTCCCTCAACTTCTCCCTGACCCACCTCCCTCGCACTGACCTGCACAAACGACCTTGCAGGGAGGCAGGGAGGCACCCCAGCTCACAGCCCCCGAAACCCCCTCGCAGACACCCGGCGAGGGGGGGTACTCCCGCCTCCCTGAACACCCACCACACGCCATTCCGCATAAGGGCGGCCCCCATCCGACCAAGAACCGGGGCCGCCCTCTGCTCCTGATCTACTGACCTGGAGGTTTCCAGCATGACCTATGCCACCCTGATCCGGCGAGATGCCCGGGCCGGTCACCTGCCCGTCGCCCTGGCGCTGGCCGACGCAGGGGTACCGGTGCTGCCTCTGCGGGCGGGGAAGGTCCCGTTCGGCAACTGCCCCGCGTGCGCCGGCAACGCGTGCGGCGGGCGGCCGAACATGAAGACCCCCGGCTCCTGCGCGTGCCGGCGGCCGTGCCACGGCTGGGCCGCCGCCACCACCGACCCCGCCGTCATCGGCTCGCCCGCCTGGACGGCCGTGTGGAGGCGGGCGGCGGCGGTCGCCTACCACCCCGGCGGCGCGGGGGTGACCGTGGTCGACCTGGACGACGCCGACGCGGTCGCCTGGGCGCGCGAGCACCTGCCTGCCACCCGGACCGTGCCGACGACGCGGGGGGAGCACTGGATCTACCGGGGCGCCATGGAGTCCCGCAACGCGGTGCGTCCCGGCGTGGACATCAAGTCCGCCATGTCCTACGCCCGCTATCTCGGGCCCGGATCCGGCACCACGACCCCGCTCCCAGACGCCGTCCGCGCGCTGGTCGAGAAAACGCCTGGCGTGGTACGACCGCACCCCGTCACCGCCTCTTTGCCGGGCGGGGGCGGACAGTGCCCGCACCGCTCGCCCGTCTTCCTGGAACGTGGGATCGCCATGGCGGAGCAGCGCATCACCGAAGCCCGCTGCCAGGTCCACGCGACCGTCTACGCCACGTTCCTGGCAGTGCTGTCCACGCATGGCCGGTGCGGCTGCCTCACCGACGCCCACGTCACGCGGCTGTTCGCCGCCGCGCAGGCCAAGGGCGAGACCGTGCGGCACTGCTTGGACGCGTGGTCCAACGCCCGCACCGCCCTGGGGCTGTGAACCATGGCTGAGGACGACAAGACCCCGGCCCGCGAGATCATCACCGACTACGCGCAGCAGCACTTCCGGTACTTCCGCACCGCCGACGGCACCGTCTACGCCCAGCGCAACGGCCACCCCGTCGCCCGCCCCATCCGCTCACAGGGCACCACCGGAAGCCACCGCCAGGAACTCATGGTCGGCCTGTTCAAGGACGGCATCGGCGTGTTCAACGGCACCGCCCTCAAGGAAGCCCTCGACCTCATCGAAGCGCTCGCGCTCACCGAGGACGTCCAGTCTGTGCACATCCGTGTCGCGCCCGGCTTCGACGGGGCGACGTGGCTGGACCTCGGTCGCACGGACGGGCGGTCGGTGCGTATCCACCCCACCGGGTGGGACATCGCCATCCCCGACCCGCGCGAGGTGTGCTGGCGCAGGACCCAGCTCACCGGGGAACTCCCCCTGCCAGCCAAGGACACCGACGGCAAGGGCATCGACGCCCTGCTGCGGCTGACGAACTTCGCCAACGCCGAAACCGAATGTCTGGCCCTCGCCTGGCTCGTCGGATGCCTGGGCCCGTCCGTGCCTGTCCCGGCGCCGTTCCTCACCGGGCCGCAGGGGGCGGGGAAGTCCACCGCCGGGCGGATGCTCCTGCGGATCATCGAGGGCATGAGCGGCGACCTGCGCCGCGCGCCGAAGGACGAGGAGAACCTGACGGCGGCCGTCGCCGCCGGATGGGTCACCGCCCTGGACAACCTCTCCCACATGACCCCGGACCTGTCCGACGCGATGTGCTGCATCGTCACCGGAGCGGAGAACGTCAAGCGGGCCCTGTTCACCGACGGCGACGTCCACCGTGCCCGCTACCGCCGCCCCCTGCTGCTGACCGGCATCGACGTCGGCGTCATCCGCCCCGACCTCGCCGAACGCCTCCTCCCCCTCCGCCTGGAGCGGCCACGCGTGCGGCGGACCGAGGCGGAGCTGTGGGCCGAGTACGAGCAGATGCTGCCCGTCATCCTCGGCTCGCTCCTCGACCTCACGGTAAAGGTGCGGGCCGCCGAAGCCGACATCCCCACCGACCTGCGGATGGCCGACTTCGCCCACCTGTGCGCGCAGCTAGACGCGGCGACCGGTTTCGGCTCGCTCGCCGCCTACCGGGCCAGCCTGGACGACCTCAACGACGACGTCATCGAGGGCGACTTGCTCGCCCAGACCGTGCTCAAGCAGGCGGCCGGTATGGCGCCGGGCGAGGAGACGCGGATGACGTCCTCGGAATGGCTGTACGCCCTCACCGGCCTCTACAGCGGCGAAGAATGCCGCCCCCTGCCCAAAGGCTGGCCGACCACCGGGAAAGTCCTCTCCGACCGCCTCAAGCGCCTCCAGCCGACCCTTGCCGCCCGGGGCGTGCTCATCGACTGGGGCCGCACCAGGACCGCCCGCTACATCGCCATGACCCGCACGCCCGAACAGCCCGCGCACCAGCAGGACACCCTGCACTGACCGCCGCACGGCGCGCGCGGACAAGCAAGAGGAGCACCCGCCTCGCACGCCGGTGCTCCTCTTGCAGTTCGGCGGCTCGCCGCCGCCGATGGACGCGCCGCGAAGCGGCTCCGCATTTCGCGCTCTGAGCCACGCGCACTACTACAGACACCCCCCTCTTCGTCCTAAGAGGGGAGACGCTGCGTCACCTGCGTCACCCAAGGGCCGCAAACAGCCGGTGACCTGCCACGACGGGAGTGACGCAGACGGCTGCGGCTGCGTCATCCCGCGTCACCTGCGTCATCGGTGACACAAGCCCTGCGTCACCGATGACGCACCCCACCACCCGCTGCGTCATAGGAAAGCCGCAGGTCAAGCGCATGGCATGACGTAGATGACGCAGTGACGCAGAAATCCGAACCTCGGACAGGCGCGGACGCACGAGAGCCACGACTCAAAGCCACGTCACCCAACTTCGGAGGGCGCCCAGTGAAGCCCGAACCCGACCCCATGGCCACACTCCGAGGCGGTCTTCCCGACCGCTACCTCACCCCCGACGACATCGCCGTGATGTTCTCCGTCCCCATCGAGACCGTCTACCACTGGCGCAAGCAGCACACCGGCCCGCCCGGCTTCCGCGTCGGCCGCCACGTCCGCTACGACCCCGCCGCCGTCCGCGCCTGGGTCACCCAGCAGAGCGCCCTCGACACGGCCGCCTGACCACACCAACCCGTCGGCCCGTGCCGCCCCGCCCAGGAGCGGCACGGGCCTTCCAGCGCAGCGAAAGGACCCACAGCCCACATGGCTGGCCACATCCAAGACCGCTGGTACAAGACCGAACCCGGCCCAGACGGCAAGCCCCGCCGCGTGAAAACCGACCGCTACGGCACCGGCATGCGCTACCGCGCCCGCTACATCGCCCCCGACGGCAGCGAGCAGTCGCAGAGCTTCCCAGACCGTGAGAAGGGCCGGGCCGAGAAGTGGCTCAGGCGAATCCAGGCGGACATGGACGCAGGGCAGTTCTTTGATCCGAAAGCCGGGCGGATCACGTTCCGCGAGTACGCCGAGAAGTGGCTCGCCGAACTGACGACCGACGCTGTCAGCCAGGAGGTGGTGAGGCGACGGATTCGGCTCCACGCCATCCCTTCACTGGGTGCCCGCCCCATGGGGTCGTTCAAGCCGGAACACATGAGAGCTTGGCTGAGCAGCCTCAAGGTTTCGCTCCCCAATGCGACGTACCGGCGAGCCATCTACGACTCTGTCTCGTCGCTGTTCAACGCAGCGGTAGACGACGGAGTCATCCGGTCGAATCCGTGCCACGCCCAGTCAGTCAAGGCCCCCGAACCGGACCCGCGCTTGGTCAAGCCGTGGCCCGAGGAACGCGTCTTCGCCGTCCGGGCAGGACTGCCCGACCGGTACGCCGCCACTGTGGACGTCGGTGGGGGCTGTGGTCTGCGCCAAGGGGAGATCTTCGGATTGGATCAGGAAGACATCGACTTCACGAACGGGTGGCTCCACGTCCGGCAGCAGGTCAAGCGCGTAGGCGGCACGCTCGTGTTCGCTCCACCCAAGCGCGGCAAGCTCCGTGACGTGCCGCTGAGCCCGGTGACCGCCGAGGCTCTACGCGCCCATATGGAGCGCTTTCCGCCCGTCGAGGTGAAGTTGCCTTGGAAGACCCCGGATGGGCCGCTGGTGGCCCGCCAGCTCGTCTTCACGAGCACCGTGGGCAATGCCATCTGGCGCAGCTACTTCGATGACTACGTCTGGAAGCCAGCCCTGGCGTCCGCTGGCGTCATCCCGCCCCGAGAGCCAGGCAAGCGATACGCTGCCGCACCGGACGACGGGATGCACGCACTGCGGCACTTCTACGCCTCGGTACTCCTGGACGGGGGCGAGAGCATCAAGGCCCTGAGCGTGTACCTCGGGCACTCGGATCCGGGATTCACGCTCCGGATCTACACGCACCTGATGCCGAGCAGCGAGCAGAGGACACGGGCGGCGGTGTCTGCGGTCTTCGGACGCGCTTCGGACGTCCCCCTGGCGGCCTGACGGCCCACAGACGGCCCACGGCCCCACGACGGCCCCTGATGGACGGCTCCCCCGCAGGTCAGGGGGCCCCTTTCTACTCCGGATTCGCAAGAAACACCCCATCTTGCCTGACCGCCACCCCCAGACGAAAACGAGTAGTCCGGGCACCTGCCGACCGGGGCCACGGGAAGACACGCTTCCGCTTCTGGACGCCCCCCTCGGAGGTCACCCCCGCCCGCGAACGTGCCTCCACGGCCTGGGACGGCCCGCAGAGCCGGGCGACAGCCCGAGGACGGCTCGGCAGCCCCCTACGGACGGCGGGGGAAAGCCCCGGAGAGCCGGGGACTGCCGGCGTTTCCGACAGACGGTGACGGACGGCCCGAAGAGCCCTGGGGGCCCCGAGGTGGGCGAGGGACTGCGGGCGAAGGGCCTGGGAGAGTCAGGGCGTGGCCCGGGAGAGCCACGCGGCCGGAGCACAGTCGGGGGACGTCCTCTCGAAGACACGGGCACAGGACAACGGGGCGTCCCCTGGACGCCGCGGGGCTCACGGACCTCACCAGTACGAGCCGCACGTCCTTGACCGGCTCGCCGGGCGCGCCGGCTCGCGGGGCGGGGGAACGGGGACGGCCCCGGGCGCGGTGTGCGTCCGGGGCCGTCCCTGTGGGTCGCTACGGGGTCACTGACCGGCCGCGGCGCCCTTCTTCTTGCGGACGAGGAAGACCGCGCCGCCGCCCAGCAGGAGCAGCGCGACGGCGATGCCCGCGATCATCGGCGTGGCGTTGGAGGCGCCGGTCTCGGCGAGGTCACCGGTGGTGTCGTCACCGCCGGTCGCACCGTCGGTGGTGCCGCCGGACTGCGGGGTCGGCTCGGAGCTCGGCTTGTCGTCGCCCGTGGTCGGCGGGGCGGTCGTGTCGCTGCTGGTCTTGCAGTCGAGGACGCCCTTGAACGTCTTCTTCTCGCCGCCGGGCAGGTCGATGGTGAACTCGTACGGCTGGTCCTCGGCGACCGGGATGGTGACGGTCTTGGACTCGCCCGCGCCGATCTCGACCTTCTGGTTCGCCAGCTCGAAGGTGAACGCCTCGTCGCCCTCGTTCTTCGCGGTGACGTCGACGCCGCCCTTGGCGCAGTTCTTCTCGGCGGTCAGGGCCGGGATGGCGCCCTTCTTCGCCCAGGTGGCGCTGCCGGTCGCGGAGACGGTCGACTCGCTGGAGCCGGCCAGGATCTGCGTCTGGCTCTTGGAGAGGCTGGCGAAGGCGCGGCCCACGGAGACGGACGTGCTCGCCTGGACGTTGAACTTCGCGGAGCCGTCAGCCGTGCCGGCGGGCACGTCGACGTACAGCTCCTGGCCGTCCTTGGCCTCGGTGACCGGCTTGCCGTCCTTGTCGGTGACCTTCACACCGGCGACGTCCGGGGCGGTCACGGTGGCCGTCCCGGCGTTGGTGCGGACGGTGATCGGGCCGAGCTTGCCGCCGGCCTTGCCGGAGACGGCGTTCGGCTCCAGGGTCAGCGACGCCTTGGGCTCTTCGAGCTTCTTGGCGTTCTCCTCCAGCCAGTCGGCGAGCTTCTCGGCGGCCGGGTCCTTGGCCTCGACGTTCGCGCCGTCGGAGAAGCGCCAGATGGCGACCTGCGTGCCGGCGGCGGCGGTCTTCTCCGTCAGGGGGCCGCTCTGCGCCTTCTCGGCCAGCGCGGCGAGGTTGTCCACCTGCGGGTAGGAGTTCTTCAGGACCCACAGGATCTTGCCGGCCTGCTCGTTGTGCCCGAGCGAGGTCTGCTCCCAGGGCGTCTCGAGGTACTTGGCCTTCTGCTGGGTCGGGTTGTGGATGTCGATGCAGTACGTCTTGAGCGTGCCGCCCCCGTCGACGGCCATCTCGAAGAGGCCCGCGGGAAGCGACTTCTCCTTGCCGTTCTCCTTGAAGACGGCACCGTCGTAGGTGGTCAGCCCGTTGAGGGTGGCGGAGGCGCCTCCCTGGTGGTGGGGGGTCTCGTCGGCGACGGCGACGGCCGTCCCGGCTATGGAGCCTCCCACGGCCAGACCGGAGGTCAGGACCGCGGCGGCGACCCGGCGGCCGAGCCGCTCCCGCCGCTGGACAGAAAACGCAGCAAACACAGATTTCCCCTCTGGGCGAGTCCTCCTGCGCCGTGCCCACGGCGCGGATCACGTCGTGGGACACGTGGGGGATGGGACTCGCCTGATGACTCAAGTGCCCCGTGAGTACCGGAATCCTAGAGAGGCGGCCACGGCGAGTCCCCCCTGATGCCCTCGCTCAACCATTCCGATTCAGAATCGTTACCGTCAACCGCGCATGAACCTCGTGACTTTCGGCCAAAGGGCGTTCAACTCTGCGCGATGACCGTCCCGTTCGTGCCGGTATGGGCGGCGTTCTGAGGCCATCTCAGGTGGCTACCAGCTCCGGGCCGCGCACTGGCAGCTCCTCCGGCCCTTCCGTCATGGCTTGTTCAGGTCCTCGCTTCCCGCCCCGGCGGAACGCCGACGTGCCGCGCGCCAGGTCGTGGCCGACGGCCACCGCGTCGATGTCCACGAAGGTCCTGCGCTGCCCCCCGGGTCCGCCCTGCCCGCCCTGCCCGGCGACCGGCTGCTCCTCACGGACCCTCAGCCGCCCGTGCACGACCAGCGGTTCACCGACGGTCACCGACGCCGCCAGGTTCGCACCGAGCTGCCGCCACGCGCTGACCGTGTAGAAGCTGGTGGGCCCGTCGGACCACGCCGCACGCTCCCGGTCCCACCGACGGGCCGTGGCGGCGAAGCGGAACCTCGCCACCCCGCCCGTCGGCGTCTCCCTGTACTCCACGTTGGTCGCCACGTTCCCCACGACCGTCACCAGGGTGTCGTTCATGACGCGTTCTCCTCCCCGTTCGCGACGCTCCCCCGCGTCGTCCGTCCCTCCATGGTGGCCGCGACGGGCCCACCCCGCTCGGCCCTGTGGACGGCGACGGCGCCTGGGGAAATCCCCGTCACCCGTTCGTGGAACGACGTGCCGGAGACCCACGCCACGGGTTCGCCCAGCGGGCCGGGACGGTCACCTCACCGGGGCCTGAGCCGACGGCCCCGGGAGGCCCCTGCGCGCTCACCCGGTCGGGACCCTGCCGCCCGACACCGTCGCGTACTGCTCCCGAACCTCCCGGTACCGCATCAGCTCCGTCGCGATCGGGTCCAGGACCATGGCCCGCCCGCAGCCCGCCGCCGCCTCGCGCAAGCGCCGCTCCGTCTCCCGCCCGTACCGGCGCGCGGGCCCACGGGCCGCCGCCACGCACGCCCACTCCACGAGCGGCCCGCCCACGATCCCGGCGAGCATCACCAGCACCGGCGGCATCAGCCCCGGCTCCAGTACGCCCACGATCTGCCCCACCAGCCACAGCGCGCCGAACACCTGGAGCAGCGTCATGGAGGCCTGGACCAGCACGGCGACCGGCCACCAGGCGGGGCGCGGCGGCTTCCCGCCCGGCTTCGGGTCACGGGCTCCCGCCGCCAGTTCGTCAAGCGCCTCCGGCAGGCCCCGCGCGCCGCGCGCCGCCGCCTCCCGCACCGCCTGCGCCCACGGGGCGGGCAGCCCCCGCGCGGCCTCCTCGGCGACGACCCGTACGGCGTGCTCGACGCGCTGCCGGGCCGTCGGCTCCTCCTCCGGCGGGGGCGTCCCCGCAGGCTCGCCGCCACCGCCGCCGGGGGTGCGCAGCCGCTCGTACCAGCGCCACAGCCGCAGCCACGGGGTGCCGCAGGCGCGTCCGGCGTTGCGCCGCCACTCGCGCTCGGCGGCCTCGCCCGCGGCGGCGGCGCCGACCGCGACGGCGAGCCGGGCGGTGAAGTCCTCCCGGGACCGCTCGCCGAGCCCCGGGCGCCCCTCCCCCACGTAGACGGGGCGCAGCCGGCTGGCGGCCGCGTCGACGTCGGCGGACAGGCGACGGGTCGCGGCCTGGTGGCCCTGGACGAACGTGCCGAGCAGTTCGCGCAGTTCGGGGACGCCCTCGCCGGTCAGGGCGGACAGGGCGAGGACGGTGGCGCCCGGTTCGCCGTGTTCGCCGAGGGCCACGCCGTCGTCGTCGAGGAGGCGGCGCAGGTCGTCGAGGACCTGGTGGGCTGCGTCGCCGGGGAGGCGGTCGATCTGGTTGAGGACGACGAAGGTGATCTCGGCGTGCCCGGCCAGCGGCCGCAGGTACCGCTCGTGGAGGGCGGCGTCGGCGTACTTCTCCGGGTCCACGACCCAGATGACGGCGTCCACCAGGCCGAGGACGCGGTCGACCTGGTCGCGGTGGGCGGTGAGCGCCGAGTCGTGGTCGGGCAGGTCCACGAGGACGAGCCCGCGCAGCGCCTCGTCGCCGTCGCCGCCCGCGAGGGGTCTGCGGCGCAGCCGGCCGGGGATGCCGAGCCGGTCCAGGAGCCCGGCGGCGCCCTCGGACCAGGTGCAGGCGATGGGCGCGGCGGTGGTGGGGCGTCTGAGGCCGGTCTCGGAGACGGGCACCCCGGCGAGTGCGTTGATCAGTGTCGATTTGCCGCTTCCCGTGGCGCCCGCGATGGCGACGACGGTGTGCCGTGAGGAGAGCCGCTGCCGGGCGGCGGCCTCGTCCAGTACGCGGCTCGCCTCGGCGATGACGGGAGGGTCGAGGCGGGTCGCGGACAGCCCCAGGAGGTCCCGCAGGGCGTCGAGGCGGACCTTGAGGGCGGCGGCGTGGGCGCCGCCGGGGGGTTCGTCGCGGGGCGGCACGGCCCCGCCGCTCCCGTCACCGGGCCCGCCGTCGTACGGTCCCGAGCCGCCGGCGCCGTACGGCCCTGAGCCACCTGACCCGGACCCGGACCCACTGCCGTACGTCCCGGACGCGCCGCCCTCGCGGTCGTCGGCGGTGCCCGCGCGCAGCGGCGTGTCCCCGGCGGCGGTCCGGCGGGCGATCAGCCCGTCGTCCCACTTCTGCTCCACGGCGCTCACCCGCCGTCACCTCTCCTTCTGCAGTACGGACAGTGCGGCGATGAGCTCGGCTTGCGGCTCCGGGGTGACGCCCAGCGCGTCGATGGGCGCCAGGCGCCGGTCGCGTTCCTCCTTGAGGACGCGGTCGATGTACGTGTCGATCAGTTCGGCGCCCTTGTCGCGCAGGCGCAGGGTGCCCTGGGCGCCGATCAGCTCGGCGAGCTGCTCCCCCGCCCCGCGCGCGCGGCGACCGCCCAGGAGGGTGGCGGCGAGCAGTGCGGCGACGGTGTCGGCGTCGGGTACGGGGGTGCGTTCGGTACGCCGTACCTCGTCCTCGGCCAACTCCTCCAGGACGCGGCGCCAGCGGCGTACCGCCATGCCGACCCGCTCGCACGCCTCCCGGTCGCGCCCGACGGGGGCGGGGCCGAGCGCCCCTGCGGCGGGTTCGTGGCGCCACGCCTCCCGCAGCCGCTCGTCGGCGGCGGCGACGGCGCAGTGGAGGAGGGCGCCGAAGGACTCGGCGATGGCGTCGAGCAGTTCGGCGGAGGTGCTGTCGTGGGGGTGGGCGCGCCAGCGGGCGCGGGCGTCGCCGGAGAGGACGGCGCCGCGCAGCAGTTCGTGCCGCACCCGCTCGCCCTCCGCCTCGTACGCGGCCTCGACGGCTCCGGTGAGCCGCAGGGCGGCGGCGCACTGGGCGGCGACGGCTCCGGCGAGCTCGGGCATGCGGACGCGCAGTGAGTCGATGACGCCGTTGGCGGTGCGGCCGGCGGTCTGCTGCCGGGCCGCGGGGTCCTGGGCGCGGTGGGCGAGCCAGGCGCGGAGGGAGGCGACGGCGGTGTCGGGCAGCAGGCCGCTGCCGCCGCCCGCGGACTCGGGCAGCTCGGGGATGGTGAAGCGGGGTACGGCACCGAGGCCGGCGCGGACGAGGAGCGCCTCGTACTGGCGGGAGACCTCGCCGATCACCTGGTGCGGGACGCGGTCGAGGACGGTGACGAGCGTGGCGTCGTACTCCTTGGCCGTGCGGAGGAGGTGCCAGGGGACGGCGTCGGCGTAGCGGGACGCGGTGGTGACCATCACCCAGATGTCGGCGGCGCAGATGAGCTCGGCGGCCAGTTCGCGGCTGCCGACGAGGAGGGAGTCGATGTCGGGCGCGTCGAGGAGGGCGACGCCGCGGGGGAGCGTTTCGGCGGTCTCCAGGCGCAGGGCGCGGCCTTCCGGCTCGTCGTCGCCGTCCTCGCCGGGGGCGCCCCAGACGCGGGTGAAGCGGGGCAGGACGCGGGTGCCGGAGAACCAGTGCTCGTCGTCCGGGTGGCAGACGAGGACGGGGACGCGGGTGGTGGGCCGCAGGACGCCTGCTTCGCTGACGGGGCGCCCTACAAGGGAGTTGACGAGGGTGGACTTGCCCGCGCCGGTCGATCCGCCGACGACGGCGAGGAGCGGGGCTTCGGGGTCGCGCAGTCGGGGGACCAGGTAGTCGTCGAGCTGGGCCAGCAGCTCCGCCCGCGTCTGCCGCGCCCGGGGAGCCCCCGGAATGGGCAGTGGGAGACGCACAGCGGCGACACGGTCGCGCAGGGCGGAGAGTGCGTCGAGAAGCTGAGGCCGTACGTCCAAGGTCACCACATGTGAAGAATGCCCAATTTCAGCATCTTTTTGAAGCGTATGGGCCTCTCTGCGCGCCGGTCGCACACGGGGACAGAGGGGATGAGTGGGGCGCAGGCATAACGAGTGCACAACACCCGAGCCGTGAGGCGCGAAAAGCGCTGCGGGAATCGCACCTGCCTGCGATTATCGGGTTCGCTTCACCGAACCTCCACATCGTGCCACGCAGGTGAAGCGACCGGGCCAAGGTGACCGGAGCCCTATCCTTGACCCCGGCAAGGTCACGGACCACCCTCCGGGGCTCCAGCGGCCACCAGGCCACACACCACCGGCCCCCGTAGCTCAGTGGATAGAGCAGGTGCCTTCTAAGCACTTGGCCGCAGGTTCGAGTCCTGCCGGGGGCGCCAGTCTCCGCCCTCCCCTCGGGGAGGGCTTTTCGCTGGTCAGAGCCCGTGTCGACCGCCACGACGAGGCCGCGGGCGCCATCTGGGTGGACAAGGGCGGACTCCGGGGCTGTCCGGCTGTCACCGCGTTCTGGCGGGTGGCCGTGTCGAAGTTTCCGGGCCGCAGGGCCAGCCGGCGCCAGGCGGGCCTTTCGACTGGTCAGGGGCGGTTTCCGGCCGGACCGGAGGCGGGGACCGGCGGCGAGCTCACCGCCGTCGAGAAGGACTACGGGCTCCGTCTGGGCCACACCCCGGTGACACTGCCGCCGAGCGGCCGACTCGCGCCGCCCCGCAGGGGGAAGGCCCGGCGCACCGGTGACGCCCGGGCCTCTGCTCGCCCCGGGCGACCCCCTCCGGTGCGCGTGACGCGGGTACGCGGAGCGCCTCGGCTCGCCGCGCCCGGCCGGGCGGGCGGGGGTGTCCACCTCATGGGCGGCCTGCGGATCGGCGGGCGCGGACTCGGCCTGGCAGCGGGGCCGAGGTGCGCTGCCCCGGTCGTCTAGGGTCATGCGCATGACCCCGACAGGGGGACCGACGGCTTGTTCTTCGAATCTTGCCGGGCGGACGCCCTCACCAGCCCGGAACAGGTGCGGGAGCTCTACCCGCAGCCGAACCCGCATGCGCTCCGCAAGGGGACCGACCGCCTGACGGAGGAGACCCGGGCGCTGATCGGCTGCTCCCCGCTGGTGTTCATCGGCAGCGCGGACGCCGAAGGCCCGGCGGACGTGACGCCGCGTGGCGGCCCGGCCGGATTCGTATCGGTGCTCGACGAGCGGACCTTGGTGATCCCGGACGCGACCGGCAACAAGCGGCTCGACACCCTGCACAACGTGCTGGAGACCGGACGCGTCGGCCTGCTCTTCCTCGTCCCCGGCCGCCCGACCACACTGCGCGTCAACGGCGGCGCGTGCGCCTCCGCCCGCCCGGAGCTGCTCGCCCGGCTCACGCCCGTCGGCAAACCGCCGGTCACGGCGATCGTGGTGCATGCCGAGCAGGTCTATCCGCACTGCCCGAAGTCGCTGATGCGCGCCAACGCCTGGCAGCCGGAACGGTGGCTGCCCGCTGACGCCCAGCCGACGAGCGCCGAGGTGACGCTGACCCAACTGGACCTGCCGGGCCTGACCATGGACCAGGTCGAGGAAGCCGAGCGCGAGTCGCTGCGCCTGCGGTACGAGTGAATCCCGCCGTGGGCGCGCGGTGAACGGACCGAAGACCGTGGCCATGGGGCGCCTGGCGGGTCATCCGGGGATGGATGGGGCACGCCGAAGTTCACGATCGGGGGGCCATGCCGCAGCAGGCGTCCTCGTACGATCCCCTTCCTCTGGACGAAGCAGTGCCCGAAGTGCCGGGCGCTCGCTTAGACCGGACCATTTCGCAGCGAGCAGCTCGGCACGGCGATCCATGCTGTTGTACGACTCGTCCGCCGTGCGGACGCCAGTGCGGCGGTCACCGGTACCTGACGACTCGACGGGTCGACCCGGGGGCGCCCGGACCGGTTCGCGCGAGCAGCGCCCGCCCCTTCCCGCCGGCGCCCGACGCGCGCCCGTCAGTGGCGGGTGGTCCATCCACCGCATGGCTGTCCGGCTCGACCACACCCGCTTCGCGCGGTACGCACTGATCCCGGGGGTCTCCTTCCTCGTGGGAGGGCTCGGAGGCGGACGAGGTGATCGACGAGTACGTCTCCGCCATACGGGTGGCGGGCCACGATGTCCCGATGGTCGGCGCGGAGCCGCTGCCCGTCGCCTGGCTCGCCGCGCCGCCCAGTTGCCGTCCCGCAGCCACCGCGTCCGGTCGCTGACCGTCGAGCCGGGCCACTCGACGCGGTTCCTGCTGTCGCGCCTGCTGCTGGAGCAGTTCCCGCGCGGCGGAGGGTGTGGCCGCTTGTGTGGGTTTGTGTGGGGCGGGTGTACGAATGCCCATATCCATGGTTCGCCCATGGGGCGTTGGTGTGGAGTGTTTGCACATCCCCTTTGCATCCGCTTCGCATATGGCGGCGCCTTCAGGTCAACTCATGGCGCCTGAGGGTGGCGTGGACTGTATGGAGCATCCTCGACGGAGAGCCCGTGCGCACCGCTGAACAGGACTTATTGCTGTTACCGGCGGGAACACACCGCGTCCTGAAGAGGCGTCACGGCGCGGCCGATTCCGTATTCCTCAAGCTTGTTGTGTAACTCACAGGTGCATCGCCCTCTTGATCTGCGCGCGTCAATCGGCCAGGGTTTCGAGCCAGCCCCGGGAGTTCTTCCGTCCACGGGGCCAACCCCCCACAGAAGCTGACGAGGAGTCCCCTCTTCATGGCAACTCACAAGCGCTCGAGCAGGACCAAGCTCACCGCCGCCATCACCGCCGTCGCCGCCGCAGCGGGTGTCACGCTGCTCGGCACGCCCTTCGCCGGGGCCGCCGCTCCGGCTGAGGGCAAGATCTACGGCGCGAACGCCGAGACGGCCGTCGCCGGGAGCTACATCGTCATCCTGGACGAGAAGGCCGACAAGAAGGGCCTGGCCAAGGAGTACGGCGGCAAGCTGCAGCGCGACTACAACTCCGCCATCAACGGCTTCTCCGCCAACGGCCTCTCGGAGACGGAGGCCAAGCGACTGGCCGCCGACCCGGCCGTCGCCAAGGTCGTGCAGAACAAGAAGTTCAAGATCAGCGCCACGCAGGACGACCCGCCGTCCTGGGGTCTGGACCGGACCGACCAGGCCGACACGGCCGGCGACAACAAGTACACGTACCCGGACACCGCCGGTGAGGGTGTGACGGCGTACGTCATCGACACCGGTGTGCGCGTCTCCCACAAGGACTTCGAGGGCCGCGCCACCCACGGCTTCGACGCCGTGGACAACGACGAGTCCGCCGACGACGGCAACGGCCACGGCACGCACGTCGCGGGCACCATCGCGGGCGCGGCGCACGGTGTCGCCAAGAAGGCGAAGATCGTCGGCGTCCGGGTGCTCGACGACAACGGCTCGGGCACCACCGAGCAGGTCGTCGCCGGAATCGACTGGGTCACCAAGAACCACCAGGGCCCGTCCGTCGCCAACATGAGCCTCGGCGGCGGCGCCGACGAGGCCATCGACGAGGCCGTGCGCAAGGCCATCGCGGCCGGCATCACCTTCGGGGTCGCGGCGGGCAACGAGTCCAGCGACGCGGGCCAGGTCTCCCCCGCGCGCGTGAAGGAGGCCATCACGGTCGCCTCCTCCACCAAGGAGGACGGCCAGTCGGAGTTCTCCAACTTCGGTGAGGTCGTGGACATCTACGCACCCGGCTCCGACATCACCTCGGCCTGGAACGACGGCGACGAGGGCACCAAGACCATATCCGGTACGTCGATGGCGACCCCGCACGTCGTCGGCGCCGCCGCGGTCTACCTCTCAGGCCACAAGGACGCCACGCCGGACGACGTCGCCAAGGCCCTGGTCGACGGTGCGACGCCCGACAAGATCACCAACCCGAGCACGGGCACGGCGAACAAGCTGCTGAAGATCGTCGAGTGACCGAAGGTCCACGCGGCTGAGACCGGCGGTCGCCGTGCCCCACGGGGTGCGGCGGCCGCTTCGCGTCGTGCCCGGCGCGACGGGGCCCTACGAGGCTCTGGTGTTCCGGGGGCCGCGTGACCGGCGGGGCGTGCGGGATGATCGGTGTCAGGTTGCCCGTCGTGGTCGTGATCCTGCCGAGGAGTACCGATGACCCGGTCCGTCGCTCCGCTCCTTCCCGCGCATCGCACGATGCTGCTCGCCCACCGGGCGATGGTGCGCGACCTGGGGCGGGTCGCCCGCTCCGCCGAACAGCTCGCCCACTCCCCCGACCCCGGGCGGGCCGCGGCGCTGCGCGGGTACGTGGACAGGCTGTTCCAGGTGATCGAGCACCACCACGAGGGCGAGGACGAGTTCCTGTGGCCGCGGCTGCGGCGGCTGGGCGCCGACGAGGAGGCGCTCACGCTCATGACCACCGAGCACGCGGAGCTGGCGAAGCTGCTGCACGACTGGCACGCGGCGAGCACACGGCTCGGTACCGACGCGGGTGCGAGCTCGGACGCGGGCGCGGGCGCGGCGGCCGGGCTGGCCGGCCTCACCGAGGGCGTGCGCGACCAGCTGTCCCGGCACGCCGCCGACGAGGAGCGGGAGCTGTCGGGCCGCCTCGCGCCGGTGCTGGACGCGGCGGTGTGGAAGGGTTTCTCGGCGCACATGCGCAGGACGGCGCCGGGCTGGACGCTGACGTTCATGCCCGCGTGGCTGGCGTCGGTGGCCGGGCCGGACGAGCGCGCCGGGGTGCCCGCGCGGCCGGTGGCGGCGCTGTTCCGCGGACGGCTGGAGAAGCAGCGGCGGGCGGCCTTCGGCGAGCACTGCTGAGCGGCGCGGTACGCCTCCGGGTCTGGCGGGCATGCGCGGGCGGCGGGCCCGGCGGGCGGCCGGACCTGACGAGCCTGCGACCTCGCGCCCGGCGGGCCCGCCACGCCCCGGGCCCGGCGGGCGCGAGGGTCAGCCGAGGTCCTGGAGGGCCTGCTCGACCGTCCGGTGGAAGGTCGGGTACGCGTACATCATGTGCCGCAACCGCGCCAGCGGTACCTCGGCGTGGACGGCGACGGCCAGGCCGTACAGCACCTCGCCGCCCATGGGCCCGGCGGACGTGGCGCCGACGAGGACGTCCCGGTCGGCGTCCGCGACCAGTTTGACCAGCCCGTCGTTGCCCGCCTTGTGGATCCAGCCGCGCGTGGACGACGGAACCTGGGCCAGCCCCGTGCGCACCCTGACGCCGCGCTCGCGGGCGGCGTGCTCGGTGAGCCCGACCGCGCCGACCTCCGGGTCGGTGAACGTGACGCGGGGCAGCGCCCGGTAGTCGGCGTCCGGGCCCGGCTCGCCCAGGATGTCGCGGGCGGCCAGCTCCCCCTGGTACATGGCCACATGGGTGAACGCGCCGTGCCCGGTGACGTCGCCGACCGCCCACACCCCGTCCGCCGCGCGCATCCGCCCGTCCACGTCGAGGGCCTTGGCGTCGGGGTCGAGGCCGATGTGCTCGACGCCCAGGCCGGACAGCGCGGCACGGCGGCCCGTCGCCACCAGAAGGTGCCGGGCGGTCAGTTCCTCGCCGCCGTCCAGGGTGAGGCGGAACGTCCCCGCCTCGTGCCGTACGCCCACGGCCCGCGACCCCGCCCGTACGTCGATGCCCTCCCGGCGGAACACGTCCTCGACGAGCGCGGCCGCCTCGGGCTCCTCCGAGGGCAGCAGCCGCTCGGCCGCCTCCACGACGGTGACGGCTGTGCCGAACCGGGCGTACGCCTGGGCCAGTTCGGCGCCGATGGGCCCGCCGCCGAGGACGAGCAGCGAGGGCGGGGCCTCCTTCGCGGAGACCGCGTCGCGGTTCGTCCAGTACGGCACGTCGGCGAGGCCCGGCACCGGCGGGATCTGCGGGCGGCTGCCGCTGGCGAGGACGATGCCGCGCCGGGCGGTGAACGCGCGCCCGTCGACCTCGACGCGCCGGGGGCCGGTGAGGCGTGCCCGGCCGCGCAGGAACCGGCCGCCCTTGCCGGTGAAGCGGTCCACGGCGGCCTTGTCGTCCCAGTCGTCGGTGGCCTCGTCGCGGATGCGTGCGGCGACGGGCGCGAAGTCCGCGGTGACCTCCGTACGGCCGGCCATGCCGGGGACGCGGCGTGCCTCGGCGAGGAGGTTGCCCGCGCGGATCATCATCTTGCTGGGTACGCACGCCCAGTACGGGCACTCGCCGCCGACCAGCTCGGCCTCCACGCCCAGGACGTCGAGCCCGGCCTCGGCCAGGCGCCCGGCGACGTGCTCGCCGCCCACGCCCATGCCGATGACCACCACGTCCACCGTGTCCGTGTCGGCGTGCTGTCCGGTACCACCCGCCATGGGTGCCCTCCTCGTGTCGGCTCGGCCCGCGGTCCCCTACGGGGCGATCCTGACGCCTTTCCGGGCGCTCCGCCTCCGGAACGCGTCAGGCCGGGGCACCCCCGGGGGCGCGCTCGGGGACGTACCCCGACGGGATGCAGGGACGCACCCCGCCGGAGTGCAGGGGCGTACCCCCGCCGATTCGGGGGCGCACCCCGGCGCGTTCAGGGGCGCGCCCCAGCGGTACGGCGGCGCACCCGAGGACTCCAGGTGCGCCCCGAGCACCCCGTACGCCCCGCCCGGGATCAGGCTCGGCGCGGCCTGCGCGTACCGGTCCCCTCGTCCCCTCCGCCGCCGCGCCCGGCACGGCGCGACCGCCGGTGCGGGCCCGGACGCCCCACGGATCCCACGCTCCCCACCCGTCCCGAACTCTTGTGCCTGTCCTGAGGGTTGGTAACTATGATCAAGCCGATCCGACCTGGGGAACCGGGCTCGGCCGTCGCGACGGGGGGAGTTGACGGACGATCAGTGACAGATCCGCAGTGCCCTCCCGTGCGGCGCGTCGCCCCGCGGCGCCGCGCTCGTGCCGTTCGTCCGGCACGTCCGCGCATGGGTCCCACGCGTCTTTCTCATCTCACTGAACAGGAAACGAGACTCCCGATGAGGTTCACCTCCCGTCTGCTCGTCGCGGGTGCCGTCGCCGGTGCCGCCGCGCTCGCCGTCACCACCGCCGGTGCCACCGGCGCCGCCCCGTCCGTCACCCCGGTCGCCGACGAGGCCCCCGGCTACGCGGTGGAGGACTTCAACTACCCGCAGGCCGACAAGATCCTCGCCGAGCAGGGCATCACGCTGAAGCGCGGCGACGGCCACATCGTCCTCGCCACCTGCGGCGACCCGACCCTCCTGGAGGTGTGGTCGCGCAGCAAGCAGAGGATCTGCTTCCGTGCCACCGGCAACGAGGGCTACCTGAGCCTGGAGATCCCGGCCGTGTACGGAGTCAAGGGCAACGACTACAACACGGACGTCACGATGACCGTGGAGAACACGGAGAAGTCGTTCGAGGTCCCGAAGAACACCTGGACGCCGGTCGGCGAGAGCGCGGACCCCGAGGGCCGCGACCACATGCTGCTGGAGATCATCACCAGCCGGTAAGGCCACCGCCCGGGGTCCGACGCGCCCTGCCCGGCCCGTCGGCGCCTCACCCCCATCCAAGGAAACGGTAATGCAACGTGCACATCTCGCCCGTTCCGCCGGGCTGGCCGCGCTTACCGCGGCCCTGATAGCGGCGCCCCTCTCCGCCCCCGCCACCGCCGTCACCGGCACCGCCGAGGCGGAGGGCTCCCTCGCGTTCACCGCGCGGCTCGACATCGGCAACGGCGAGCGCGCCTGCTCCGGCGCCCTCGTGGACCGGGAGTGGGTCCTCACCGCGGCCAGCTGCTTCGCCGACGACCCGGCCGTGAGCCTCGCCGTCCCCGCGGGCGCCCCGAAGCTGAGGACGACCGCCACCATCGGCCGTACGGACCTCACCACCACCGCCGGTGTGGTCCGCAACGTGGTGGAGGTCGTCGCCCACCCGTCCCGTGACGCGGCGCTCGTCCGCCTGAGCCGCCCCGTCACCACCGTCACGCCCGTGGCCCTCGGCACCACCCCGGCAGCCGTCGGCGAGGAGCTGAAGGTCGCCGGTTACGGCCGTACGAAGACCGAGTGGGCACCGCTCAAGCTGCACAGCGGCACCTTCACCGTGGACGCGGTCAACGCGAGCGACATCAGCGTCACCGGCAAGGACGGCGTGGCCGTCTGCAAGGGTGACACCGGCGGGCCCGCGCTGCGCGTCGTCAACGGGCAGCCGCAGCTGGTCGCCTTGCACAGCCGCTCCGCACAGGGCGGCTGCTTCGGCATCGACACGGCCGTCACCAGCACCGCCGCCGTCGACACCCGCGTCGACGACCTGCGCGCCTGGATCGACGCCAAGCTCGTCGCCCCGCGCTTCACCGACTTCAACTGCGACGGCGCCGAGGACGTCGCCATCGGCGACCCCAAGGCCACCGTCGGCGGCGACACCAACGCCGGTGTCGTCCGCGTCGTGTACGGCGGCGGCAAGGGCACCGTCGAGCTGAACCAGGACCAGGCGTACGTGCCCGGCGGTGCCGAGGCGAGCGACTGGTACGGCGAGACCCTCGCCACCTTCGACCACAACGAGGACGGCTGCACCGACCTCGTCGTCGGCGTGCCCGCCGAGGACATCACCGTCGGCTCCACCACGCACGCCGACGCGGGCTCGGTGCAGATCCTGTACGGCGCCAAGGGCGGCATCGGCACCGGCCAGGCCGCCGCGGACTACGTCCAGGGCCTCGGCGACATCCCGGTCATCAAGGGCTCGGCCTCCGAGGCGGGCGACCGCTTCGGCCACGCCGTCGCCGCCGGCCACACCGCCGCGGGCGAGCCGTACCTGCTCATGGGCATCCCCGGCGAGGACCTCGGCACCGTCGCCGACGCGGGCAGCGCCCTCTACGTGCGCGGCGGCGTCAACGTCGTCGCCCACCAGGACAAGCCCGGCTACGCGGGCGCCCCGGAGGCGGCTGACCGGTTCGGCTCCGCCGTCGCGGCCTCCGAGAACCACCTGGTGATCGGCTCCCCGGGCGAGGCCATCGGCACCGAGAAGGGCGCGGGCGGTGTGCAGATCCTCACGCACACCGTCAACACCGACAAGGTCCTGACGCCGGTCCTCGGCTTCGACCAGGACTCCGACGTGGTCAGCGGCGGCGCCGAGCCGGGAGACCAGTTCGGCGCGTCCGTCGCCGCCGTCGCGTACCGCCCGTCGGGCGCGGCCACCGCGACGGACTCGATCATCGCGATCGGTTCGCCCGGCGAGGACCTGACGGTCGGCACGGCCAACAAGGCCGACGCGGGCGCCGTACAGACCCTCCGGGTGACCGCCTCCGGCACGGTCACCCAGGCCGCCAACATCCAGCAGGAGGTCACCGACGTCTCGGGTGCCGCCGAGACGGGTGACAGGTTCGGCGCCAAGGTCGTCCTGGCCAACACCTCGCCGCGCGCCGTGGGCTCCACCTCGACGCTGGTCCTCGCGGTCGGCATCCCCGGCGAGGCCGTCGGCTCCGTCACCGGCGCGGGCGCGGTCCAGACGTTCTACCCGCTCGGCTCGGTCGGCGCGCACGACGCGTGGATCGAGGCCGGCAACGCCTCCGGCCTGCCGGGCACCCCGACGTCCGGCCACGCCATCGGCACGTACCTGGGCGCATCGGCGACGCGGCTGTACGTCGGTGCCACCAACACCGCCCCCCACGGCGCCGCGTACGCCCTGCCGTGGGGCAACGCCACCAGTGGCCGCCTCGGCGCCACCGGCGCGGTGACCACGTACAAGCCGGGCACCAACGGCATCCCCGCCTCGGGTGGGCAGTTCGGCCGCGCCTTCGGCTGAGCCAGGGCCGTGTGACACCGGGACGGGCCCGGGGAGGATCGTTCCTCCCCGGGCCCGTCCCCTTTGCCCGGACGCCTCGGCGGGGCCGTCCCTTCTTAGCCCGGACGCCTTCCCGGGCGGGGCACGACCCCGCCCTGGCAGCCCTTCAGGCCGGTACGCCGTACAGGACCAGGTTCTCCGCGTACGCCCGACGCTCCGCGTCGAACGCCCCCGCGCACGTCACCAGCACCAGCCGGGGGCGGCCCTCCGCAGAGAACAGGTCGCCGGGCAGCGTGCCCGCGCGGTACGTGCGCCGCGCCACGATCCGGTACGTGTGCCGGGTGCCGTCCGCCGCGGCCACCTGCGCCAGCGCGCCCATCGGCAGCGTGTGCAGCGCCTCGAACGGACCCGGTCCCTCCTCCGCCGAGTCCAGGTGGCCGGCCAGCAGCAGCGTGCCCGCCGCCGCGCCCGGCCGTGCGCCGAGCGCCCACCAGCCCAGCCGCGACGGGGACTTGGGCAGGTCCAGCGCGCCGTGCGCGTCCTGCGCCACCGGGTCGATGGGCAGGCGCTCCACATGGCCCGGCACGGCCAGGGTGACCGGCGGGGAGTGGGCCGCCGCGACGGCCGGGACCGCCGGGGCGCTGCCCGTGGGCACCGCGCCCGCGTCGGGCGGGGCGGTCGGCGCGGCGGCCGGGAGGAACAGCGCCAGTGCCGCCGAGGCGGCGCCCGCGAGCCCGGCCCAGGCCGGGAGGCGGCTCGGGCCGGGCTCGGAGGTCAGCCGGAGAGGGCCGCCCATGCGCGTCAGCGGACGTCGTTGCGGCGAATCCGCCCCGCCGCCCAGAAGGCGCCGCCCGCGACGAGCACCCCGCCGATCGCCATGGCGGGCACGGCGACGAACGCGGGCACGCCCTCGTCGGCGAGGGCGACCTGACCGCCGTTGCCCGCGTGGACGGCGTGCGGGGCGGGCGCCGTCTTCCCGTGGTGGCAGGTGCCGCCGCGCACCATGGACAGGTGGTGGGCGACGACCGGGCGGGCGGCCTTCGCGGCGGCCGTGACCTCGGCGTCCTTCCCCTTGGCGATCTGGTGGTCGATCATGCCGAGGGTCTTGGTGTGCGCGGCGTCCTGGGCCTTGAGCCAGGCCGCGTCGTACGCGCCGGTACCGGCCTTGGCCATCACGGAGGCGAGGGTGCGCTGCTGTTCGGGGGACGGTGCCATGGGCAGGTCCACGCCGAGCTTGTCGGCGAGGGCGCGCGTCGCGGCGTCGAGCTTGGTGTGGTCGCGCACGAGGACGCCGCCGACGTGCTTCACGCACTCGGTCGTGGCGTTCTTCTGGGCGTCCTTGCCCGCGGCGATCTCGGTCAGGTTGCCCTGGTGGGAGGCGCGCAGGAACGCGTAGTCGGTGGGGGGTGCCTCGGCGGCGAGCGCCGGGGCCGCGGCTATGCCGGAGAGGGTGAGGCAGGTGAGGGCCGTCGCGGCCCAGAGGTGCGTACGCATGGCGATGTCGTCATCCGTTCGTGTGAGTCGGTCGTCGAGTCGTGTCCTCGTCGGCGCGGCGTTCTCCGCCGGCCTTCTGCCCCCATCCGGACACGCCGCCGCCCGCGGCGCCATCCGGCGTACTGCGAACCGGTGGGGCCGTCACCCGGGCGGCGGGCGCGTCGCCGTGCGGGGGGTGCGCGGGGGTGAACCGACCAGCGTGGCCGTCCCCGTCCGCGCCGCGAGGCGCTTGGCTGGGACTCGCCATCCCACCAAACCCCCCTTGTCACCGTATGCAGTCACATGAGTACATGGAGTGGCGTACGTGCGTTCCGTGGGGATGCCGGGGATGACGGGGGTGGTCGGCCGTGGCGGAGATCCGGGGACCGGTCGTGGGGCTGGTCGCGGCGCGGGAGAGCCGCGAGGGCGCCCCCGCGCGGGCGGCGCCCCCGCAGGTGCCGCCGCCGGTGGTGCGTCCCGCGGGTCAGCCGGTGACCGGTGCGCGCCAGGTGTGCGCGGCGCTGGCCGCGTTGACGGAGTCGGCCCGCCGGGAGGTGCTGACCTTCGACGATCCCGCCGTGGGGCTGCGGCGGCCGGTCCCGGAGCCGTTCTGCGAGCTGGCGGGGGCGTGTGTACGGACGGCCGCCGAGAGGGTGCGCACGGTCCGGCAGGTGATACCGCGCCACGCGCTGGCCCGGCTGACGGCCGTCGACCCCGGCGGGGTGGCGCGACTGCCGGGCCGGGCACGGCTGACGGACACGATCCCGTTCAAGCTGATCGTGGTGGACCGGTCGGTCGCGGCGGTCCCGCTCGACCTGGAGCTGCTGCACAACGGGCTGCTGCTGATCCGGGACCCGGTGGTCGTCCAGGCTCTGGTGCGGGCGCACCACGCCTGGTGGGAGACGGGCGAGGACGTCGGGGACGCCCGGCAGCAGGGCGCCGCGCTGCCGCCCCGGCTGCGCCCGGTCCTGGACGCGCTGCTGGCGGGGCTGACCGACGAGACGGCCGCGGCCCGGCTGGGCATATCGGCGCGCACGTACAGCAGACGCGTCGGCGAACTGCTCGCGGCCCTGGGCACGACGAGCCGCTTCCGCGCAGGGGCGGAGGCGGCACGACGCGGCTGGCTGAGACCGTGAGCCCTGGTGCCCCTCCACGAAGGGCGCCGCGGCCGACGGCCGGGCGGCGTGGCAGCCGGGGCAGGACCACGGCGGAGGCGTGCGGCGTGGGCGGTGCCTACGAGACGATGTCCTTGCGCGCGAAGTGGCGGAAGGCCAGGGCGAACAGGACCAGCGCGTACGCCACGGACACGGCCGTGCCCTTGAGCATGCCGCCCCACTCCAGCTGCGGCTGGAGCGCGTCCACCCAGGCGTACTGCCAGTGCGCGGGCAGGAAATCGCGCCAGTCGCCGAGCGCGGTGACGGCGTCCAGGACGTTCCCGACGATGGTCAGGCCGACCGCGCCGCCCACCGCGCCCAGCGGCGCGTCGGTACGGGTGGACAGCCAGAACGCCAGGCCCGCCGTGACCAGTTGCGACACGAAGACGAACGCGACGGCGATGCCCAGGCGCCCCAGGCTGTCGGCCGCGGTGAGCGCCCCGCCGGTCGGCAGCCGCAGCGGCCCCCACCCGTACGCGACGGTCCCGGCGGCCAGCGCGACGAGCGGCAGCAGCACCATCGCGGCGGCGCTGAAGCCGAGCGCCACGACGAGCTTCGACCACAGCAGCCGGGCGCGCGGCACGGGCGCGGCGAGCAGATAGCGCAGCGACGACCAGCCCGCCTCGGAGGCGACGGTGTCCCCGCAGAACAGCGCCACGGGGATGACCAGCAGGAATCCGGCCGAGACGAACATGCAGGTCGCGGCGAAGTTCCCGGCGGACGCGGTCGCCGTGTCCATGAGCGTGATCCGGTTGTCCGGCCCGTCGTCCCGGTCCCCTCCGATGGCGAACGCGACGATCAGGACGAAAGGCAGGGCGGCGAGGACCGCGCCCATCACGGCCGTGCGGCGCCGCTTGAGCTGCCGCACCGCCTCGACGCGCAGGGGCAGGGTGTGCCCGGCGCGGTAGCCGGGTGCCGAGTCGAGCAGCGCGGTCATGCGGCGCCTCCTCCTCCGATCAGGGTGAGGAACGCGTCCTCCAGGCGGCGGTGCGGGCCCACACCGGTCACGGGCACATCGAGCCGTACGAGTCCGGCGACGAGTCCGGCGGGTGTGCCGGTCCCGTCGAGCCGTACGAGCAGCCCCGCTTCCACGCGGGTCGCGGAGGCAACGCCGGGCAGCGCGGCGGTCTTCTCCACGAGCGGCTCCGGCACCTCCCCGTCGGTGGTGACGAGCAGCGTGTCGCCGTTGCCGGTGATCTCGGCGACGGGCCCGGCCTGCACGAGGCGGCCCCGGTCCATGACCACCAGGTGGGTGCAGGACTGTTCGACCTCCGCGAGGAGGTGGCTGGAGACGATGACGGTCCGGCCACCGGCCGCGTAGCGGATCATCACGTCCCGCATCTCGCGGATCTGCGGCGGGTCGAGGCCGTTCGTCGGCTCGTCGAGGATCAGCAGGTCCGGCAGGCCGAGCATGGCCTGGGCGATGGCGAGTCGCTGCCGCATGCCCTGCGAGTACGTGCGCACGGCGCGGGCGAGGGCCGTGCCGAGCCCGGCGATCTCCAGCGCCTCGTCGATGTGGGCGTCCTCGGCGGGGCGGCCGGTGGCCCTCCAGTACAGCTCCAGGTTCTCCCGCCCCGACAGGTGCGGCAGGAACCCGGCGCCCTCCACGAACGCGCCGACGCGGGACAGGACCGGCGCGCCGGGCCGCACGGCGTGCCCGAACACCCGGATCTCGCCGTCGTCGGGCGTGATCAGGCCCATGAGCATGCGCAGCGTGGTGGTCTTGCCCGCGCCGTTGGGCCCGAGCAGTCCGAGGACCTGGCCCTTCTCGACACGGAACGACAGGTCGCGCACGGCGTACGCGTCGGACGAGCGGGCGTACCGCTTCGTCAGGCCGCTGATGACGAGCGGTACGTCGGCGAGCTCCGGGTCCGGGGCGGGCGCGGCCGTCCTGCGGCGGGCCGTCAGCAGCAGCGCCGCCGCGACGAGCGCGCCCCCGGCGGGCAGGCCCCACACCCACCAGGGCAGCCCGGCGGCCTGGGTGCGCACGGCGGGCGCGGTCGGCACGGAGAGCCCGTCCCCGGCGAGCGACACGGTGTACGCGGCGGGGGCGACCGGCGACGCGTAGCCGAGGTCGGTGGCGGCGAGGACGACGCGCAGCCGGTGTCCGGCCTCCACCTCGTGGTCGATCGCGGGCAGGGTCAGCTCGACCGTCTTCCCCTCCTTGGCGCCGTCGATCCGTACGGGCGCGACGAGCTGGGCGGGGAGGACCTGTCGGCGCCCGTCCGGGCCGACGTCGTAGACCTTGCCGAACAGCACGGCCTCGCCGCTGTCGGAGGTGACGGTGACCCGGACGGTCGGCGTGCCGGTGATCCGCAGCGGCGCGTCGAGGGGGCGGGTCTCGAAGCGGGCGTGCTGGCCGGGGAAGTCGAGGGAGACGCCGACGCCGAGCGTGGACAGCTGGGACAGGCCGCCGCCGACGCCGGGGACGGCCGAGATGCCGGGCGGGGTGGCCCCGGCGGGGTTGCGGAAGGTCTGCGCGGGTCCGGCGAGCGCCAGGGCGCGCACCCCGTCGCGCAGGCCGGGGTAGCGGTCGGCGGTGGCGCCGCGCAGGGTGGCCCGGCCGTCGGTGGAGTCCACGCCACCGGTGCGGCTGACCCGGAAGGCGGGGCCCGTGTCGGCGCCCGTGTCTCCCTTCAGGTACCGGTCGAACCAGGCGCCGATCCGCGCGTGGACGCGGTCGGCCTCGGACGCGCCGCCGTCGTGGCCGCCCGCGATCCAGTCCACGGCGACGGGCGCGCCGTTGCGGGCGATCGCGTCGGCCATCGTGTCGGCGTGGCCGAGCGGGAACAGGGAGTCGGACTGGCCCTGCGTGATGAGGGTGGGCACCTTGATGCGGTGCGCCACGGCGGACGGGCTGCGCGCCTCCAGCAGGGCGCGGGCGGCCGCGTCGGGTTCGCCGGTGACGGCGATCCGCTCGTACATGGCGCACAGCTCGGGCTGGAAGCGGCCGCAGGCGGTGGCCGTCAGGGGCGCGGTCGGGGCGGTGCGGCCGGTGGCGCCGCCCGCCTCCCGGGCGGCGCCGGGGCCCTGCGGGGCGCTGGGCTCCTGCGGGGCGCCCGGGTCCTGGGGCGTGGCGGGTTCCTGCGGGGCGGTGGGGCCGCCGGAGCCGGTGGTGAAGAAGATCCCGGCCCACAGCTTCTTGAACACCCCGTCCGGGAACAGGGCGTCGGCGAGGTTCCAGTACGTGATCTGCGGGGCGATGGCGTCCACGCGCGGGTCGTGCCCGGCGGCGAGCAGCGAGACCGCCCCGCCGTACGAGGCGCCGGTCACCCCGACGCGCGGGTCGCCGGCCTTGTCGAGCCGCACCTCGGGGCGCTTCGCCAGCCAGTCGATCAGCCGCTGGACGTCCTTCACCTCGTGGCGCGGGTCGTTGAGGCCGATCTGACCGCCGGAGCGGCCGAACCCGCGCGCGGTCCACGTCAGTACGGCGTACCCGTCACGGGCGAGCCGTTCCGCCTGGGCGCGCACGTCGTCCTTGCTGCCGCCGAAGCCGTGCCCGAGCAGCACGGCGGGGCGGCGGCCCGGGCCGGACGTGAAGAACGACGTGTCGATCTTCGCGCCCGGCATGGTGAGCACGGTGTCCTCGTGGTGCACGGCGGCCTCGCCCTCGGAGGCGACGGCGGTGAACGTGCCGGCGCCGCCGAGGAGCACACCGGCCACGGTGAGCGCAGCCCACCGCCGGGAAAGTCGGGTCCGCATGCACCGACCCTAAACGGCCCGGCCGCGCCGCCCCGCTGCCCCCGGTCGGAACTCGCCCGCCTCCTTCCGGCGTAGGCGCGGCCGTCCGCGTACCGCAGGCGCGGTAGACGCGCGGTGCGCAACCGGACCGCACCCGGACAAACGGACTCTCCGGGCGCGGCGCGGCTACGGCGCTGGTGGCCTCCGGCCTGGTGGCTGTGGCGCGGCCGTTCGCGGCTCAGTGGTTGCGGGGGAAGCCGAGGTCGATGCCGACGGGGGTCTCGGAGGGGTCGGGCCAGCGGGTGGTGACGACCTTGCCGCGCGTGTAGAAGCGGATGCCGTCGGTGCCGTAGACGTGGTGGTCGCCGAAGAGGGAGTCCTTCCAGCCGCCGAAGGAGTGGTAGCCGACGGGCACGGGGATCGGGACGTTCACGCCGACCATGCCCGCCTCGACCTCCAGCTGGAAGCGGCGTGCGGCGCCGCCGTCGCGAGTGAAGATCGCGCTGCCGTTGCCGTACGGCGAGGCGTTGACGAGGGCGACGCCCTCCTCGTACGTCTCCGCCCGCAGCACGCACAGGACGGGCCCGAAGATCTCGTCCCGGTAGGCGCGGGCGGTGGTGGGCACCTTGTCGAGCAGCGACAGGCCCATCCAGTGGCCGTTCTCGTAGCCCTCGACGGTGAGTCCGATGCCGTCGAGGACGACCTCGCAGCCGTCTTCGGCGGCGCCGGTGACGTAGGAGGCGACCCGGTCACGGTGCTCGGCGGTGATGAGCGGGCCCATCTCGGACGCCGGGTCGGCGCCGGGACCGACCTTGATCTTCTCGGCGCGTTCGCGGATCTTCTCGACGAGCGCGTCACCGGTCGCGCCGACCGCGACGACGGCGGAAACCGCCATGCAGCGCTCGCCCGCGGAGCCGTACGCCGCGGAGACGGCCGCGTCGGCCGCCGCGTCCAGGTCGGCGTCGGGCAGGACCAGCATGTGGTTCTTGGCCCCGCCGAGCGCCTGGACGCGTTTGCCGTGGGCGGTCGCGGTCGTGTGGACGTACCGGGCGACGGGCGTCGAGCCGACGAACGACACGGCGTCCACGCCGGGGTGGGCGAGCAGCCCCTCGACGGCGTCCCTGTCGCCCTGGACGACGTTGAACACCCCGTCCGGTAGGCCCGCTTCGGCGAGCAGCTCGGCGAGGCGGACCGACGGGGAGGGGTCCTTCTCGCTGGGCTTGAGGACGAAGGTGTTCCCGCAGGCGATGGCGAGCGGGAACATCCACATCGGCACCATGGCGGGGAAGTTGAACGGGGTGATCCCGGCGACGACGCCGACAGGCTGGCGGATCGAGGCGACGTCGACCCGGTTCGACACCTGGGTGGACAGCTCGCCCTTGAGCTGGGTGGTGATCCCGCAGGCCAGCTCGACGATCTCCAGGCCGCGTGCGACCTCTCCGAGCGCGTCGGAGTGGACCTTGCCGTGTTCGGCGGTGATGAGCGCGGCGATCTCGTCGCGGTGCGCGTCGAGCAGGGCGCGGAAGCGGAACAGCACGGCGGTGCGCTGCGCCAGCGACGAGACGCCCCAGGTCGCGTAGGCGTCCCTGGCGGCGGTGACGGCGGCGTCCACCTCGTCGGCGGAGGCGAACGCGACACGGGTGACGACCTCGCCGGTCGCCGGGTCGGTGACGGGGCCCCAGCGGTCCGACGTGCCCTCGACGGGCTTGCCGCCGATCCAGTGGGGGACGGTCTTCGTCATGGCAGGCGTACTCCTTCGCGGTTGACGGCGTCGGGCCGATCCCACCACGCGCCGCGGCCGTAGGGCAGCTGCGTGTGTTCTCCCAACGTGTCACAGCCGTTCCACGGCCGTCACATATGTCACCAAACGACTGATGTACGGTCACGGGCGTTCAACAGCATGTCCCCGTACGATCACTCTGAGTCGCGGGCTGGGCACAGGGTGGGTGATCACCAGTCCGCGCCGCGGTCGCGCCGCGGCGCGCCCAGGGAGGTGCCATCGGAGATGACGGACCACAGGCTCTGGTCGTACAAGGAGATCGCGGCGCACATCCGGGTGCAGCCGGACACCGTGCGGTCGTACCGGAAGCACGGGCTGATGCCACCGCCGGACCATGTGGAGGGGGGCAAGCCGTACTGGTACGCGGACACGATCCGCACCTGGGTGGCCAACCGCCCCGGCAACCGCCGAGGCGGCTGACCTCCAGGACCTGGGCCCCGTGTTCCGCCGCGCCCACTCTCCCCCGAGGTCTCGGCTTCACTCGACCAGTGCCCCATCGCCCCTGGGGGTCCCCCCGGGCGAAGCCCTTGGGGACGGAAGGCATCCCCGCAGCGAGGCGCACCGGCACGGCGGGGAAAAGGCGTTGCGGGGTGGATGGGGGGTGGGTTCGATCGGGGGATGAGCGACTTCTCCCACAAGCCCACCCTCACCGGCGACAAGGTGATCCTGCGCCCCTTCCGCGAGGGCGACGCCGAGACCATGGCGGCGATCCTCGACGACCCCGAGGTGCTGCGGCTCACCGGCAGCGCCGGGCAGCCGCCGTTCACGCTCGCCCGCCTGCGGGAGTGGTACGGGACGCGCGGCGCCCGGACCGACCGGCTCGACCTCGGGCTGGTCGACCGGGCGTCCGGGCGGCTCGTCGGGGAGCTCGTGCTGAACGAGTGGGACGAACCGAACCGCAGCTGCTCCTTCCGCGTCCTGATCGGCCCGGCCGGGCGGGACCGGGGCCTGGGCAGCGAGGCGATCCGCCTCCTCCTCGCGTACGGCTTCGAGCAGCTCGGCCTGCACCGCGTCCACCTGGGCGTGTACGCGATCAATCCGCGCGCCATCCGCGTGTACGAGCGCGTCGGCTTCGTACGGGAGGGCGTCGAGCGGCAGGCTCTGCTGCATGAGGGCGCGTGGATCGACTCCATCCGCATGGCGATCCTGGCACCCGAGTGGGCGGAGCACCGCGGGCGTGCTGGAATCCATACCCCGTAGGGGTATACAGTGGGGGTCATGCCGGGGCTCACGCCCCATCCCGTTCTCTGAGGAGCAGCACCATGACCGCCGAGACGAACACTGACGTCACCACCGTGTACGAGGTCAAGGGGATGACCTGTGGGCACTGCGAGGGCGCCGTGACGCAGGAGATCTCCGCGCTTCCGGGCGTCACCTCGGTCCAGGCCGTGGCCGCCACCGGCAAGGTGACCGTCACCTCCGGCGCGCCGCTGGACGAGGACGCCGTCCGCGCCGCCGTGGACGAGGCGGGCTACGAGCTGGTCGGCACCGCCGCCTGAGCACCGGCCGCCCGGACACCGGGGGCCACCCGGGCACCGGCCGCTCGCGCGACGGGCGCCGCCGCGCCTCCCGTACGGGCCGTATCGCGACAAAAGCCGCGATGCGGCCCGCCCTGCTCGCGGGACCGGACCGGACGTTCACGTGAGTTCACCTTCACGTGACTCACCAGACCTTCACAAAGAGACCTAGATCACAGATATTTAGGGGTAACCATTTGGACGGCTCGCGAGTCTAAATGGGCGATGCCAAGAACGTCTTGGGGGACGTTCATGGGATGTCTTGGGGGACGTCCCAGGCAAGCGTTGGCCGGGGCACGTGCACCGGGGAGCTTTGAGCGGCCCTCCCGTTCGTACGTACCCCGGCAGATCGCATACGCGAGCCTCTGCTGGATACCGGCAGACGCCCGGACCGGATCCCGTGGGGGGAATCCGCACCGGGATATGGGAAGCGCCCCGCTCGTCGACCCGTGGGGGGATCGGCGGCGGGGCGCTTCTCGCACGTCCGGACACGGACGCGGACGAGGCGTCAGCGGGCCCGGACGCGGAGGCGTCAGCGGGCCCGGACGCGGAGGCGTCAGCGGGCCCGGCGGACGTCAGCGGTTCAGCGGCCCTCGACCGGGACGAAGTCGCGCAGGACCTCGCCCGTGTAGATCTGGCGCGGGCGGCCGATGCGGGAGCCCGGCTCCTTGATCATCTCGTGCCACTGGGCGATCCAGCCCGGCAGGCGGCCGAGGGCGAACAGGACCGTGAACATCTCGGTCGGGAAGCCCATGGCGCGGTAGATCAGACCCGTGTAGAAGTCCACGTTCGGGTAGAGGTTGCGCGAGACGAAGTAGTCGTCGGCGAGCGCGTGCTCCTCCAGCTTCAGGGCGATGTCCAGCAGCTCGTCGCTCTTGCCGAGCGCCGAGAGGACATCGTGCGCCGCCGCCTTGATGATCTTCGCCCGCGGGTCGAAGCTCTTGTAGACGCGGTGCCCGAAGCCCATCAGGCGGACGCCGTCCTCCTTGTTCTTCACCTTGCGGATGAAGGAGTCCACGTCGCCGCCGTTGGCCTGGATGCCCTCCAGCATCTCCAGCACCGACTGGTTGGCGCCGCCGTGCAGGGGGCCCCACAGGGCGGAGATGCCCGCGGAGATCGACGCGAACATGTTCGCCTGCGACGAGCCGACCAGGCGCACCGTGGAGGTGGAGCAGTTCTGCTCGTGGTCCGCGTGGAGGATCAGCAGCTTGTCGAGCGCCGACACGACGATCGGGTCGAGCTCGTACTCCTGCGCCGGCACGGAGAAGGTCATGCGCAGGAAGTTCTCGACGTACGACAGGTCGTTGCGCGGGTAGACGAACGGGTGGCCGATCGACTTCTTGTACGCGTACGCCGCGATCGTCGGCAGCTTCGCGAGCAGCCGGATCGTGGACAGGTGGCGCTGCTTCTCGTCGAACGGGTTGTGGCTGTCCTGGTAGAACGTGGACAGCGCGCTGACCACCGACGACAGCATCGCCATCGGGTGCGCGTCGCGCGGGAAGCCGTCGAAGAACCGCTTGACGTCCTCGTGCAGCAGGGTGTGCTGCGTGATCTCGGTGGTGAAGGCCTCCAGCTCCTCGGCCTTCGGAAGCTCGCCGTTGATCAGCAGGTACGCCACCTCGAGGAAGGTGGAGCGCTCGGCGAGCTGCTCGATCGGGTACCCGCGGTAGCGCAGGATGCCCTGCTCGCCGTCCAGGTAGGTGATCGCGGATTTATAGGCGGCGGTGTTGCCGTAACCGCTGTCCAGGGTCACCAGACCCGTCTGCGCGCGAAGCTTCCCGATGTCGAAGCCCTTGTCGCCCACGGTGCTCTCGACCACCGGGTAGGTGTACTCACCGTCCGCGTACCGCAGTACTACAGAGTTGTCGCTCACGTCATCCCTCACCGACGTTGTGCCTCTTCTTCGAGGTGCCCTGACTGTCTCTACCATCCCCCACTTGGCTCAGCGGAGTGCACTCGGGGTCGTCCATTGGGCCTATCGGCGGCACTGAGTGCCGTCAACCTGCTCATCCTGCCCCCTTCGCGGCGGTTCCGAAAGTCCTAGGTGATGTTTCCCACGGGTCGTGCTTCTGTCAGTCGGCGATCGAGTGCGGTAAAGCGCCGACCGGCGGATACGGTCCGGACGGCCTGGCCGATGGCCTTGCGGGAGCCGACGAGGACGACGAGCTTCCGGGCGCGGGTGACGGCCGTGTAGAGCAGGTTCCGCTGGAGCATGGTCCAGGCGCTCGTGGTGACGGGGATCACGACGGCCGGGTACTCGCTGCCCTGCGAGCGGTGGATGGTCACCGCGTAGGCGTGGGCCAGCTCGTCCAGCTCGTCGAAGTCGTAACCGACCTCCTCGTCCTCGTCGGTCAGCACCGTCATCCGCTGGTCGTCCAGGTCCAGGGCGGTGACCACGCCCACCGTGCCGTTGAAGACGCCGTTCCTGCCCTTCTCGTAGTTGTTGCGGATCTGGGTGACCTTGTCGCCGACGCGGAAGACCCGGCCGCCGAACCGCTTCTCCGGCACTCCGGGGCGGGCCGGGGTGACGGCCTGCTGGAGGAGCCCGTTGAGCGTGCCCGCGCCGGCCGGACCGCGGTGCATGGGCGCGAGGACCTGCACGTCGCGGCGCGGGTCGAGGCCGAACTTCGCCGGGACGCGGTGGGCGGCCACGTCCACGGTGAGCCGCCCGGCCTCCTCCGTGTCCTCCGCGACGAACAGGAAGAAGTCCGGCAGGCCGCTGGTGAGCGGGTGCTCCCCGGCGTTAATCCGGTGGGCGTTGGTGACGACACCGGACTTCTGCGCCTGCCGGAAGATCCGGGTGAGCCGTACGGACGGGACGGGGCTGTCCGGGGCCAGCAGATCGCCCAGCACCTGGCCCGCGCCGACGCTCGGCAGCTGGTCAACATCGCCCACCAGCAGCAGGTGCGCACCCGGCGCGACCGCCTTGACCAGCTTGTTCGCCAGCAGCACGTCCAGCATCGACGCCTCGTCCACCACCACGAGGTCCGCGTCCAGCGGCCGGTCCCGGTCGTAGGCGGCGTCCCCGCCGGGCTTCAGCTCCAGCAGCCGGTGCACCGTGGACGCCTCGGCGCCGGTCAGCTCCGCGAGCCGCTTGGCGGCCCTGCCGGTCGGCGCGGCCAGCAGCACCTGCGCCTTCTTGGCGCGGGCCAGCTCCACCACCGACCGCACCGTGAACGACTTGCCGCAGCCGGGCCCGCCGGTCAGCACCGCGACCTTCCGGGTGAGCGCGAGCCGTACGGCGGCCTCCTGCTCGGGCGCCAGCTCCGCCCCCGTGCGGTCCGCGAGCCACGCCAGCGCCTTGTCCCAGGCGACGTCCTGGAAGGCCGCCATGCGGTCCTCCTCGGCCCGCATCAGCCGCCTCAGCTGCGCCGCCAGCGACACCTCGGCGCGGTGGAACGGCAGCAGGAACACGCCCGTGACCGGCTCGCCGTCCGGGTCGGGCACCCGCTCCCGTACGACACCGCCCTCCTCCTCGTCCGCAGCCAGCTCGGCGAGGCTGTCGATGACGAGGCCCGTGTCGACCTGGAGCAGCTTCACCGCGTCCGCGATCAGCCGCTCCTCCGGCAGGAAGCAGTGCCCCTGGTCGGCCGACTGGGACAGGGCGTGGCGCAGCCCTGCCTTGACCCGGTCGGGGCTGTCGTGCGGGATGCCCACGGCCTGGGCGATGCGGTCGGCGGTGAGGAACCCGATGCCCCACACGTCGGCCGCGAGCCGGTACGGCTGGTTCCGTACGACGGAGATCGACGCGTCGCCGTACTTCTTGTAGATCCGCACCGCGATCGAGGTGGACACGCCGACGCCCTGGAGGAAGACCATGACCTCCTTGATGGCCTTCTGCTCCTCCCAGGCGGCGCCGATCATCCGCGTCCGCTTCGGGCCGAGGCCGGGCACCTCGACGAGGCGCTTCGGCTCCCGCTCGATGATGTCGAGCGTGTCCGTGCCGAAGTGCTCCACGATGCGGTCGGCGATGCGCGGGCCGATGCCCTTGATCAGGCCGGAGCCCAGATAGCGGCGGATGCCCTGGATCGTCGCGGGCAGCACGGTCGTGTAGTTCTCGACGGTGAACTGCCGTCCGTACTGCGGGTGGGAGCCCCAGCGGCCCTCCATCCGCAGCGACTCGCCCGGCTGCGCCCCGAGCAACGAGCCGACGACGGTGAGCAGTTCACCGCCGCCACGCCCGGTGTCGACCCGCGCGACCGTGTATCCGTTCTCCTCGTTGCTGTACGTGATCCGCTCGAGGACGCCTTCGACCACCGCCATCTGCGACATGCTCCGACGCTACAGACCGACTCCGACATCCCGCCCGCCCTGTGGATATCTCCGTCCACGGGCTCCACAGGCGCGCGGCCGCTGTCGGTGCCGGGTGGTATTGCCGGGGCCCGGCCGTGTGGCCGGGCCCCGTGCTCCCCTCCGAACGCCGGGACTCCCGATCCCCCCAGATCCCCTCCCGGAGATCCCGACGCCAGTTACGACACTCGTCACGCCGGGAGGGTTGCACGATCGCGGGCGGTGATTTTTCCGGAACCCCTCGCACCGCTACGGCACTTCGCCGCGTGCGGGTCAGAGGGTGTGCTCGGCGTACCGGCGGGCGGTCTCCTCCAGCAGCTCCACGCCGTCCCTCGTCCACAGCGTGTCGTTGAAGAGCTCGACCTCGATGGGGCCCGTGTACCCGGCCGCGTCCACGCGCTCCCGCCACGCCCGCATGTCGATGCAGCCGTCCCCGATCTGCCCGCGCCCGTTGAGGACGCCTTCCGGCAGCGGGGTCGTCCAGTCGGCGAGCTGGAAGGAGTGGATGCGGCCCTGCTCGCCCGCGCGGGCGACCGCCGCCGGGGCCCGGTCGTCCCACCACACGTGGTACGTGTCCACCACGACCCCGACCTGGGACGCCGGGAAGCCTTCCGCGAGGTCCAGCGCCTGGTCCAGGGTGGAGACCGCGCACCGGTCCGCCGCGTACATGGGGTGCAGCGGTTCGATGGCGAGGCGTACGCCGCGTTCGGCCGCGTAGGGGGCGAGCTCCGCGAGGGCGTCGGCGATCCGCTCACGGGCCGCGCCCAGGTCCTTCCCGCCGGGCGGGAGGCCCCCGGAGACCAGGACGAGCGTGTCCGTGCCGAGCGTCGCCGCCTCGTCGATGGCGGCGCGGTTGTCGTCCAGGCCGTCCGCCGTGGTGAAGAAGCCGCCCCGGCACAGGGTGGTGACGGCGAGACCGGCGTCCCGGACGAGCTTGGCGGCGGCCTCGACCCCGTACGCCTGGACGGGCTCGCGCCACAGGCCGACGCCGGGGACGCCGAGGCGGGCGCACGCCTCGGTCAGCTCCGGGAGGGAGAGCTGCTTGACGGTCATCTGGTTGATGCTGAAGCGGGTCAGGTCGAGGCCGGTCACCTGGTCACCCCGTACACGGCGAGGAGGGACGTCATACGGGCGGCCGCGAGCTGCGGGTCGGGGAACAGGCCGAGCCCGTCGGCCAGTTCGTACGCGCGCGCGAGGTGCGGCAGGGAGCGCGCCGACTGGAGGCCGCCGACCATCGCGAAGTGGTCCTGGTGACCCGCGAGCCACGCCAGGAACACGACGCCCGTCTTGTAGAAGCGGGTCGGCGCCTGGAACAGGTGCCGGGACAGCTCCACGGTCGGGTCGAGGACGGCTCGGAAACCGTCCGTGTCGCCCGTGTCGAGGACCCGTACCGCCTCGGCGGCGAGCGGGCCCAGCGGGTCGAAGATGCCCAGCAGTGCGTGGCTGAAGCCGCGTTCGTCGCCCGCGATCAGCTCCGGGTAGTGGAAGTCGTCGCCCGTGTAGCAGCGGACGCCCTCCGGGAGGCGGCGGCGCAGCTCGACCTCCCGCCCGGCGTCCAGCAGGGAGATCTTGACGCCGTCGACCTTGTCCGGGTGCGCGGCGATGACCTCCAGGAAGGTGTCCGTCGCCGTGTCCAGGTCGGCGGAGCCCCAGTAGCCCTCCAGCGCGGGGTCGAACATGGGGCCGAGCCAGTGCAGGACGACCGGTTCGCTCGCCTGGCGCAGCAGGTGGGCGTACAGCTCCAGGTAGTCGTCGGGGGTGCGGGCGGCGGCGGCCAGCGCGCGCGAGGCCATGAGGATCGCCTGGGAGCCGGTCTCCTCGACGAGGCCCAGCTGCTCCTCGTACGCGGCGCGCACGGCGTCGAGGCCGGCCGGTCCGGTCAGCTGGTCGGTGCCGACGCCGCAGGCGATGCGACCGCCGACCGCCTTCGCCTCGGCGGCGGAGCGGCGGATCAGCTCGGCGGCGCCCGCCCAGTCCAGGCCCATGCCCCGCTGGGCGGTGTCCATGGCCTCCGCGACGCCCAGGCCGTGCGCCCACAGGTGGCGGCGGAAGGCGAGCGTCGTGTCCCAGTCGACGGCCGCCGGGGAGTCGGGGTGCGTGTCGGCGTACGGGTCGGCGACGACGTGCGCGGCGGAGAAGACCGTACGGGAGACGAGCGGGGCGCCGGCGGTGAAGGCGCGCGGCTCGGTACGGGGGCGGTACGCGCGCGTAGTGCCGTCCGGGTTCGGCAGGGGCACGGTGGCCGGGGCGGCGGCTCCGGACACAGCGGGCGCGCTGACGGCGGGGGCGCTCGGGGCGGCGGGGGCGGTCACAGGGACAGCTCCGGGACCTCGAAGCGGCGGCCCTCGGCGGACGACTTCAGGCCCAGCTCGGCGAGCTGGACGCCGCGGGCGCCCGCGAGGAGGTCCCAGTGGTACGGCTCGTCCAGGTACACATGGCGCAGGAACAGCTCCCACTGCGCCTTGAAGCCGTTGTCGAACTCGGCGTTGTCGGGGACCTCCTGCCACTGGTCGCGGAACGAGTGGGTGACGGGCAGGTCCGGGTTCCAGACCGGCTTCGGGGTCATGGAGCGGTGCTGGACGCGGCAGCCGCGCAGGCCGGCCACGGCGGAGCCGTGCGTACCGTCCACCTGGAACTCGACCAGCTCGTCGCGGTGGACGCGGACCGCCCACGAGGAGTTGATCTGGGCGACGGCGCCGCCCTCCAGCTCGAAGACCCCGTACGCGGCGTCGTCGGCGGTGGCCGTGTAGGGCTTGCCGTTCTCGTCCCAGCGCTGCGGGATGTGCGTCGTGACGTGCGCGGACACCGAGGTCACGCGGCCGAACAGCTCGTGGAGCACGTACTCCCAGTGCGGGAACATGTCCACGACGATGCCGCCGCCGTCCTCGGCGCGGTAGTTCCAGCTGGGCCGCTGGGCGTCCTGCCAGTCGCCCTCGAAGACCCAGTAGCCGAACTCGCCGCGCACGGAGAGGATCTCGCCGAAGAAGCCGCCGTCGATGAGGCGCTTCAGCTTCAGCAGGCCCGGCAGGAAGATCTTGTCCTGGACGACACCGTGCTTGATGCCCGCTTCGCGCGCGTGGCGGGCCAGTTCGAGGGCGCCGGCCAGGTCGGCGGCGGTGGGCTTCTCGGTGTAGACGTGCTTGCCCGCCGCGATGGCCTTGGTGAGGGCGGCCTGGCGCGCGGAGGTGACCTGCGCGTCGAAGTAGATGTCGGTGCGGTCGTCGGCGAGCACGGCGTCGAGGTCCGTGGACCACTCGGTCAGACCGTGGCGCTCCGCCAGCTCGCGCAGGGCGTGCTCGCGGCGGCCGACGAGGACCGGCTCGGGCCACAGGACGTCGCCGTCGCCGAGGTCGAGGCCGCCCTGCTCGCGGATGGCGAGGATGGAACGCACCAGGTGCTGCCGGTAGCCCATCCGGCCCGTCACGCCGTTCATGGCGATCCGCACTGTCCTGCGTGTCACGAAGGTCCCTCCATGTCCTGAATCGGTCGTTCGTCGTAGCAAGCGCTTTCTATCGGGCATGACGCTAGCCTGCCGCCAGCGGCCCGTACAAGAGCCGCGGCCGCACTTCCCCGACTTCTCCTCGGAGGGCACGCGATGACAGTCACCCTGGCCGACGTGGCGGCACGCGCGCGCGTCTCACCGGCGACCGTCTCGCGGGTCCTCAACGGCAACTACCCGGTCGCCGCCTCCACCCGCGAGCGGGTGCTGCGGGCGGTGGACGAGCTGGACTACGTACTGAACGGCCCCGCCAGCGCGCTGGCCGCCGCCACCTCCGACCTGGTGGGCATCCTCGTCAACGACATCGCCGACCCGTTCTTCGGGATCATGGCGGGCGCCGCGCAGAGCGCCATCGGCGACGCGGGCAGGGGCCGCGCGGGCGGCGAGAAGCTGGCCGTCGTCTGCAACACGGGCGGCTCCCCCGAGCGCGAGCTGACGTACCTCACGCTCCTCCAGCGCCAGCGGGCCGCCGCCGTCGTCGTCACGGGCGGCGCGCTGGACGACCCGGACCACATCGCGGCGCTCACCGCCAAGCTGACGCGCCTCGGCGACGCCGGGACCCGCGTCGTGCTGTGCGGGCGCCCGCCCATGCCGGGAGACGCCGCCGCCGCGACGCTCGCCTTCGACAACCGGGGCGGCGCGCACGCCCTGACCGAGCACCTGCTGTCGCTGGGGCACCGCCGGATCGGGTACGTCGCCGGGCCCGCCGACCGGTCCACCACCCGCGACCGCCTGGACGGCCACCGCGACGCCCTGGTGGCGGCCGGGCTGGCGGGGCCGGAGGCGGAGCGGCTCACCGTGCACGGCCACTACACGCGCGCGTCCGGGCACGAGGCGACCCGTGAACTCCTCGCGCGGGAACCGTCCCTGACGGCCGTCGTCGCCGCCAACGACACGGTGGCCCTCGGCGCGTGCGCCGCGCTGCGGGAGGCGGGGCTGCGCATCCCGGACGACGTGTCGGTGGCCGGGTTCGACGACCTGCCGTTCTCGGTGGACGCGGTGCCGTCCCTGACGACGGTACGGCTCCCGCTGCACGAGGCCGGGGTACGTGCGGGCCGCCTCGCGATGGGCGCCGACCAGGCCCCGCCGGGCGGTGTGGCGACGATCCCGGGCGAGCTCATGCTCCGCGCGTCCACGGCACCGCCGCGCGCGTAGCGCCCGCACCCGGGGCGGCGGCCCCTCTCGGGCCGGCCCGCCCGAAGCCCCCTCCCGGGCGGGTGGCCGGTCCTGACCGGCAGGCCCGGCGCGCGGCCTCCCACGCCGACGGTTCGGCTCCCCCCGAACGGTCGCCTCCCTACGGTCGTCGCATGCGAACCGCACCACACACGACCACACACACCGACGACCACCTGACCATCACGCCGAGCATCCTCTATTTCGGCACGCCCGTCGCGCTCGTGACCACCGAGAACCCCGACGGCACCTTCAACCTCGCGCCGATCTCGTCGGCGTGGGCGCTCGGCCAGGTGGTCGTGCTGGGGCTGTCACGATACGGCCGGACCGGTACGAACCTGGCGGCCCGGCCGGAGCTGGTCCTCAGCCTGCCCGAACCCGGGCAGTGGGCGGCCGTGGAGCGGCTGGGCAGGCTGACCGGGCGGCCTTCGGGGGCGGTGCCCGGCGGACGGCCGGTCCGCTACGAGCCGGACAAGTTCTCGGCGGGCGGCTTCCAGGAGCTGCCGTCGCACGCGGTGCGCCCGCCGCGGGTGGCGGAGTGCCCGATCCAGCTGGAGGCACGGGCCGCGCGGGTCGCCCCCGACAGCGCGGGAGAGTTCCTGATCGTCGAGGCGCGGGTGCTGAAGGTGCACGCCGACGCACGCCTGGTGGTGCCGGGGACCCAGCACATCGACCCGGCCGCGTGGAGTCCGCTGATCTACAACTTCCGGCACTACTTCGGCCTCGGCCCCGAACTGGGCCACAGCGGTTTCTCCGAGACCCCGCGCGACGTCCGGCCGGGCCTCCCACTCGACCGGCCGGGCGGACACCGCCCGGGACGGACCGGGACGTCAACCGCGGAAGGAAGGGCAGCGGAGCGGTCCGCTCGACCCGGGCATGGCCCGTACGCACCTCGCTAGCGGCGGCGCACGAACCGCGCCCGCTCCTGTGGCGCCAGCCGCTCGGTCGCGTGGCGCACGGTGATGCGCGGCAGCTCGGTGGCGTGCCGGTCCAGGAACGCGACCACCGCCCGCTCGTCGTGGCGGCTGATCTCCCGCAGCATCCACCCCAGCGCCTTGTGGACCATGGGCTCCGGGTCCCGGCGGAGCGCGAGCACCAGGGCGAACGTCGGCTCGTACGCCCCGGCGCGGATCAGCGCCAGCGTCGCCACCACGGCGATCCGCCGGTCCCACACGGAGGCCGAGCCCGACAGCCGGTCCAGCAGGTGCGCCGACGTCGGCTCCTCCAGCAGCCACGGCCCCAGCACGACCGGCGCCGAGCCGTCCACCAGGTCCCAGTTGTCCACGTGGGCCGTACGCGCCAGATAGAACTCCACCAGTGCCGCGCGCTGCCCGCCACGGGCGCGGCGCACCTGCTCGGCGAGCACCAGCAGCCCCGTGAACCGCTCCTCGTGCACCCCACTGCGCAACAGCGCGTCCACGTCGTCGAGCGTCAGCCCCCGGTACGTCCGGGCGAGCCCGCGCATCACCGGCACCCTGACCCCGAGCAGCTCGTCGCCGTCCGCCGGGCTCAGCACCCGCTCCTGCTGGGCACGCACACGCGGCTCGGCCAGGCCACGCAGCTCGGCCCGCAGCGCTTCGAGTCGGGCAGTCGTCATGCGCCCGGACGGTACCGCACCCCGGTTCACGGGCAGTCGATCTCGGCCCACACGGTCTTGCCGGGCCCGTTGCGGTTGGCCACGCCCCAGCGGGACGTCACCGAGTCCACGAGCAGCAACCCCCTGCCGCCCTCGGCGTCCACCGGCGCGGTGACCCGCTCCGGGCGCCCGGGGTGCGTGTCGGACACCTCGACCCGTACGGTCCGCGCGGCCGGGTCCCGTACGAGCCGCAGCTCGAAGTTCCGGCCCGGGTACGCACCCGTGCAGCACCGCGTTGGCGGCCAGTTCCGCGACGACCAGCTCCACGGCCTGCCCGTGCCGACTCCCGTACAGGATGCCCCACACGTACAACTGGTGCCCGGCCAGCAACCGGGCGAGACGGGCGCCCTGCCGGGTGGAGTAGAAGCGCTGGACGAAAACACGTTCGGTAAGGGCCTGTTGGTCCCGAGCTGATCGCATGCGGCCCAGCGTGGAGCCCGGCACAGGCCGCGCACCAGGGACACCGCTAGGACAAAGGGATCTGTACCAGTTCACCGACTGGACTGGATGCGTCACAGACGGTGAAGATCTCGTTGTCGGATGAAGCACAGATCTCCAGCGGGGGCACGGGCAGCGATGGCGCAGGACGGCAACGAAATCGCGACGGCGTGAGCGGTGCCGCGCAGACGGAACTGCCGCAGGGGCTCAGGATCTTCGGATCGGTCCTTCAGGCATTGCGCAAGGAGGCAGGGCTGACGCAGGAGCAGTCCGTCATCCTGGTGCAGTACTCCCCCGGCTACATCGCCGCCAAGATCGAGCAGGGCAAGCGTTTCCCGCCTCCGGACCTTCCCATGCGGGCGGGCCGTCCTCGGCGAACTGGCGGAGAAGGTCCTCACGGCCACGGCCGGGAATCTGCGCCGCAAGCCGGGGCTCACCTCGTGGTTCAGCAGTGGGCGGCCATCGAGGAGGACGCGCTCGCGCTGTACGCGTACGAATGCCGAGTCTCCCCAGGCTTGTTGCAACCCGAGCCGTACATGCGGGAAGTGCACCGCAGCCACGTGCCACTGATGTCGGACAGCCAACTGGAGACCAGGGTGCAGGCCCGGCTGTGGCGACAGAGACTCCTCAGCGAAAGAGGCAACACCGAGTTCAGCTTCATCATCGAACAGCACGTCCTGGAGCGTGGCCTTGGGGGCCCGGAGGTGACCCGGAATCTGATCGACCACCTCATCAGCTGCGCCCGGCTTCGCCACGTGGAGCTGCTCATCATGCCCCGGCAGCGCACTGCGCACGGAGGCCTGAGCGGCCCGCTGTATCTCGCGGAAACCTCCAGCCGCGAGCGGCTGGGATACACCGAGGCACACGACTGCAGCTACCTCTTCGCAGACCCCGCTCAGGTCGGTGCGATGCACCAGCGCTATGGCAAGATGCGGGCTCAAACTCTCGATTCCGAGGCGTCGATGGCCGTGCTGGAGCACATGCGAGGAGCGCCATGACCACCACACCTCTGCGTTGGTCCACGAGCAGCTACAGCGATGGCGCCGGCGGCAACTGCGTAGAGGTGGCCCACGCCCCCGGCGCCGTCCACGTCCGCGACTCCAAAGACACCACGATCACACCCCTCACCCTCTCCCCGGCCGCCTGGGCCGACTTCCTCGCCGCTGCGGAGACGCGCGTCGGCGTCTGATCACTGGCCTACCCGGCCGTCGATCCGTTCGCGCAGGAGGTCGGCGTGGCCACAGTGCCGGGCGTACTCGGCGATCTGCGCCACCAGGATCTCGCGCAGCGACGCCTCTCCGGTGCGCGTGCCCAGGTCGGCGAAGCCGGCGATGAAACGGTCCGTCGCCTCGCTCTCGGCCCGCCACCGCCGCCAGGCGTCCTCCACGACCGCCGGGTCCGCGACCGCGCCGTTCCAGTCGCCGTCGCGGTCCTCGGCGGTGCGGTAGATCCTGGGCGAGTCCTCACCGGCCATCCGGCGGAAGTGCCGTTCGTCCTCGGCCATGTGCCGCACCAGCCCGAGCAGGGACATCGTGGACGGCGGCACGGAGCGGCGGGCCATCTGTCCGGCGTCCAGGCCCGCGCACTTCATCTCGACGGTGAGGCGGAAGTGGCGCAGGCTCTCCAGCAGCGCGCCGCGTTCGTCGCCCGTCTCCGCCTCGGTCTCGCGCGGGTCGTCGTCCGGGTCGACCCACATGTCGGGGTAGACGGTGGCAGGGGTCCACCGGGTCACCACGGCTTCGTTGTCGCGCGCGCCAGAGTCCATGACCGCATCGTGGTGCGCGTCGTCTCCGTCCGCCACTGAATATCGAACCGGGGCCGGCCGACGGCCGAACGACCGCCGCCCTGCCCGCCGAGCCCGGCCCTTGCCCGTGCCGACTCCGGGCGCTGGCACCCGGACGGGTCCGTGGGCCCGGCCCGAGGCACCGGGGCGGAGGCTGGGCCGGGGGCCGACGACGTGCCGGTACGGCTCCGGGCGCGGCGGGGCGGTCAGGCCGAGGTGCCGCGTCGGCCGTTCGCCGCCCGGCCTGCGGCCTCGTCCCCGGTCGCGGCCCCTCGACCAGGTGGTGGCCCGGTGTCTGCTCCGCTTCCCGCAGCCGGGAAGGTGCCGCGCGGTCAGCGCACCAGTTCGGCGGCCAGGAGGTCCATCAGGAGGCCGTCGTGCCAGGTGCCGTCCGCTCCGCGCTCGTACTGCCTCATGACGCCGACCGGCTTGAAGCCGACTTTCGCGTAGCAGCGGATCGCCGCCGCGTTGTCCGCCGCCGGGTCGATGACCAGCCGGTGGTAGCCGTGATCGTCGATGAGGTGGCGGGCCAGTGTCCGTACGGCGTCGGTGCCCAGGCCCTCGCCGTGCACGGCCGGGTCGAGGAAGAGGTCGATTCCGGCGTGCCGGTAGTCCGGCTCCTCCTCCGCGTACCACTGGATCATGCCGATGACCCGCTCCCCGTACTCGACGGTCAGGCACCGGGTGTCGGGGTCCTCCAGGTCCTCCGCGATGTCCGCCGCCAGGTCGTCGCCGCCCCTCCACCGTGCACGCACCTCGGACGTGGCCCGGATGGCGGCCAGGGCGGGGATGTCCTCGGGCACGGCGGGGCGAAGGGAGACGGCGGCGCCTGACAGCACGGTCATGAGTCGGGACTCTACGCAGGCGGCGCCGGGGTCCGCCTCCGAAATACGTGTCGGTCCCTCTTTCTGGCGGGTCGTCTCGAACGCCGGGACGGCGGGGTGGCCGCGCCGCCGGTGCCGGCCGCGGCACGTGGAGCAGTACGACAGCCGGAAGAAGCGCCGCCGCCCGGAGCGGGCGGCGACCGTGCCGGGCACCGCCGCGCCCGCCTGGTGCTCAGGGCCGGTCGTACCAGGAGAACGCCGCGATGCGCCAGCCGTCCGGGGTGCGGACGAACTGGATCGCCTTCGTCCCGCCGCCCTCGAACGGCTCCCCGTCCAGGACACCGGCCTTGCGGTACTCGCCGAACCGCGACGCGATGTCGCCCGCGATCTCCGTACGCTCCGACGTCTCCCATTCGGAGAACTCGACCAGCCGGCCGTCCGTGAGCCACCGCTGCCTCGGCTCGATGAACTCGTCCACCGTGTAGACCGCGAACTGCGGGCCCGTGGCGACGATCACGCCCCCCGGGATGACCAGTCGGCGGATGCGCCCCACATCGGGCACCTTGCCGCCCCGGTTGTCGAAGGCCCCGAAGAACTCGGCGGTCACCCTGTCTATCTCGGTCTTGGACATGGCGCGACCGTACACCGCCGGAGCGGTGCCGCCGCCTGGAGCGCGCGGCGGCACCGGCACGCGACCCCGGCACCGGGCACGGACCCGGCACCGGGTTCCGTGCCTTCAGGGACGCCGTCAGCGCAGGGTGAGCGGGGTCTCGGACACGAGGTGGGTCAGCTTCTCCGGGTTGCGGACGTAGTACACGCCGGTGACGCGGGCGTTGTCGACGCGTACCGCCAGCACGCCGTCCATCTCCCCGTCCACGTACAGCACGAGCGCCGGGTTGCCGTTGACCAGCCTGGGGACCGTGGTGACCGTGGCCTTGAGCCTGCCCGCGCGGCCGACCATGAAGCGGGCCACCGTCTCGGCACCGGTGATCGGACGCAGCGCGGCCCGCTTGACGCCGCCGCCGTCGCCCACGAGGACGACGTCGGGGGCCAGCACGTCCAGGAGGCCCTGGAGGTCCCCGGTCTCGAACGCGTGCCGCAGCGACTCCAGGGCCTGCCGGGTCTCCCTCGGGGACACCGCCTCACGCGGGCGGCGCGCCTCGACGTGCTTGCGCGCGCGGTGCGCGATCTGGCGGACGGCCGCCGGGCTCTTGTCCACGGCGGCGGCGATCTCCTCGTACCCGACGTCGAAGACCTCGCGCAGCACGAAGACGGCGCGTTCGGTCGGCGACAGCGTTTCGAGGACGAGCATCATGGCCATGGACACGCTCTCGGCGAGCTCGACGTCCTCGGCCACGTCCGGCGCGGTGAGGAGCGGCTCGGGCAGCCAGGAGCCGACGTACGACTCCTTGCGGCGGCTCAGTGAGCGCAGCCGGTTGAGGGACTGCCGCGTCGTGATGCGGACCAGGTAGCCGCGCTGGTCGCCCACCTGGTCCAGGTCCACGTTCACCCAGCGGAGCCAGGTCTCCTGGAGGACGTCCTCGGCGTCGGCGGCCGAGCCGAGCATCTCGTACGCGACGGTGAAGAGCAGGTTGCGGTGGGCGACGAACGCCTCCGTCGCGGGATTGGTGGCGTGGTCGGCGCTCATCTCCGGGTCCCTTCCTCGTCGTACGCCCCGGGCCGGCGTGGCCCAGGGCTCGACCATCAGACACCGGCCGGCGGACGGTTGTGACAGGAGCGCGCGGATCATGGTGCGGATCAGGGCGCGGAGGCATGTCCGTGCGGTCCGGCCGGGGAGCCGTTGTCGGTGCGGACCGCTTGTACGACGGTGCCGACGGCTCCCCGGCGGAGGGGCTGTGCCCGGGCCGGGACGAGGGCAAGGGCCAGGGGTGGTCGAGGCCGGGCGTGGACGGTCGCGGAATAGCCTGGGCGCATGAACGACATACGGGGGCTGCCCGAGGCGGCTCGGCGCTGGGTGGAGAGGCAACTCGCCGACGGTGAGCGCCTCGTGGGTGTCACGCCGCTGCGGGGCGGGTGGAGCTCCGAGATGCGGCGGCTCGACGTGGACGGGCCCGGTGGGCGGCGGTCGCTGGCGCTGCGGTCGTTCGTGAAGCCGTTCTTCGTACGGCACGCCGAGGGGCTGCTGTGCCGGGAGGCCGACGTACTGCGGCTCCTCGGCCGTACGGGCGTGCCAGCCGCCGAGCTGGTCGCCGTGGACCCGGTCGCCGAGCACTGCGAGTACCCGTCGCTGCTGATGTCGCTGCTGCCCGGCACCGTACGGCTCGACGACGAGGGGGCCGGGCGGCGCGCGGGACTGCTGGCGCGGCAGTTGCCGGACGTGCACCGGGTCGCCGTGGCGGAGGCGGAGCGCCCGCGCCCGTACCAGGCGTGGACGTCACCGGAGCGGGTGACGCCGCCCACCGGCACGGGACGCCCGGAGCTGTGGGCCCGCGCCGTGGACGTCATCCGGCGGGAGCCGCCCGCGTACGACGGGTGCTTCCTGCACCGGGACTTCCACCCGTGCAACGTCCTCTTCAGCGACGGCGACGGCGACGGCGACGGCGACGGCGAGAGGAACGGCGGGGCCGCTGTCGGCGGCGGGGCCGGACTGTGGATCAGCGGGGTCGTCGACTGGGTGGAGACCTCCTGGGGGCCCGCCGACCTGGACGTCGCCCACTGCTCGACGATGCTCGCGCTGCTGCACGGCGTCCCGGTGGGCATGGCCTTCGCGGACCTGTACGAGGCGGCGGGCGGCAATCTGGCCGACGACCCGGCCGACCACCTGTACTGGCGGCTGCTCGACGCCCTCGGGTACGCGCCCGACGCCGAGAAGGTCGCCACGGGCTGGCGTGAACTGGGCCGTACCGACCTCACGCCCAGTGTGCTCGCCGGGCGCCTTGAAGCGTACGTACAGGCGTTGTTGGAGCGGTACGGGGGCTGAGGCGGCGCGCCCGGGCCGGGGCCGTGCGGCCGGTCAGGCGGCTACCGCCGGGGCCTTGCGCGCCAGCAGATGGACCTCCTGGAACTGCCGCCGGTCGGTGGGCTGCGGCTCCCGGACCAGGCGGGCCACCTCCGTCAGCCCGGCCTCGCCCAGCAGCGCGGCGAGGTGGTCGGGCCACCAGCGGCAGGCCGGGGCGACCGCGTGGTCGAAGATTTGTGACGGGTGCGACGGCCCTTCGCTCGCGGAGAAGCCGATGAGCAGGTGGCCGCCCGGTGCCAGTACACGGTGGAACTCGGCGAGAACAGCGGGGAGTTCGAGCGGCGGGATATGGATGACGGACCACCGCGACAGTACGCCGCCGAGCGCGCCGTCGTCGATGTCCAGCGCCGCCATCGACCCCACCTCGAAGCGCAGGGCGGGGTAGGCCTGCCGGGCCAGCTCGACCATCACGGGTGAGGCGTCGACACCGAACGCCGCAAGCCCCAGCTCGTGCAGGTGGGCGGTGATGTCGCCGGGTCCGCAGCCCAGGTCCGCGACCCGGCCGTCCCCGGCGGCGCGGGCCAGCTCGGCGAAGGCGCTCAGGATCGCGCGGTCCAGCGGCCTGTCGCGCAGCGCGCCCCGGAACAGCTCCGCGTACGTGTGGGCGGCGGCGTCGTAGGCCGCGCGGGTGGACGTGAGCGTGTCGTGTTCGACCATGCCCGCGACAGTAGTTGACCCGCCCGGGCGGGGCGGACGGCCGGGCGGCGGGGCAGGAATCCGGTTGCGGGCGGGCGGGGGCGTTGCGTCACGATGGGGGCATGCGCTTAGGGGTGGTCGGGCTGCGGCAGGGGCTTCACCTGGCGGTGTGGTGCCGTCGGCTGGGGCTGGACGTGGTGGCGGCGTGCGACCGGGACCCGGAGCGGCGCGCGGCCGCGCGGGCGGAGCTGCCGGGCGTCACGCCGGTGGAGGAGTGGCGGGAGCTGCTGGACCACCGGCTGGACGGGGTGGTGCTGGCGGGCGGCTTCGACGGGCACGCGCCGCAGGCGGTCGCGTTCCTGGAGCGCGGGGTGCACGTCCTGTCGGAGACGGCCGCGTGCGTGGACGCCGCCGAGGGGGCGCGGCTCGTCGCGGCGGCGGACGCCTCCACCGCGACGTACTCGTTCGCCGAGAACTACGTCGCCCACCCGCACGTCCGGCTCGTCCGCGAGGCCGCCGACGCGGGCGAGCTGGGCCGGATCAGCCTGGTCGAGGCCGACTACCTGCACGGCATGGCCCCTGACGCGGTCACCGCGCTCGTACGGGACCCGTCGCACTGGCGCGGGCGGATCGCCCCGACCGCGTACTGCACCCACACCCTGTCGCCCGTACTGGCGCTCACCGGGGCGTGGCCGGTGGAGGTGACGGCGTTCCCGGTGGACGGGGCCGACCCGCGCGTCGCCGTGGTCCTGGTGGTCCGGCTCTCCAGCGGCGCGCTCGCCGTCACCCGGCACGGCTTCCTCCAGGGCGAACCGGACAGCCACTGGAGCTGGATCTCCGTACGGGGCGCCGAGGCGCTGGCCGAGTCGGTCCGCGCGCCCGGTGAACGCGCCTGGTCGGTGCGCGTCCGTACGGAGGCGTGGGCGTCGCCCGACGGGCGGGCCAGGGACGAGGAGCGCGTACCGGCCCCGCTCACCCTGGACGGCGGCGAGGTGGTGCCGCGCGGGGCGGAGGGGACGGTACGGGTACTGCTGGCGTTCCGGGAAACCCTGGAGCACGGGGCGGCGCCGCTGGTGCCGGTACGGCAGGCCGTGGCGGCGTCGCTGGTGGGCGTGGCGGGCGCGGAGTCCCTGGCGCGAGGCTCGCGGCCGGTGGCGGTGCCGTTGCCTTGGGCGCGCCCTGAGGGGTAGAGGCGGGGCCGGGGGTACGCAGGTGGGGCTCCCGCAGGGCCCGTGGGCGGTGAAGGAGGACTGGACGTGGCCCCCGGGGCCGGGCGCCTTCCGGCGGATGAGCGGTCCGCGTACCTGACCGGCTTGTCGGCGCCTTCGGGGACACCCCTCCCGAATCCTCGCCGAGCACCAGGTGCTGACGTCCCGGCGCTGCGGCGTGGCGGGCAATGCCCGCCATACGGCCAGGTGTTGACGCGTCCGCGCATCCGTCCAGCCCCGCCGATGTCAGTGGCGGCTGGCAGCATGCGGGACATGAGCCGGATCATCTCGTACAGCACCGCCGACAAGGCCGACATCGTCGCGTTCCTGAGCACCGCGGGGAGCCTCACGCCCGACCAGCGGCGGCGGCTCGACGCGATGCGCGAAAGGGCGTACCGGAGTCAGGAGTCGCTGGACCACCAGGGCATCGACTGGGGTCTGTCCGTCCCCGACGCGCTCGACCACCTGGTGGCGGGGCATGCGAGTTCGGACGCCGAATACGCCGCCAGTGCCTACTACACGGCTCTCCAGCACATCATCGACTGCCAGGCGTCCGACCCCACGGACCTGGGCGTGTACTCCAAGCCCTCGACCTTCTTCGGCCTGGTCGACGACGAGCTGCGGCGCCTGGGCGTCGCGGCCGATCTGCTGATACGTGACCATCTGTTCTCCGGGCCACCGGACGAGATCCCCTTCCGCATCCCCGTGCCGTGGGACGGCCCGCACATCGGCACGTTCCCCCTGGCCAGGGCCAAGCCCGCCGCCGACGCCTACCGCTGCGTGCTGGACCGGATGGACGAGAGCTTCCGGTACGACGTCCGACGGCTCATCGAGATGCTGGAGTTCGAGCACGAGGAGTGGGAGTCCGCGACGAAGCACAGCTCGGGGTACAGCCAGGACACGATCTTCTTCTCCGTCACGGGCTGACCGCGGCCGGGCGGCGGGGCTGCCCGGCGCGGCCGGGACGTACCGCCCGGCCGGACAGCCCCCGGCAGGCTCCCCGCCCGTCAGGCTCCGGCATGTTCCGGGCCTGCCGGACAGGGCCCCGGGCCCTGGGAGGGCTCAGCGCTTGAGCGTGAAGGTGAAGTCGTCGGACGGCCTGCCGTCCAGGCGGACCGCCGAGACGAGTTTCCCCTCCGCGATCAGCCGCTCGGCCTCCGCGCGCGGGAGCCCGCACCCTTCGGCGATCAGCCGCGCGGGACGGACGGGGATGCGCGCCGCGAAGCGGACCGCGACGTCGATCACCTCGCGGTCCAGGTGATCCGATCCCCCGGTGTCGAGGCGCCAGGCGCCCGTCCAGTCGAGGGCGACGCGGTTACGGCGCCGCACGACCGGGTGCTGGAGCAGTTCTGCGGCCAGTACGGGGTCGTTGTCGTGCATGCGGTCCAGCAGCCCGGGTCGTACGGAACGCACGTTCATCCGCTCCAGGACGGTGAGCTTCGCCGTGTCACCGCACCCGGCGCAGAGCAGGAGGAGCCAGGCGTCGAGGAGCTTGTGGTGGGCGTTGACGCGGAACTTGCCGTTCGGCCGGAAGCGCCCGGACGCGCACGCGGGGCAACGGCGGAGGACGGTCGGCAGGCAGGTGGGCATGACCACCCAGCGATTGAGCACAGAAGTACACCGGTTCCAGTGAGAGATCCGCAGCGAAAAGGGGCGCGGCGCGCGTATGCGCGGGCGCGCGACACATCAGCTCTCGGGAGGTCTCACAGGGTGTACAACGGCACGTCCTTGCCCAGACGACTTGGTTCAGCAGCACGGTAGGGGGCCGGGCGGGCCTCCTCCACTGTTTTCCGGGGGCGGAACCCGTCAACGGCGGTGCGGCGCGTCCGTGGTGGCCGGGCCAACGCGGGCGGTCGGTGGCCTGCGCGGATGGGCCGGTGCCCGTCGCCCGGCGTACTCCCGCCCCGCCCTGGCGAGTTGGCGGGACCCCGACCGCGGGCAGGACCTTCCTACCCGCCCCCCATGGCCGCGAGTCCCTCACGATCTCCGTCCGGCCAGGCGCTTCGCACCCTCGCCGCCGCCACTGACAACGCCCCTCCCCCGCCGGGCCCTCCACGACCGCCCCGCTCCCCAGTTGTTGTTCGAAAGTTTCCTCCGGGGCCAGCCGATTGACGCGGCCATGACGCGCTTCTAGTTTGGCAAGCGCTTTCTACGGCTCCCGCAGCAGAGCCGGTCCAGCACCAGCAGCTCGCACCCCCACGCTCCTGGCAGCCGCGCCGCCCTTCCCCCGGCCCCCGGGCCCCGCGGCCCGGCGCCGAGAGACTCCGCGACCCCGCAGAAGGACGAGGACCCCCCATGAGGACGAAACCCGCGCTGTCCGCGCTGGCGTGTGCCGCCCTGGCCGCCGGTACCGTCGTGGCGCTGCCCGCCACCGCGTCGGCCGCGCCCACCCGGTACGAGGCCGAGCGCGCGCCCGCCACCTGCGACGGCACCATCGACACGAACCACGCCGGGTACACCGGCACCGGCTTCTGCAACGGCCGCAACGCCGTCGGCGCCGCCCTCCAGTTCACGGTCGACGCCCCGCAGGCCGGCACCGCGACGCTCACCGTCCGGTACGCCAACGGCACCACCTCGCCGCGCCCCGCCACCCTCACCGTCAACGGCGCCTCCGCCGCTCAGCAGTCGTTCGCGCCCACCGGCGCCTGGGCCACCTGGGCCTCCGCGACGCTCACCGTCCCGCTCGACGCGGGCGCCAACACCATCCGCCTCACCCCCACGACGGCGGACGGCCTGGCCAACATCGACCACCTGGAGGCCGAGACGGGCGGTACGACGACCCCGCCGCCCACCGGCAGCGCCCTGTACGTCGCCCCCAACGGCACCGACAGCGCCCCCGGTACGGTCTCGGCGCCCACCACGCTCACCTCGGCCATCAGCCGGATCACGCCGGGCGGGACGATCTACGTGCGCGGCGGCACCTACCGCTACTCCCAGACCGTCACCATCCCGGCGGGCAGGAACGGCACCGCGAGCGCCCGCACCGAACTCGCCGCGTACCCCGGCGAGAAGCCCGTACTGAACTTCTCCGCCATGGCCGAGGCCCCGTCCAACCGCGGGCTCGCGCTCAACGCCTCGTACTGGCACATCCACGGCCTGACCGTCGAACGCGCAGGTGACAACGGCATCTTCGTCGGCGGCAGCAACAACGTCATCGAGCGCACGGTCACCCGCTTCAACCGCGACACCGGCCTGCAGCTCTCCCGCATGGCGTCCACCACGCCCCGCGACCAGTGGCCGTCGAACAACCTCATCCTCAGCGCCGAGTCGCACGACAACGCCGACTCCGACGGCGAGGACGCCGACGGCTTCGCCGCGAAGCTGACGGTCGGCCCCGGCAACGTCTTCCGGTACGCCGTCGCCCACAACAACATCGACGACGGCTGGGACCTGTACACGAAGACCGACACGGGCCCCATCGGCGCGGTCACCATCGAGGACTCCCTCGCGTACGAGAACGGCACCCTCTCCGACGGCACCCAGAACACCGCGGGCGACCGCAACGGCTACAAGCTCGGCGGCGAGGACATCGGCGTCAACCACGTCGTGCGGCGCAGCATCGCCTACGACAACGGCAAGCACGGCTTCACGTACAACCGGAACCCCGGGTCCATGGCGGTGTCCAACAATCTCAGCGTCGACAACGCCCAGCGCAACTACACCTGGGAGTCCGGCACGTCGGTGTTCCGCGGCAACACGTCCTGCCGCAGCGGCAGCGGCAGCGGCAGCGGCAGCGGCTCCAACGACAAGGTCGTCGGCGACGTGGACGGCACGAACCAGTTCTGGTCCGGCACGAACGGCTCCCGCTGTTCCTCCTACGCGGGCGCCCTGACCTGGACGTACGCCTCCGACGGCCGCCTGTCCGTCTCCCTCGGCGGCCGCCCGGTCACCCTGTAGCCCCCACCCTCCCCCACCCCCCGGCCCGCCCGGCCCTTCCGGGCGGGCCGGGCGCGTACGGCGGTCCGTCCTGCCGGGTTCGGACGGGGCGGCGGGGGTACGTTCGGGGGATGAAGTTCGCTTTTTCCACACTTGGGGTGCCCGGGATGGGTGTCGGGGACGTCGTGCGGCTCGCCGCTGAGACCGGGTGCCGGGGGGTGGAGCTGCGGGCCCACCCGGAGGAGCCCGTCCACCCCGGGCTCGTCGCGCACGAGCGGCGGGACGTGCTGCGGGAGTTCACCGCCGCCGGGGTGGGCGTGCTGAGCGTCGCCGGGTACGCGCGGGTCGCCGCCGACGATGACGACGAGCCCGTGTACGAGGAGCTGCACCGGCTGATCCACCTCGCCGCCGACCTCCAGGCCCCGTTCGTGCGGGTCTTCCCCGGCGGGGGCGAGCGGTCCCGGGACGCCGCCGACGCGACCGCCGCCCGCCGCCTGGGCGCCGCCGCCGAGGTCGCCGCCGAGGCCGGGGTGCGGGTCCTGCTGGAGAACCACGACTCCCACCCGACGGGCGCCGACGTCGCCCGGGTCGTCGCCGCCGTTGGCCACCCGCACGTGGGCGCCGTGTGGGACGTGCAGCACGCCTGGCGCGCCGGTGAGGAGCCCGTCCGCACGTACGGGCTGCTGGAGCCGTACCTCGGGTACGTCCAGGTCAAGGACTGCGCCGGACGCGACGACCCGACGCCGGTGCCGCTCGGCGCGGGCGCCCTGCCGCTCGGCGAGTGCGTCGCGCCCGCCGGTCCGGACGGCTGGTTCTGCTGGGAGTACGAGAAGCGCTGGTACCCCGGCGTCCCCGAACTGCCCGCCCTGCTCGCCGCCGGGCGCGCCCACGTGGAGGCGTTGCTCGCCACCGGGTGAGGTCCCGGTCCCCGGCGCCAGCGTGGTCGGTGACGACCGTACGGGGCCCCCCGCGCCCGCACGCGGCGCGGCGCGCGCCGTGCCGCAGCTGCTGTGCTACGGGGCGGGGCGGACCGTCAGGGAGCCGCTCCTGAAGCGGCTCGCGGGCGTGCCGTCCCTCGTGCTGGTGCCCATGGCGGAGCTCGGCCTGGTGCCGTGGCACGCGGCGCGGCCGGCCGGGCGGCGCCGGTACGCCTGCCAGTACGCCCGCATCTCCTACGTACCGTCCGCCCGGCTGCTGTGCGAGGTCGCCGCGCGCCCGGCCACGGCGCGTCCCGGCGCCGCCCGGCAGGCGCCCGTCGTGGGGAACCCGGCGCACGACCTGCCGCACGCGGGCGAGGAGTCCCGCGCGCTGCACGCGGAGTTCCACCCGGGCGGGCTGCTGCTGGGCCCGGACGAGGTGACGTCGCTGCTGATGTACATGACGCACCACCACATGAGCCGCGAGGGCCGGTCCCCCGGCCGGGCGCTGCGCACCGCGCAGTCGTGGATGCTGGACGAGCGCCGGGAGGCCCCGCCGGGCATGCCCGCCGCCCTGCTGCCGCGCGTCCGGCACATCGACGCGACCGACCCGACGGGCTGGCCGGGCTTCACGCACCTGGGGTGGTGAGCGCCGGGGCGGGTGCCAGAGGCCGGGGGGCGGGTGCCGGGGGGCCGGGGCGGGTGCCGGGTGCCGGGTGACGGGATGTCGGCGGCGTGCGGTAGGAGTTGACCAGTCATCCGGGCATCCCGGCTCCGGTGGCGGTGAGCATCCAGGAGGGGCGTCGACGTGTCGTACGGGGGACAGAATCCGTACCGGGGGAACCCGTACGGGGGCGAGCCGCGCGGCCCCGGGGACCCCTACGGGTCCCCGTACGGGGGCGGTCCGTACGTGCCGGGCCCGCGCCCGCCGCACCAGCAGCCGTACCCGCCGCACCCGTATCCGCCGCACCCGGGCCCGTACCCGCCGTACCCGCCGCGGCGCCCGTCGCTGTGGCAGCGGTTCCGGGACGACGAGTGGCCGACGCTGCGGGAGCTGCTCGGGTACATGAGCGGGGGGAAGGCGCTGCTGTGGGTGCCGTTCCTGTGCTGCGTGTGGCCCGCGGTGGCGGTCCTGGTGGGGTACCCGATGGCCCGGTTCGCGCGGAAGAAGGCGCGGCAGGTGTTCCCGTACGACACGCGGCGGATCGGGGACCCGGACATCGCGCGCGTGCAGAAGATCCGGGCCTGGTCGGCGGCGGTCGCCTCGCTGCTGATCCTCACCGTGTACGGGACGGCGGAGGACTGGGACCAGGCGCAGGAGCAGTACGTCATGCGGCTCGTGCTCACGCCGTGGCTGCTGCTGCTCAGCACGCCGGTCGTGGTGTTCGTCCTGTTCCGGCTGTCGCCGCCCGCCGCCCGGCCGGGGATGCGGGCGGGGCTGCGGCCTGCGGTCCGGTCGGTGCTGTGGTACTTCGGGGCGTTCACCGCGACGCCGTTGCTCGTGTGGGCCGCCACTCTGCTGAGCGAAACTCTGCGGGGGGCGCTGCCGGTGCTGCTCTCGGCGCTCGTGGGTGCGGTGGTCCTGATGGCGCCGCTGGGGACGCTGCTGTTCCTGGTGTTCTCGTCGGGCCGGGCGGTGCGGAGCGCGTTCAACACGACGGAGGTGCACGCGGCGCTGCCCGCGCTGCTGACCGGTGTGCTGGTGTGGGAGATGGCGGCCGTCAACCTCTCCTACGGCGGCCTCCCGCCGGGCCCGCCGCTGGTGCAGTTCTGCGTGCTGCTGGGCGGCCCGGCGTCGGTGACGGCGGTCGCGTGGTGGGAGACGCGGCAGCTGCGGACGCGGTACGGGGTGCGCGTCCGGGGCTGAACGCACCCCGGACGCTGCCGCCTTGACGGTCCCGGGGGCGCTCAGTGGGCGTGGAAGCCGCCGTCCACGAACACCGACTGCCCGGTGACGTACGCCGACGCGCGGCTCGCCAGGAACACGGCCGCGCCCGCGAAGTCCTCGGGCACGCCGTTGCGGCCGACGAGGGTCCGGTCGGCGAGGGCGGCGATCGTGCCGGGCTGCGACTGGAGCCGCGCGTTGAGCGGGGTCAGGACGAAGCCGGGCACAAGGGTGTTGCAGGTGACGCCGTGCGGGGACCACGCCTCCGCCTGCGAGCGGGCCAGCGACTCCAGGCCGCCCTTCGACACCCCGTACGCGCCGCTCTGGACGAAAGCGCGGTGCGCCTGCTGGGACGTGACGTGGATGATCCGGCCGTACCCGCGCTCGGCCATGCCGGGCCCGAAGCGCTGGCCGAGCAGGAACGGGGCGTCCAGGTTCACGGCCATGGTCCGGTCCCACACGTCCTCGTCCAGCTCGCTCATGGGCGGGCGCAGGTTGATCCCGGCGCAGTTGACGAGGATGTCGGGCTCGCCGAAGACGGCGGCGGCGCGGTCGGCGGCGTCCCGGACGCCGTCGCGTGTGGCGAGGTCGGCGGCGACCCAGGCGGCGCGGCAGCCCTCGGCCTCCAGCTCGCCGACGGTCGCGGCGAGTTCGGCCTCGCGGCGCGCGACGATCACGACGTTCGCCCCCGCGCGGGCGAGGGCGCCCGCGATGGCGCGTCCGATGCCGGAGCTGCCGCCGGTGACGAGGGCGGTGTGGTTCTCCAGCGAGAACAGCTGTGCGAGGTACGGCTGCGATTCCATCCCCCCACCCTAGGCGGGCGTCCGGCCCCGGCCCCCGGGGGCCCCTGGGCTCCTGCCCCTGGCCCCGGCCCCGGGGCCCTGAGCCCGGTCCGGCCGCGGGAACCCGGGGCCCGGTTCCGGTTCCGCTCCCGGTGATATCGGGTTGCCTTCCCGCCCGCGGACCGGGCAACGTCGCCGGGCACCCTTACGACCGAGGCGGAGAAGATGACCACGCGCACGGAAGACGTCGACCAGGAACTCGTCGAGGCGGCGGCGCGTGTCGCCCGCACCCGCTGCCGGGGCGACAACCACACCGTGGCGGCCGCCGCCCGCGCCCGGGACGGGCGGATCGTCACCGCGGTGAACGCGTACCACTTCACGGGAGGGCCGTGCGCGGAGCTGGTCGTCATCGGCGCGGCGGCGGCGCAGGGCGCGTACGAGCTGGACACGATCGTCGCCGTGGGCGACCGGGAGCGGGGGATCATCCCGCCGTGCGGCCCCTGCCGGCAGGCCCTGCTCGACTACTTCCCCTCGATGAGGGTCATCATCGGCCGGGGCGAGGCGGTGCGGACGGTGCCCGTCGCCGAGCTGCTGCCGGAGACCTACGTCTGGGCCGACCACCAGCTCGACGCCTGACCGTCACCGGGCCCCTCACCGCCACCGTCGCCGGGCCCGCCACCGCCACGGCTCCGCAGGCCAGGGGGCGAGGACAGCGCCGGTCACGGCCGCGAAGGGGGCCGGGGCGGGCCTTCGGACCACGGGCCGGCCGGGCACGGCAGGCGGGTGGTGGGGACGGGCGGGTGTGCGCGTGTGCTTGACCTGGTAGTTACTTTCGCCTACGTGTGACTCCTTGGAAGTTTCCTTCATCCCACGTCCCGCTCGGCCGGAAGGAGCACCAGTGCACCACCGCGCCACCACCAGACGCACCGTCCTCGCCGCCGCCACCGCCACCGCGGCGGCCGCCACCACCGGGTTCGCCCTCCCGCGGTCCACCACCGACCCGCTCCCCAGCACCGCCCAGGACCCCGCCCCCCAGGACACCGGCGCCCAAGAGCGGGCGCTCGCGCGGATCGTCGCGCGCATGAGCCTGGAGGAAAAGGTCGGCCAGCTGTTCGTCATGCGGGTGTACGGGCACTCCGCCACCCACCCCGACCAGGCCGACATCGACGCCAACCTCCGCGAGATCGGCGTCCGCACCGCGGCCGAACTGGTCGCCAAGTACCACGTCGGCGGGATCATCTACTTCGCGTGGGCGCGCAACACCCGCGACCCGCACCAGATCGCCGACCTGTCCAACGGCATCCAGCGCGCCGCGCTCGCCCAGCCCACGCCCGTACCCGTACTGATCTCCACCGACCAGGAGCACGGCATCGTCGCCCGCGTCGGCGAGCCCGCGACGCTGATGCCCGGCGCGATGGCGCTCGGCGCGTGCGGCGCCAGGGACGTCGCCCGCAGGGCCGCGCACATCGCGGGCGCCGAACTGGCCGCGCTCGGCATCCGCCAGAACTACGCGCCCGTCGCCGACGTGAACGTCAACCCGGCCAACCCCGTCATCGGCGTACGGTCCTTCGGCGCCGACCCGCAGGCCGTGGCCCGGCTGGTCGCCGCGCAGGTGAAGGGCTACCAGGGCGCCAAGGTAGCGGCGACGGCCAAGCACTTCCCCGGCCACGGCGACACGACCGACGACAGCCACACGAAGCTGCCGTACATCCACCACACGCGCGAGCAGTGGGAGACGCTCGACGCGCCGCCGTTCCGGTCCGCGATCGCCGCCGGGATCGACTCGATCATGACCGCGCACATCGTCGTCCCGTCCCTCGACCCGTCGGAGGACCCGGCGACCCTGTCGCGGCCCATCCTGACGGGCATCCTGCGCGAACGCCTCGGCTACGACGGGGTGGTGGTGACCGACTCGCTCGGCATGGAGGGCGTGCGCACCAAGTACGGCGACGACCGGGTGCCCGTACTGGCCCTCAAGGCGGGCTGCGACCAGCTGCTCAACCCGCCGGACCTGGACCTCGCCTGGAACGCGGTGCTGGACGCCGTACGCGGCGGGGAGCTGTCCGAGGCCCGCCTCGACGAATCGATTCTCCGCATTCTGCGGCTCAAGGCGAAGCTGGGCCTGCTGCGCGACCCGTACACGACGCACGACGAGGTGGACCGGGTCGTCGGCAAGCAGGCGCACCTCGACGCGGCCGACCGGATCGCGGACGCCACGACGACGCTGCTGCTCAACGAGGGCGGGCTGCTGCCGCTCAACCGGCTCACCCACCGGGAGCTGCTGGTCGTCGGCGCCGACCCGGCATCGCCGTCCGGCACGACGGGCCCGCCGACCACGACGCTCGCGGCGGCCCTCGGCGAGCTGGGGTTCACCGCGACCGCCCTGTCCACCGGCACCGCCCCCACCGCCGCCCGCATCGAGCAGGCCGTCGCGGCGGCGTCCGGCAAGGACGCGGTGGTCGTGGGCACGTACAACGTGTCGGCGACCAGCGCGCAGCGCACCCTCGTCGCACGGCTCGTCGCCACGGGCGTCCCGGTGATCACGGTCGCGATCCGCAACCCGTACGACATCGCCCGGCTGACGGGCCAGCGTGCCACGCTCGTCACGTACGCGTGGACGGACGTGGAGATGCGGGCCGCCGCCCGGGTCATCGCGGGCCGGGCCCGGCCGGAGGGCCGCCTTCCGGTGCCGGTGCAGCGCGCCGACGACCCGTCACGGGAGCTCTACCCGATCGGGTACGGCCTGTCGTACTGACGGCCCCGCGTGCCGACGGGCCCCGTCGGACGCGTGCGGGGTGCGGGCCCGGCATCCGCTGCCGGACCCGCACCCCGTTCACGGGCGTACCGCTGGTGTCACGGAAGGAGGCGCGGCCCGCGCTGGACGTCGCGCTTGTCGAGGCGCGCGTCGAAGCGGGCGAGCGGCGCCGCGCGGTCCGGGTCGGCCTTGACGGCGGCCGAGGCGACGCCCGTCCACTCCAGGAGCTTCGCCGTGGCGAGGTCACGCTCCCGCTCCTTCAGGCCCGCGATGTTCGCGCCGTGGTTGGCGCCGGGCGCGGTCAAGACGTAGCTGTCCTTCGCGCCGCGGTCCACGCGGAACGGCTCGGCGCTCCACGGGTCGCGCTCACCGTTGACGAACAGCATGCGCTCGGCGTTGTGGCGGACCCACGTGTCCACGTCGCGCATCGCCCACGGCTTGAACCGCACCGGGATGTCGTCCGGCACGAAGGCGTGCGCGGGCTGGTAGCCGTAGCGGCTGAGGCCGTCGAGGTGCGGCAGGCGCAGGCTGGGCGAGCCCAGCTCGGTGGCGGCCTGGTAGTAGTACGGGGTGTACGGCTCCAGGCCCTGGTCGGTGTAGAAGGACCAGCCGGAGTACGTGTCGATGGTGTCGTACACGGCGTCGTCCGTGGCGGTCGCGGCGGCCGGGACGGTCGCGCAGTCCTGCTCGCCCCAGTACTGCCAGAAGGCCCAGACGAAGTCGAGGACGACGGCCTCGTACGCCTTGTCGATGCCGCCGACCGTGTGGAAGGTGGCGCCCTCGGCGGCGGCCCACTCCTGGTACTTCTTCTGGAGCGGCTCGCGGCGGACGAGGGCCTCGCGCTGGAGGGCGTTCAGCCGGGCGCGGCACTCCTCGCTGCCGACGTTCTCGAAGAACCGGTCGTACGCGGAGTCCTCGCGGTTGACGACGTCGTTCGGCGCGACGTACGCGACGACGGCGTCCATGTCGCGCGGGTAGAACCGCTCGTAGTACGTGGCGGTCATGCCGCCCTTGGAGCCGCCGGTGGCGACCCACTTGCGGTCGTACACCTTCTTCAGCGCGGTGAACAGACGGTGCTGGTCGGACGCTGCCTGCCAGATGTCCAGCTTCGACCAGTCGGCGGGCTGGGGGCGGGACGGGGTGAAGTAGCGGTACTCCAGCGAGACCTGGTTGCCGTCGATGATCCGGGTCGGCTCGGCGCGGCGCGGATTGGTGTTGAGGCCGTAGCCGCTGGTGAAGAACACCGTCGGGCGGTTGGTGTCCTTGTGAAGCAGGGTGAGGCGCTGCTCGAAGGTCCCCTTGCCGGGGCGGCGGTGGTCCACCGGCTGGGTGTAGTTGAGGACGAAGAAGCGATAGCCGGGGTAGGGCTTCTCCTCGATCAGGGACATGCCGGGGATCGCGAGGACGCGGTCCTTGATGTCCGGCCCTGCGCTGTCCTGTCCGGCGGCGGTGGCCGTCCCGGCCGTGCCCAAGGTGCCTATGAGCACCACGAGCGACAGCAGCCATCTGAGCGTCGTGCGCATGCGCTGCCTTCCACTGGGTTCGTTGCGGTCGCGGTGAACCTAGCGGTGCGCGCGGGTCCCTGACCAGCCCCTGGCCGAGCGGGGGTGGCGGAGCGTCGGGCGAGGGACGGTCAGGGCACGGCCATCAGCAGAGGATCCAGCCGGTGGCGCCGCCGCGTCCGGAGACGGCGCCGGTGGCGCGGACGCAGCGGTTGAGGGCGTGGACGGTGACGGGCCCGGCCTGCCGGGTGAACTTGCCGGTGTCGGCGAGGGCCCGGCCGCCGCGCGGCTGGAGGGTGACGGACATGGGGCGGCGGGCGCCCGGTTCGGCGACGGTGACGGCGCAGGCGTACTGGCGGTTCTTGTAGACCCGAAGCTCCCCGGTGGCGAACTTGACGGTCTTGGCGAGCCGCCCGGGGCAGCCCGCGAGCCGCGCGGCCTCCGCGTCGGCCACCCCCGGCCCGGCGACCCCGAGCACCCCGGCGGCGACGACCACGGCCACCCCGCCCGCGACCCGCCCGCGCCACGCCCTCGCACTCCACCTGAACACCAGCCGGCCCCCTCGCCTCGTCCCCGTACATGCGTACGACGCGAGGACGGCCCGGACGGTTGCCCTCCGGTCAGGCGGTGGCCCAGGTGAGGACCCACAGGACGGCGACGGCCGAGATCAAGAGCTGCGCGGCCAGGGCGGCCCGCCGCAGAACAGCGGTACGGCCGCCCCGGTCGGGCGTGAGCAGGGCCACGCAGCAGGCGACGGCGACGACGGCGAAACTGAACCAGGGCGTTCCCTCCGGCCAGAGACCGCCGCAGTTGCCCCCGTACGTCACGCAGCGCCCACCCGTCTCCCCGGACAGCGGCACGAGCCAGGCGACCAGCCACAGCGGCGGCAGCGCGAGGGCGCAGAGCAGGGAGATCCTCCGCAGCGCGCGAGCGGAGAGGGGCCCGACGGGGGCCACGGGTGTGGTGTCGTTCACGCTCATCCCCACACCCCACCAGCTCCCCGCTGCTCGAACATGAGCATGACTACCCAGGTGTGGTACTCACCCCTCCCGGAGGGCCGTGACACGGTGGCTCAGGTATGGAGTGCTGCCCCGACGAAGCAGTTGGCGGGGCCACCGGCGAGGTGGAGACACCGCCATATCCGTGTGCCGCGTGTCGGGCAGCCGGACGACCCGAGGGCCGGCGTTTCCTTCCTCATCCTGATCCGCAACCTGCTCCTGGCCGGGTTGGTGCTGTGGGCGGTCGCCCGGGGCCTGCGGCTCGCCGTGGACGTTCGGACGGCGGACCTCCTCCAAGAGGCGCCGCACAACCGCGCCGACAACGGACCCGGATGGCAGCCGGCCCTCGCGAGTCGGACAGTCGCCAAGTGCTGGTACAACTAAGGGCGTTGATGGACTCGATCCGAGTTGGCTCTTCACCGCACAGCATATGCTCGGAGGCAAGGCCGGCTGTGCCGCACAGCGATCGACCGTTCAGTGACGTGACAAAGGAGTCGGGGCCGATGAGTCCGCTGCAGCTCTCCACCACTGCCGTTCTCTGTGTCTCCGGCATCGCCCTGCACATCTGGTCCTCCGCGCCGGACCGGGCGGGGAGGCAGTACTCTCTCCAGCTGCCGGTGATCCTTTTGTACTCCCTGGCGGCTGCCCTCTTCCTGTTCTCCGCCTTCCCGGACTCGATGACCGAGGGTCGGGCCTTGGGCTTCGGGATCGGCGGGGCCGCCGGATTCGCCGCCTTCTTCCTGCTGGTGTCGTTCACATGGCTCAGCAAGACCCGGCGTCTGGACGAGGTCGCGGCGGAGCTGAAGAAGGCAACTCGGGAGAACACCGCGCTGCGCAGGCAACTGTCGCAGCAGCGGCCGGCGGAGGACACTGCACGGCCCGTCCTCCAGTGCACCCGGTACGAGCTGCCGCTGCAGGGCGACCGGCGCCACCGCATCGGGATGATCACTGGGAACGTCGCCAACGTGCTGGGGACGGACGTGTGGGTCAACTCCGAGAACACGCGGATGGAGATGTCACGCGTGGACGAACCCACCCTCTCGGCGACGATCCGCTACCACGGCGGCCGCCGGGACGACGCAGGCCATCTGGTACACGACACCATCGCCCTGGAGCTGGCCGAGCGCATGGCGGGCCGTTCCCATGTGACGGCGGGATCCGTGCTGGTCACAGGGCCGGGCGAGCTGCAGGAAAGCCACCAGGTCCGGCGTATCCTGCATGTCGCAGCCGTGGAGGGAGAACCCGGCTCGGGGTACCGGCAGGTCATCGACCTGGAGCGGTGCGTGCGCAACGTCCTCGCCGAGGTGGACCGGCTGGCCGCCGCGGGCGAGCCGTTGCGCTCGGTGGTGCTGCCGCTCCTGGGGACCGGCGGCGGTAACAGCGACCTCGGAAAGACCGTGGACGCTCTGCTGGCCGCGACGGTGAGCTACTTCCGCTCCCACCCGGCATCACGCATCCGCGTCGTCTACCTGCTCGCCTACACGGACGTGCAGGCCGCCGTGTGCCGGGCGGCTCTCGACTCGGAGCCCGGGCTCTTGTCGGAGAGCGCGGGCTGACCGAACCGGAGCCGACGGCCCTTAGGCCAGCAGGAGCCACCTCCTGCGGAACGACTTCAACTGCTCCCTGACCTCCGGCGAACGCGTGATCGGGGAGATGTCGACCAGGTGCATCCAGTCGTCCCACCGGCGGACGATACGCCTGTCGATGGACCCGTTGGCCTTCTTCGCCCGTTCCGCCCAGTTCAGGGTGTACTTGAAGAAGGTGATGTACGGGTACTCCGAGTCCTCGGCTGCCATGGCGCGCGCCTCCTCCAGGTACGCGGCCACCTCCATCAGGTTCTCCGTCCTGCCGTCTTCCGGCCCGCCCTCGGCGAGGTACCTACGGAACAGCACGGTGGCCAGCGTGTTCAGCGCGAACGCGTCGCGGTGCTGGGCGATGGCCTGCCGGGCCCACGAACTGGCCGGGGCATGCCGGCCCCGCTTGCTCGCTCCAAGGGCCCGCTGCTCCCAGTACCGAGCGTTCCAGGCGTACGTCTCCTGCAGCGCCTCGTACCAGGCGTCCAGGCGTTCCACGCCCAGCCACACGGTCAGCATCTCGTGATCGAGGAGTTGGCGCACCATGCGGTAGGCGAAGGTGCGCGACGCGATGGCCGCCGGGGAGATCTGCACGCCGTAGTGCTGGGCGAGTTTCAGGGTGACGGCGTAGTTCTCCTGCTTGCTGAAGGAGTTCTCCAGCATGTACGAGCCAAACGCCCGGTGCCGCGGGTGGAGGCGTCCCCCGGCCACGCGGATGAAGTCGGCGAGCACCGACTCGGAATGCAGCAGGGTGTTCAGCTCGCTTGCCGGCAGTCCGCAGACGGACGCCGCAGCGCCGATCGGCAGTCCGTAACCGAGGGCGGAGGTGATGCACACGGCCTGGAACACCGCTCGTTCGGTCTCGCTTGTCAGGAGCGAGTACCCCGTCCGCACCCTGCTGCGGAACCCGTCGGCCTCCTCCAGGTTCGACATCGCCGAGAAGAGGTTCCCGCCGTGCTTCCGCGTGAAATACTCGACTTGTTCGGTGTGGCCGGCGTCGGCCACGATGCCGAGCCGTCCGTGGCCCTTGAGCTGCCGGATCAGAGCCTCGATCTCAGTGTCCTTCAGCTTGTCGGAGACCTCCGCGTCGGCGAACCCCACGCCCGTGAAGCTGCGGCGCACCTCTCGGGCGCGCGAGCGCCGTTCCACGGCCAGCAGCTTGAAAGGGATGCCCCGCTCCTTGGCGCGCAGGGCCATGTCGGCGAGGTCGTTCGCGAAGTCGGCGGCACCCTCCACGATGAGGAGGGTCCGCGGATGCTGTCTGAGCCACCACAGGGTGGCCTCCAGTGAGGGACGCAGTTCGGGATCGAGTAGATACGGCGTCCAGTTCTGTTCCGCGAGTCTTCTCGCGACCCGCAGGGCTATCGTGCTCTTCCCTGTGAACGCGGAACCGGTCAGGCAGACGACCTTCTGCGGTGCGTCTGACATCGCCTCGCGGAATACGCTGTCGGTGAGGACGCGGTGTGAGTCGAGGTCGCGCAGGATGTCGGAGTACAGGGGTTCGTGCCCGGCGTAGAAGTCGTGCCGGTCGTCGAGACGGTACTCGGAGCCCGTGTGGACGGGATGCCACTGGCTCAGGAAGCTCAGCACGTTGGGGTTGATGCGGCTGGGGTTGTCCGCCGACACGTCGGCCTGCTGGAAGTACTCCGGCCAGCTGGCCCGGACCTTGGCGAGGAACTCCTCGGCCGTGGCCTCGACCGGGATGAGGCCCCACCCACGGAAGCGTTCCTTGTCGAACTCGTCGATCGTCGGCATGACGATGACGGAGGGCTCGGAGCCGCTCTGCACACGCCCCTTCTCCAGGACATTCTCCAGGTCGATCTCGTCGTTGAGGCTCGCGCCCAGGATGATGGTGGGCGTCTCCAAGTAGCTGTCGGCGAAGATGTTGTGCCAGCGGTGGCGCTGGGTGGCCGCATACAGGTAGGACGAGATGTCGAAGACGAGGTCGTCCGTCTTCTTCGCCCAGGCGACACCGTGCAGGTGGACGAGGATGACCTGGTGGCCCGATGGCACGCGGTGGGAGTCCGTCCAGGAGACGGAGACGAGTTCCTTGGCAGCGTGGTCGGTGAACTGCTTGTTGTAGGCGTTCTCCACCGAGTCGTCGATGTTCAGCGACCAGATGTACCGCCATGGGATGGAGACGAGGTCGGCGTACCACAACGGTGCGGTGCAGTTGGCGAAGCGGTCCGCCATGTAGGCCAGGACGTTTTGGCCGTCCGCCGTGACGCGCGACTTCGCCATCGAGAAGACCTGGCGCAGGTTCCCGCGCGGATTTCCGGGCAGCGAGAACGCCGTGGCCATCTCCTGTGCGAGGTCCCAGCCACCGGGCAACCTCCCCTGCGGCCCCTCGGAGTCCAGGCTGGCGCCGGCGCCCAGCAGCAGCTGGTACTTCGACTCGGTGATGGCCCGCATCATGCTGTCCCACTGCTCGGCCGACATCCACGGTGCTGACACGACCCGTCCCCTTCTTGAGATGCGTGAGCGCGGTACTGTGCCGGAGCGTAAACGGCCCCCAGGACGGGTTCGAGCGGTCATTCAGCCCGACAGGCCCTGTTTGCAGGTGAGTTCGCATTCTCCGGTCGAGCGAATCGTATCCAGTTCGGGCCGTGGACGAGGCGGATACGACGGCCAGGGTGTGGCGCCACCGTGGGAGGGCTGGGTCCGAAACCTGTCGCCGAGCTCCGGCAGCCGGTGCGGATGCCCAGTCCGCGGCGCAAACAGACGTCAACGGCACTGGGTGACAGCAGCCCCGTACGGCCCTTCATGGCTCCGCGAGCTGGGGTGCGCCTTCGCTGGCCATGGCCCGTGCGAACTCACCAAGCAGATGCCACCGAAGCCCGCCCGGCCCGGCCCGGCAGCATCGGACCACACCGTCACTGTCCCACCTGCTGCTCCCACGGCTGGATCACCATGGCGCCGTACGGGCAAGGTACTTGGACACCACACCAGGACGCGCGGGCCTGCCTTGGTCCCCGCTCCTTCGTTCACTCGGCGTCACCCGGCTGCTCGTCGTGGGAACGGGCTCCGAACTCCCCGCCGCCGTCGAAGGGCCGGGACAACAGGAACTCCTCGAAGCCGTCATTGCTTAGGGCCACCCGGCGATTCAGCATCTCGGGCAGAGCCTCGATGTCCGTGTCGGCGAGTTCCGCGTCGAAGTCCCGCGCTGGTCCTCCGGCAAGGATTCGCGGATGTCACGGATCGTCCGCAAGGGGTGTGCCGACGGATGTGGCGGGTGGGGGACACAGACCGTGGGCGTGCTCGTCGGCATCCCCTCCGCTGAGGCGGACGTCTGCCTCTGCCGGTCCCAGGCCGATGGTGTGACGCGGAGATCCGAGGCCTTGCAAGCAGCGCTCGACGGCCCCGGGGGCCGGGGCCGTCGAGCGCTGACTTCGCGTGGCGGAGGTCACCGGACCGGCCCCGGGTCAGGTGAGCGCTGCTTTTCCGGAGCAGAGGTCGCCGGGACCCGGGGCCCCCGGGTCAGCCCACGTGTTCCGGCTCTCCCACGAAGGTGCGCCACAGGGTCGCGTAACGGCCGTCGCGGGCGAGGAGTTCCTCGTGGGTGCCGTCCTCGACGGCGCGGCCGTGGTCCATGACGACCACGCGGTCGGCGCGGGCGGCCGTGGTGAGGCGGTGGGCGACGACCAGGGTGGTGCGGCGGCCCGCCAGGCGCTGGGTGGCGGCGTTGACCTGGGCCTCCGTCGCCAGGTCCAGGGCCGCCGTCGCCTCGTCCAGCAGCAGGACGTCCGGGTCCACCAGTTCGGCGCGGGCCAGGGCGATCAGCTGCCGCTGGCCCGCCGACAGGTTGCGCCCGCGCTCGGCGACCTCGTGGAGGTACCCGCCCTCCAGCGTGGCGATCATGTCGTGGGCGCCGACCGCGCGGGCCGCGGCCTCCACGTCGGCGTCGGTCGCGTCGGGCCGCCCGTAGGCGATGGCGTCCCGGACGGTGCCGGGGAACAGGTACGCCTCCTGCGGGACGACGCCGAGGCGGTGCCGGTACGCGGTGAGGTCCAGCTCCCGCAGGTCGGTGCCGTCCACGGTGACCCGCCCGGCCGTCGGGTCGTAGAACCGCGCGACCAGCTTGACCAGCGTGGACTTGCCCGCGCCGGTCTCGCCGACGAACGCGACGGTCTGCCCGGCCGGGATGCGCAGGTCCACGCCGCTGAGCGCCTCCTCGTCGTCGCCGTACGCGAAGGTCACGTCCTCGAAGGCGATGTCGCCCTTCAGGGACGGCACCGGGCGCGGGTCGGCGGCGGGCGGTGTGGAGGTCGGCTCGCGCAGCAGCTCCTGCATGCGGCGCAGCGACACGGACGCCTGCTGGTAGCCGTCGAAGACCTGCGACAGCTGCTGCACGGGCGCGAAGAACAGGTCGATGTAGAGCAGGTACGCCACGAGGGCGCCCGGCGTGAGCGTGCCCGCGTCGATCCGGCCCGCGCCGACGACCAGCACCGCGGCGGCGGCCAGCGACGACAGGAGCTGCACGAACGGGAAGTACACCGAGATCAGCCACTGGCCGCGCACCCGCGCCTGGCGGTACTCCAGGCTGCGGCCGGTGAAGCGGGCGGCGCCGGACCGCTCGCGGCGGAACGCCTGCACGATCCGCAGCCCGGACACGGTCTCCTGGAGGTCGCCGTTGACGACGCTGATCCGCTCGCGGGCCAGCTCGTACGCCTTGACGCTGGCGCGCCGGAAGAAGAACGTCCCGACGATCAGCACGGGCAGCGTCGCGAAGACGACGAGGGCGAGCTGCACGTCGATCACGACGAGCGCCACCATGATCCCGAAGAACGTCACGACGGAGACGAACGCGGTGACCAGGCCCGTCTGGAGGAACGTGGACAGGGCGTCCACGTCGGTGGTCATCCGGGTCATGATCCGCCCGGTCAGCTCGCGCTCGTAATAGTCGAGGCCGAGCCGCTGGAGCTGGGCGAAGATCTTCAGGCGGAGCGCGTACAGCACCCGCTCGCCGGTCCGCCCTGTCATGCGGGTCTCGCCGACCTGCGCCGCCCACTGCACGACGACGGTGAGCAGCGCCAGGGCGGACGCGGCCCACACCGCTCCGAGCGCCGCCTGGGTGACGCCCTCGTCGATGCCGTGCCGGATCAGCACGGGCAGCAGCAGGCCCATGCCCGCGTCCACGGCGACGAGCAGCAGGGCGAACAGCAGCGGCAGCCCGAAGCCGCGCAGCAGGCGGCGCAGCCCGTACGAATCCTCGGGCCGTACCGCCTGCACCTCGTCCACGTCGGGCGCGTCGGTCGCCGGGGGCAGCGCCTCCACCTGGGCGAGCAGCTCGGGCGTCGCGCCGGGCGTCCTGGCCGGTCCGGGCGCGGCGGCGTCGCGGTCCCACAGGGCTGGCGTGATGCCGCGCTCGGCGTCGAACTCGGCGTCCAGCTCCTCCCGTACGGTCCGGTCGTCGTCCTCGTCGGGGGCGGCCTGGAGGAGGTGGCCGGGCGAGACGCCGCCCAGCTCGTCGGGGTCGGTGAGCAGCCGCCGGTACAGGGCGGACCGCTCCTGGAGCTCCTCGTGGGTGCCGATGTCGGAGAGGCGGCCGCCGTCGAGCACCGCGATGCGGTCGGCGAGGTTGAGGGTGGAGCGGCGGTGGGCGATGAGGAGCGTGGTCCGCCCGGCCATGACCGCGCGCAGCGCCTCGTGGATCTCGTGCTCCACGCGCGCGTCGACGGCGGACGTGGCGTCGTCCAGGAGGAGCAGCCGGGGGTCGGTGAGGATGGCGCGGGCCAGGGCGATGCGCTGGCGCTGCCCGCCGGAGAGGGTGAGGCCGTGTTCGCCGACGGTCGTGTCGTACCCGTCGGGCAGGTCGGCGATGAACCGGTCGGCGCGGGCTGCGCGGGCTGCGGCCTCGATCTCCTCGTCGGTGGCGTCGGGCCGCCCGTAGGCGATGTTCGCGCGGACCGTGTCGGAGAAGAGGAAGCTGTCCTCCGGTACGAGGCCGATGGCGGCGCGCAGCGACGAGAGGGTCAGGTCGCGCACGTCGTGGCCGCCGACGCGGACGGCGCCGCCGGTCACGTCGTAGAAGCGGGGCAGGAGCAGCGAGACGGTGGACTTGCCGCTGCCGGACGCGCCGACGACGGCGACGGTCTCGCCGGGGCGGATGGTGAGGGAGAACCCGTCGAGCACGGGCGGGGTGCCGTCGCCCTCGCCGTACGAGAAGGACACGTCGTCGAACTCGACACCGGCGGGCGCGTCGGCGGGCAGCTCCACGGTGCCGTCGGTCAGGGACGGCTCGGTGTCGATGAGGTCCAGGACGCGTTCGACACCGGCGCGGGCCTGCTGGCCGACGGTGAGGACCATGGCGAGCATCCGGACCGGGCCGACGAGCTGGGCGAGGTACGTGGAGAACGCCACGAACGTGCCGAGGGTGATCTCGCCGCGCGTGGCGAGCCAGCCGCCGAGCGCGAGCATGGCGACCTGGCCGAGCGCGGGCACGGCCTGGAGGGCGGGGGTGTAGCGGGAGTTCAGGCGGATGGTGCGCAGCCGGGCGGCGAACAGTTCGCGGCTGGCCGTGCGGAGCTTGCCGGTCTCCTGGTCCTCCTGGCCGAAGCCCTTGACGACGCGGACGCCGGTGACGGCGCCGTCCACGACCCCGGCGACGTGCCCGGCCTGGGCCTGGGCGTACCAGGTGGCGGGGTGGAGGCGGACGCGGCTGCGCTTGGCGATGAACCAGAGCGCGGGGGCGACGGCGAGGACGACGAGGGTGAGGGGGAGGGACAGCCAGGCCATGATGCCGAGGCTGATGAAGAAGAGGAGGAAGTTCCCGATCGTCATCGGGAGCATGAAGAGGAGACCTTGAATCAGTTGAAGGTCGCTGGTGGCGCGGCCGATGACCTGGCCGGTGGACAGCTCGTCCTGGCGCCTGCCGTCGAGGCGGGTGATCGTCCCGTACATCTCGGTGCGCAGGTCGTGCTGGACGTCGAGCGCGAGACGTCCGCCGTAGTAGCGGCGGACGTAGGTGAGGGCGTACACGGCGAGGGCGGCGGCGATGAGGACGCCGATCCACATGCCGAGGGAGCCGGTGCCCGCGCCGATCACGTCATCGATGACGATCTTGGTGATGAGCGGGACGAGCGCCATGACGGCCATGCCGCCCAGCGACGAGCCGAGGGCGAGGACGACGTCCTTCCGGTGCCGCCAGGCGTACCCCCAGAGCCGCTTGGCCCACCTGCGTTCCGCCGTCTGCTCCTGTTTGTCCCCCGCCGCCGACACCACGTTCCGGCCTCCCGTTTCGCCCGTTTCCGCTGATCTACCGCAAGGCACCAACAGGCGGGGGTGCGATTTTCATCCCGGCGGGGCGGCGGCGGGACCAAGACCATCCTTTCGGCCTAGGTCGGAGGTGCGTGACGGCAGGCCGGCGGGCGCGGGCCGGCGGGCGCCGGGGCTGGCGGGGTGGCGGGCCCCCGGACTGGCGGGCGCCGGGGCTGCTGGGCCTCCGGGCGCGGGGCTACGGGGCGCCGGGGCTGCTGGGCGCCGGGGCTCCCGGGCGCCGGCTCCCGGGCTACGGTCCCCACGGCGGCGCAGCAGGCGCCGAGCGCGCCCGGGCGCGTGGTCAGCGCGGCGTGCCGGATGCCACCGCCAGGACCGCCTTCCCGGAGACGCGGCGCCCGCGCAGCGCCTCGGCGGCCTCGTCGAAGCGGCGTCCCAGCGGCCGTGGAAGAACGGGGCCGCCGCGTCGAAGTCGGCGTCGGTCGCGGTGCCGGACCAGATCGCCTCGTACGAGCCGTACGCCTCCTCGTACCACGGCTCGCCCTTCCGCAGCGCCGCCGCCTCTCGTCGGCGCCCGGGCGTGAACTCGACGCCCAGGGCGCGCGCCCGGGCGGTCACCAGGGTCAGCGAGCGGACCCGGCGCGGGTACCGGGCCGCGTACAGCAGGGCGAGGTCGCCCGCGGCGGAGTGGGCGAGGAGGCCGATCGTCTCCAGGCCGAGGTGTGCGCGGAGCGCCTCCACGTCGTCCACCTGCCGGTCGCACCGGTACGTCGCCGGGTCCTCCGGCACCTCCGACGCCCCGGTGCCGCGCAGGTCCAGCAGGACCAGCCGCCACCGCGCCGACAGGCCGCCGAGGTCCCCGAGGTGGGCGGACGCGCGCATGGGCCCGCCGGGCAGGCAGACCAGTGGCGCTCCGTCACCTTCGAGGTGGTAGGCGAGCGTGGTCCCGTCGGGGGCGTCGAAGGTCGGCATGGGGGTCATCCTCCGCGCCGGGCGGAGGGCGCATCAAGCCCTTTCCCGGCGGGCGGGAGGGGAACCTGCCGCAGGGCACTTCCCCGGTGCGGACGCCGGGCCCGCGTGCTCACACGGCATCAGTTCACAGGGGCCCCTTTCGGCCAGATCGACACGTCCATGACAATGACACAGGACCGACCCGTCCCGTTCACACGCGTGTAGCCACAGGCATGGCACTCTCCCCTTGCCCAGCGGTCAACTCGCGTAGATCGCCGAAACGTTCCCCCGTGTCCCCACCTCGGGAAAGGACTCCCCATGCCGTCAACCCCGGCCGCCTCCGCACGCCGCTGGAGGCTTCCCGTCCTGGCCACCGTCGCCGTGCTCGTGGGTGTCACCGTCCCGGGCGCCGCAGCGGCCCCGGCCCCCGAGGCGACGGCCTCGGCCACCACCACGGCCACGACCACCGTGTCCGCGTACGACGACACGTACTACGCGCCCGCCATCGGCAAGACCGGCACCAGCCTCAAGAGCGCCCTGCACTCGATCATCCGCGACCAGACGAAGATCTCGTACTCGGCGGTCTGGACGGCCCTGAAGGAGACCGACGAGGACCCGGCCAACAGCGCCAACGTCCGCCTCCTCTACAGCGGCACCTCCCGCTCCAAGTCCCTGAGCGGCGGCGACCTCGGCGACTGGAACCGCGAGCACGTGTGGGCCAAGTCCCACGGCGACTTCGGCACCTCCACCGGCCCCGGCACCGACCTCCACCACCTGCGCCCGGCCGACGTCCAGGTCAACAGCATCCGCGGCAACAAGGACTTCGACATGGGCGGCAGCCCGGTCAGCGGCGCCCCCGGCAGCTACACCGACTCCAACAGCTTCGAGCCCCGCGCCGCCGACAAGGGCGACGTGGCCCGCATGATCCTGTACATGGCCGTCCGCTACGAGGGCACCGACGGCTGGCCGGACCTGGAGCCCAACGACTCCGTCACCAACGGCACGGCCCCGCTCCACGGCCGCCTGTCCGTGCTGAAGCAGTGGAACGAGCAGGACCCGCCGGACGCGTTCGAGCGCAAGCGCAACGACCTGATCCACGGCAAGTACCAGCACAACCGGAACCCGTTCATCGACCACCCGGAGTGGGTCGAGGCCATCTGGTAGGGGCCCGGCCCCACCTGGCAGCCCGTCAGTCCTCCGTGTGGGTCGGCGCGAACATGCGGAGGACCGCCGGGAGCACCACCACCGACGGACCGGGCGCCCTGAGCGCGTCCCGCAGGTCGCCCTCCAGCTCCTCCGGCGTGGTCCGCTTCGCCGGGACACCGAACGACTCGGCCAGCGCCACGAAGTCGGGCCGCGCCAGCTCCGTGCCCGTGGCCCCGCCGTACGTGTCCGTCATGTACTCGCGCAGGATGCCGTAGCCGCCGTCGTCCACGATCAGCCAGGTCACTGGCAGGTCGTGCTGGCGGGCCGTCGCCAGTTCGGCGACCGAGTACAGGGCTCCGCCGTCGCCCGACACGGCCAGCACCGGGCTGTCCGGGTCGGCCGCGGCGGCGCCGAGCGCGGCCGGGTAGGCGTAGCCGAGGCCGCCCGCGCCCTGCGCCGAGTGCATCGTGCCGGGCCGCCGCGCGTCGAACGCCGACCACGCCCAGTACGCCAGGATCGTCATGTCCCAGAAGGACGGCGCCGTGTCGGGCAGCGCGCCGCGCACGGACGCGAGCACCTGCCGCTCCAGGGTGAGCCCCTGCGCGTCGATCCGCTCCAGGACGGCTGCCAGCACTTCCCGTACGCGCTCCGGCGCCGCCGGGTCGTGGCGCTCCTCCACCGTCTCCAGCAGCGCCGACAGGGCGAGGCGGGCGTCCGCGTGGATGCCGAGCGCCGGGTGGTTGGACTCCAGTTTCCCGAGGTCCGCCTCGATCTGCACGACCCGACCGCGCGGCCGGAACGTGTGGTAGTTCGACGACAGTTCGCCGAGCCCCGAGCCGACGACCAGCAGGACGTCCGCGTCCTGGAGGAAGTCGGTGGTGTGCCGGTCCTCCAGCCACGACTGGAGGGACAGCGGATGCTCCCAGGGGAAGGCGCCCTTGCCGCCGAACGTCGTCACGACCGGCGCCGACAGCCGCTCCGCCAGCGCCCGCAGCTTCCCGGAGGCGTCCGACCGTACGACCCCGCCGCCCGCGACGATCACCGGGCGCTCGGCGCGCGACAGCCAGTGCGCCGCCAGCGCGGTCAGCTCCGGGCGGGGCACCAGCTCGTGCGGGGTCGCGTCGGGCGCGGTGACGACCGGCACGTCCGTCGGCGCGGCGAGCACGTCGGCGGGGATCTCCACCCACACGGGCCCGTGCGGGGCGGTCAGCGCCGACTCCCAGGCCGCGGCGACGGCGGAGGGGATCTGCGAGGCCGTACGGGCCTGGTGCACGGACTTCACGATGTCGCGGAACGACGCCTGCTGTTCGCGCAGTTCGTGCAGGTACCCGTGGCGCCCGCCGCCCAGGCCCCGCGCGGGGACCTGCGCGCCGATGGCGACGACCGGGGCGGAGGCGGCGGCGGCCTCCTGGAGGGCGGGCAGGGCGGTCAGCGCGCCGGGCCCGGCGGACAGCAGCAGCGGCGCGGCCTCGCCGGTGACCCGGCCGTACGCGTCGGCGGCGAAGCCCGCGTTGTTCTCGACCCGCAGGCCCACGTACGTGAGGTCGGAGCGGCCGAGCGCGTCGAACAGGGCGAGCGCGTGCTGCCCGGGCAGCCCGAACACGGTGGTCGCGCCGAGCCCGCGCAGGGTCTCGACGACGAGGTCCCCTCCGGTGCGGCCGGGCGGGGGGGTGAGCGCGGCTTCCGTCTGCGCGGCGGTGGGGCGCGGGACGAGGTCGTGGTCGTGGGTCATGCGGGCGGGCCTCCGGGCCTCCGGGAAGCGGTACGGCGGCGCCGGAACCCATACGAGGCGTCCGGCGCCGCTTGGAGGCTAACGCGCCTCCGCCGACGAGCCGACCGGGCCGGCTGGACCGACGCGGCCAACCAGGCGAGCCGGCCGACCGTCGAGCCGACCGGACTCACCGGGCCGTCGAGCCGACCGGGCCCGGCCGGACCGAGCAGGCCGACCGGCCGGACCGAGCAGTCCGACCGGTCTGGCCGACCGGCCCGACGCGGCCGCCGGCCCGTCGGTCAGGCGTCGGTGGAGCGGGCCGCCGCGATCTGGCGGGACATGATCGTCGTCAGCTCGTACGCCGTGTGCGACGCGGCGACCGAGGTGATCTCGGCGTGGTCGTACGCCGGGGCGACCTCCACCACGTCGGCGGAGACCAGGTTGCAGGAGGCCAGGCCGCGCAGGATCTCCAGCAGCTCGCGGGAGGTCATGCCGCCCGCCTCGGGCGTGCCGGTGCCCGGGGCGTGGGCCGGGTCCAGGCAGTCGATGTCGATGGAGATGTACAGCGGGCGGTCGCCGATGCGCTGGCGCAGCTGGTCGGCCACCTCGTCGGCGCCGCGCCGGTACACGTCCGCCGACGTGACGATGCCGAAGCCCATCTTCTCGTCGTCCGTCAGGTCCTGCTTGCCGTACAGCGGGCCGCGCGTACCGACGTGGGACAGCGCCTCCGTGTCGAGGATGCCCTCCTCGACGGCCCGGCGGAACGGCGTGCCGTGGGTGTACTCGGCGCCGAAGTACGTGTCCCACGTGTCGAGGTGGGCGTCGAAGTGGAGCAGCGCGACCGGGCCGTGCTTCTTGGCGACCGAGCGGAGGAGCGGCAGGGCGATCGTGTGGTCGCCGCCGAGCGTCATCAGGCGGGCGCCGGTGCCGAGCAGCTCGTCGGCGGCGGCCTCGACGGTCTCGACGGCCTCGTTGATGTTGAACGGGTTGACGGCGATGTCGCCGCCGTCCGCGACCTGGGCGAGGGCGAACGGCGAGGCGTCCTGCGCCGGGTTGTACGGGCGCAGCAGGCGGGACGCCTCGCGGATCGCGTTGCCGCCGAAGCGGGCGCCGGGCCGGTACGAGACGCCCGAGTCGAAGGGGACGCCGACGACCGCGACGTCGGCGGTGCCGACCTCGTCCAGGCGCGGCAGGCGGGCGAACGTCGCCGGGCCGGCGTAGCGCGGGACGCGGGAGGAGTCGATGGGGCCGCGGGGGGTGCCGCTGGTGCTGCTCATGTGGGGTGCCTTCTTTCCTGCGCTCGCGCCGTACGTCACACACACGGCGTCCATGAGGACGACGGTACGGGGGCCGGGAGCGCCGCAGAAGTGTACGTTTCTTCCATTCGAGGGTCGCGATATGGAGGAAGCGTCCATGGTGGGATACGGGGCCCCGGGCGAGCCGCTGGTGCCGTTCGCCCCGCCGGTGCGGCTGGCGGCGCTGCTGGCCCGGCCGGAGCTGGGGCTGCGGCTGGTGGCGGGCGATCCGGCGACGGAGCTGCACTGGGTGCACACCTCGGAGATGGCCGACCCGTACCCGTACCTGCTGGGCGGGGAGCTGCTGCTCACGGCGGGGGTGCAGCTGGCGGACGCGGGCGCGGACCCGGAGCGGTTCGTGGCGCGGGCGGCCGGGGCGGGCGCGGCGGCGCTGGGCTTCGGCGTGACGCCGGTGTACGACACGGTGCCGGACGCGCTGGCCGAGGCGTGCGCGCGGCACGGGCTGCCGCTGGTGGAGGTGGAGCCGGGCACGACGTTCGCGGCGGTCGCGCGGGCGGTGTGGCGGCTGATGGCGGACGCGCGGCTGCACGAGCTGCGCCGCGTGACGGACGCGCAGCGGGCGCTGGCCACCGCCGCCGCGCGGCCCGGTCCCGTACCGGCGGTGCTGAAGGTGCTGGCGGGGCGGCTGGGCGGGCGGGCCGCGCTGTACGCGCCGGACGGCACCGAGTACGCGGCGGCCGGACGGGGGCTCACCCCGGAGGAGGCGGCGGCGCTGGACCGGCTGGTGGCGGTGGTGGCGCGGGCGGAGCGGCGCCCGTCGTCGGCGGCGGACACGATGCCGGGCGCGGTGCCGGGCGCGGGCGGCACGGGCGCGGGCGGTATCAGCGGTACGGGCGGGCCCGGCGCCTCCGGTCAGGTGCGGCTCGCCGCGTACAGCCTCGGCACCGGCCGGGAGGGCCTGACGCTCGGGCTGGCGCTGGCGCGGCACGAGGAGGCCGACCAGCGGATCGCCGAGACGGCCATGGTGCTGCTGTCCCTGCTGACCGCGCCCCACCAGGGCGCCGACGAGGCCACCCGGTCGGCCGCGCTGGTACGGCTCCTGCTGGGCGCCCGCCCCGACGAGGTGGCGCCGCTGCTGGGCGACGCGCCCTGGACGGTGGTCCACGCGCGCGGGGGCGACCCGCAGGCCCCGCCGCCCGCGCTGGGCACCCCGCTCGTGGACGCCGCCGAGGGCACGGTACGGGCGCTGCTCCCGGTCGGCCGCGAGGTGGCGCCGCAGCCGGGCTGGACCCTGGGGGTGAGCGCCCCGGCGGGCCCGGACGCGCTGGAGGCCGCCGACGCCCAGGCGGCCCGCGCCCTGCGCCGCGCGGAGGCCGCGCACACGGGCCTGGCCCGCCACCGGCCGGGCGGCCTGGACGCCCTGGTGGACCCGGCCGAGGCGGACGCGCACGCCCGCACCCTGCTGGGCCCGCTCCTGGACAGCCCGGCGCTGCTGGAGACCCTGCGGGTCTGGCTGTCCCTGCACGGCGGCTGGGACCGCACGGCGACCGCCCTGGGCGTCCACCGCAACACGGTCCGCCAGCGCGTCGCCCGCTGCGCCGCCCTGCTGGACGCGGACCTGGAGGACGCGCAGACCCGCATGGAGCTGTGGTTCGCCCTGAGCCGCGTACGACCCGGCGCGTGAGGCCCTACGCGGGCGCGGCCTCTTCGGCGGGGCCTTCCGCCGACAAGCGCGCCCCTCGGCTCTCCGCGATGCGGTGCACGTCCCGCAGCGACTCGGCCATGCGGGCGACGGCGTACCGCAGCTGGTCGGAGGTCGCCCTACGGTCGCTCAGCAACTCCGCCACGTGACCCAGGAGTTCGGCGGCCATGCCGAGCTGGACGCTCTCGATCCGGTCGGCGACCTTGGAGATGTAACCCTTGCCGTCGCCGATGAGGTAGCAGGGCTTGCCCCCGGAGCCGGTCCAGGGCAGCAGGCGGGCGGTCCCGGTGGTGTGGTCGTTCATGCCGTGATCTCGATTCCGTGGATGACGCGAGGGCCCAGGTCGATGCCGTGCACGGCGAGCCAGAGCGTCCGCCGCCGCGCCCGCCTGCGGCGCTCCTCGGCCCGCTGCTCGTGGGCGAGCAGGTACGGGCGGACGAGCGCGCTGTCCTCCCCCGTGTAGTACGGCTCCGGGGCGCGGGTGGGCCGGGGCGGCAGCGGCGGCGACGTACGGACAGGCAGAGCGGCCGGGGACGGTACCGCGCGATGGCGGGCGGGCGGCGCGGGCCACAGCAGCCGCAGCAGCGGGTCGAGGATGCGGGCGATACAGTGCGACACGTCGTCAACTCCTGGTCAGTTGAGGGCCACGCCCCCGGGCCGTTCCTGCGGTCGCGGGGGTCCTGTGCGTACGGGCCCAGGCGGAAGCGAGCGGGACGCCCTGGAGGGCGCCTTCGCTCTGTAGCGATTCACTCACAGCCTGGAGTCGGCTGGGCTACGCTGACCAGGGGTTTCGATGTGACAGATCATTTGTCACAAGGGAGTTGACGATGAGCAACATCTATGGGGAGTGGTTGAAGGCCCAACGGGAGGCTGCGGGCCTCACCCAACAGCAGCTTGCCGAGACCGCGGTCATGACCCGTTCGCACATCGCCCACATCGAAGCGGGCCGCCGCGTCCCGTCCCGAGAGGACGCCCGCCGCCTGGACAGGGCCCTGAACACGGGAAACGTCCTCAGCAGCTTCCTGCCGGAGGACGACAAGACAGTCGCGGACTACTTCGAGCCCGCCCGAGTGCTCGAACAGCAGGCGACGATGATCCGGGAGTACGCCCCCGTGTACGTGCCCGGAATCCTTCAGACGCGGCGGTACGCAGAGGAAGTTCTCGGCATGAGATTCCCTCCCAGGACTGACGAGGAACGTGACAAGCACGTCGTCACACGCCTCAAGCGAGCAAAGGTCCTCGACAACCCGGTGACGCCCGTAGTGTGGGCGCTGCTGGACGAGGCGGTGCTGCGTCGCCCGATTGGCGGGCCCGAGGTCATGGCCGAGCAGACGATGCACATCGTCCGCCTGGGGGAAGCCGGTCGCATCCGTGTGCATGTACTTTCCGACGACGCGGGGCCGCATCCGATCCGCCAAGGCTTGCTGACGCTCATGTGGTTCGAGGACCAACCTCCAACGGCTTACACAGAAGCGCACCACACCGGCAAACTGCACGACTCACCGGCCGTAGTGGCACAGCTGCAAGGCATCTACGATCTGGCCCTGAGCGACGCCCTCTCCCTGAAGGCGTCGCTGGCCATGTTGCGGACAATCGCTAAGGACTACGGGCACCATGACTGACCACAGCATCCTCGACGCTTCCGCACTGCACGGCTGGCGCAAGTCGTCGTACAGCGGTCCGAATTCAGACAGCTGCGTCGAGGTGCTGGATGACCACCCCTCCGGCATCCCCGTCCGCGACTCCAAAACCCCCCAGGGCCCCGCGCTCCTCTTCCCCGCCGGGCCCTGGTCCGCGTTCATCACGTCCCTCCGCAACGGCGACCTGCCGTGACCGCGTGAACCGCGGCCCGTCACGGCGTGGCGGGGCCTCGCCACCCGACGCGGCACCGGTCTAGTCGAAGGACGAGCCCTGGGGAACCTCCCGGCGAGGGTGATCAGGACGAACCCGATCCCCGCCACCGGCCTGGTACAGGCTGGTGATCTACCCCCAGGGACGCACGTCAGGTTTGGCTTCGGGGGTGCGTGTACCGCACGGGCTTGCCTGGTGCCGGTGCGGTCCAAGGCATCGCGCAGCCCCCGAGGGCCGTTCCCCGCGTGCGGGCCTGAGGGGTCCGGGGGACGGCTCCGCACCTCGCAGCCGCCCCGGCGGGTTCAGTCGAGGCAGAACTCGTTGCCCTCGATGTCCTGCATCACGATGCAGGACTCGTTCTCGCCGTCGGCAAGCATCGTTCGCACATGTACCGCCCCCAGCGCGACCAGTCGGGCGCACTCGGCCTCGAGTGTGGCAAGGCGCTCCTCACCCACGAGCCCGGCACCGGCCCGCACGTCGAGGTGCAGCCGGTTCTTGACGACCTTGCCCTCGGGAACCCGCTGAAAGAGCAGGCGCGGGCGCACGCCTGCGGGATCAGTGCACGCGAAGTAGACCACCTGCTCCTCGGGCGGCAGCGAGCGGTGGTACTCCTCCCACGTGGCGAAGCCCTCCGGGACCGGAGGCACGACGTACCCCAGCACCTCGCACCAGAAGGCGGCGAGACGCGCGGGCTCCGCGCAGTCGAAGGTCACTTGGAACTGCGTGATCGTTGACATCGGCGCACGATAACAGGGGCCGTCAGCAGCCCGCAGCGGCACCGTCGTTCACGTACGCGTCGACGCCGACCGAGTATCCGGCCCCGGTGGTGAGGTCGGGGCGGCTTCCGTGACCGTCCTCCTGAAGGCGCTCGGCGGTGAGGAAGACGACCGACAGGGCCATGCCGTCCCTGGTGAAGCACAGTTCGCCGGGCAGGGCGTCCGGGGCCGGAACCCATCCGTCCCGTACCGCCTCCGTCCGGTAGTGCGCGGCCACGTCGGCCCGGGTGCCGGGGAAGGCGTGCGTCCGGTCGGCGTACACCACGACGTCGCCGCTGTCGGCCCAGCAGCCCGCGTCCACCTCCTCGAACCCCCGGGCGACGGTGGCCCCTTCGGGCCGGGTGTCGAGGATGCCGAGCGCCGTCACCTCCTTCACCCGGCCGTCGGTCCCCTCGCAGTCCCGGCCCAGTTCCAGCAGCGCGCAGCCGGTGAGCGTCGCGGCCGCGAGAACGGCCGACAGGAGCAGGGACACCGGGCGGGTGGCACTGCCTGTCCGCAGACGCAAGAGGGGCTCCAGGGTGAAGGCCGGGGCGGCGGAGGGAGAAGGGGCCGCCGGACAGCAGCGTAAACCCAACCCGTCCGCAGCTGCGGGCAGTTCCGGCACACCCGCCGCAACCACCGTTCGCGCCTGCCGTCCAGGGCCGATTCCGGCCAGATTCTTGCCGCAGAAGCCGGACTTCCTGCCGGGCATGACCTGCCACGAACACGTCGCCTACGCGGGCTGACTCAAGGGCATGAGCGAGAGCGCCGCCTGTGGCGCCGCCCCGCAGGCCCCGGAGCGCGTCGGGCTCGAAGACCGCGCCCGCCACGAGATCAACCGGCTTTCGGGCGGACAGCAGCAGCGCGTCGCCATCGCCCAGGCCCTCGTGCACCGCGCCGAAGTGCTCCTGCTGGACGAGCCCACGCTCGGACTGGACCCCCAGCAACGCGAAACCTTCCTGAGCCGGAGGGCACGACAGCGGCGCGGCCGGGTTCCGGCCTCGCCGCTGTCGAGCTGTGGTCAGCCCTCGGGGGAGCGCCCGGGTCAGTGGAGCTTGCTGACGGCGGTCTTCGTCGTGGTGCGGAAGGCGGTCAGCGGGGCGTCCTTGAAGTCGCCCATCTGGCCCCAGCGGACGAAGGTGACGGTGCGGCCGTCGCGGCCGACGGAGAACAGGTGGATGTCGCTGTTGCCGATCTGCGGGTCGGCGGTGTCCAGGCTGTAGACCCAGGCGCCCTCCTCGACGGCGAGCTTGCCGTGGGAGGCGCTGACGGCCCGCAGGCCCGGGTTCTGCCGCTCCAGCAGGGAGCCGCAGCCGGCGAGGGACTCGCGGAGGGTGTCGACCAGCTTCACGGCGTCGGCCTCGGTGCGGGCGACGGTGGTGATCTGGACGCCGTTGGTGTCGAGCTCGGTGTTGAACTCGCGGTAGCGGGTGTTCTGCGCCGGGATCTTGTACGGGGCGCAGAGGGCGCCGCCGTTCTCCGGGATGCCGGTGAAGACCTTGGTGGCGGTCCACGGCGTCGACGACGGCGGCATCTGGGAGGCGGCGAGGAAGGCGGGCTCGGCGGCGGCCTGCGCCGGGGCCGTGGCGAGGGCCGCGAGGCCCAGGGCGGCAGCAGCGGCGGTGGCGAGTGCGGTACGGAGCTTGTTCATGGTGGTGGATCCCCCGTCGGGTCGTTCTTCCGGTCAGTGCTCAACCAGCGTGGGGCCGGCGCCCGCCGCCTGCAACGATCACGCGCCCACCATCCGTCCCGGAACCATTCCACCCCCGCTGACGTGCAAGAACGTGAAGACTGGGACGCAGGGTCGGGGGGATGGAATGCCGAAGGACGCAGCCGTCGAGGAGTTCGCGGGGCTCGTCCGCGCGCTGAAGGCGCGGGACGGGAGGAGTTACGAGGCGCTTGGCCGGCGCCTGAGCGTCAGCGCGTCCACCCTCCACCGCTACTGCTCCGGCGCGACCGTCCCGGAGGAGTTCGCCGTGGTCGACCGCCTCGCCCTGCTGTGCGGGGCGGACGAGGAGGAACGGCGGACCCTGGAGGCGGCCTGGACGGAGGCGGACCGCGCCCGCCGCCGAACGGCCCCGCCCGTGCCCTCGCCCACGCCCGGACCGGCCGCGCCCGAACCGAAACCCGACCCCGCCCCGGAACCGACCGCGCCGGAGGCGCCCCGCGCCCGCCCCCGTCGTGCCGCCCCCGCTCCCCTCCTCGTCGCCGCCGCCGTCACGCTCGTCGTGCTCGCCCTCGCCGCCGCCCTGCTCGGCCACCCCGCCCGTACGGCTTCCGCCCCCGCTCCCGCCTCCACCCCTCCGGGGCGGACCGCGGCCCCCCTCCCCTTCACCTGGACCATCGGCTCCCAGCTCTGGCAGGGCGGCTGCGGGCACACCTACGTCGTGGACCGGGCCCCCCGCGCGGTCGCCCCGCCGCCGGTCGCGGCCGACTCCGGGGCGTGGGCCCGGACGCACGGTGCCGTGCACGGCGGGGAGGCGCTGGTGCGGATCACGCTCCAGGGCCGGTCGCCGTCCGACGCCGTCGTCCTCCAGGCCCTGCACGTGCGCGTGGTCGACCGGGCCGCGCCGCTGCCGTGGAACGCGTACCGGATGGACAACGGCTGCGGCGGCGCCGTCACACCGCGCCACTTCGCCGTGGACCTCGACCGGCCGCGCCCGCTCGCGAGGCCCGTCGACGGCCTTGACGCCTCCGGCGCCGAGGTCCGGACGATCCCGTCCGTGGCCTTCCCGTACAAGGTCACCTCCTCCGACCCCGAGGAGCTGCTCGTCTCCGCCCGGACGGCGGGTTGCGACTGCCGCTGGTACCTGGAGCTGGAATGGAGCGCCGGGGGCCGTTCGGGGACGGTGCGGATCACCGACGGCGGGAAGCCCTTCCGCACGAGCGGGACCGCGGGGAGGCCGGCGTACCTGTACGACTCCGCCGAAGGGCTCTGGATCACAGACGCGGAGTCTGGACAGACCGGCTGACCGGTGAGTAACTTCGACTGACACAGGCTGAGCAAGCGCTTAGGCACATGCCCGGAGCGTCGGAACACCCGGCCGGACCAGGACAGGAACCGAAGGAGGCGGCTCGTGCGCCGTACCGTATTCAACGAGGACCACGAGGCGTTCCGGGACACCATCCGCGCCTTCATCGAGGCCGAGGTCGTCCCGGTCTACGACGAGTGGTTCGCCGCCGGCCAGGCGCCGCGCGACTTCTACTACAAGCTCGGCGAGCTGGGCGTGTTCGGCATCAACGTCCCCGAGGAGTTCGGCGGCGCGGGCCTGGACACCCACAAGTTCGAGGCCGTGCTGTACGAGGAGACCGCGCGCGCGGGCGTCACGTTCGGCGGCTCCGGCGTGCACGTGCTGCTGGCCCTGCCGTACATCAAGATGCTGGCCACCGAGGACCAGAAGAAGCGCTACCTGCCGAAGTTCGTCTCCGGTGAGGAGATGTGGGCGCTGGCGATGACCGAGCCGGGCACCGGCTCCGACGTCGCGGGCATGAAGACCACCGCGAAGCTCTCCGAGGACGGCACGCACTACGTCCTCAACGGCGCCAAGACCTTCATCACCGGCGGTGTCCACGCCGACCGCGTCATCGTGTGCGCCCGCACCTCCGCCCCGTCGGCCGAGGACCGCCGCTTCGGCATCTCCCTGTTCGCGGTGGACACCAAGTCCGAGGGCTACTCCATCGGCCGCAAGCTGGACAAGCTGGGCCTGCGCACCTCCGACACGGCCGAGCTGGCGTTCGTGGACGTGAAGGTCCCGGTCGAGGACCTGCTCGGCGAGGAGGGCAAGGGCTTCTACTACCTCGGCCACAACCTGGCCTCCGAGCGCTGGGGCATCGCCTTCGGCGCGTACGCGCAGGCCAAGGCCGCGATCCGGTTCGCCCAGCAGTACGTCACCGAGCGCACCGTCTTCGGCAAGCCGGTCGCCCACTTCCAGAACACCAAGTTCGAGCTGGCCGCCTGCCAGGCCGAGGTGGACGCCGCCGAGGCCGTCGCCGACCGCGCCCTGGAGGCCCTCGACGCCGGTGAGCTGACTCCGGCCGAGGCCGCGTCCGCCAAGCTGTTCTGCACCGAGGTCGCGCACCGCGTCATCGACCGCTGCCTCCAGCTGCACGGCGGCTACGGCTACATGAACGAGTACCCGATCGCCCGCCTGTACGCGGACAACCGCGTCAACCGCATCTACGGCGGCACCAGCGAGATCATGAAGTCGATCATCGCCAAGTCGATGGGCCTCTGACCCAGGTGAACCACCGGTGAGCGAAGCACTCGGCGACCTCCTCGACCTGCTCGACCTGGAGCGGATCGAGGAGGACATCTTCCGGGGCCGGTCGCGCACCGCGATCGTGCCCCGGGTCTTCGGCGGGCAGGTCGCGGCCCAGGCGCTGGTCGCGGCCGGCCGCACCGTGCCCGCCGCCAGGACGCCGCACTCCCTGCACGCGTACTTCCTGCGCATGGGCGACCCGGACGCGCCGATCGTCTACACCGTGGACCGCATCCGCGACGGGCGGTCCTTCACCACCCGTCGCGTGGTCGCCGTCCAGCACGGCAGGCCGGTCTTCCACCTGTCGGCGTCGTTCCAGACGTACGAGGACGGGCTCGACCACCAGGCGGACATGCCGCCCGCGCCGGACCCGGAGACCCTGCCGACCGCGCGGGAGTCGCTCCCCCGGTACGCGGACCGGTTCACCGGCCCGGAGATCGCCGAACGGCTCCTGGAGGCCCGCGCGGCGGTGGACCTGCGGTACGCGGGCGAGCCCCCGTACGCGACGCCGGGCGAGCCGCGCGCTCCGCGCTCGCAGGTCTGGTTCCGTACGAACGGCAAGCTCGCGGACGACCCGCCGCCGGGCGCCGTCTGGGGCGACCCGCTGCTGCACGTCTGCCTCGCCACGTACGTCTCCGACATGACCCTGCTCGACTCGGTGCTGCTCGCGCACGGGCGGGGGGGCTGGGCGGTCGGGGACGTGGTCGGCGCGTCCCTGGACCACGCGATGTGGTTCCACCGCCCGTTCCGCGCCGACGACTGGCTGCTGTACGACCAGGAGTCCCCGACCTCCTCGGGCGGCCGGGGCCTGGGCCAGGCACGCATCTGGACGCGGGACGGCCGCCTGGCGATCACGGTCATCCAGGAGGGCGTGATCCGCGTCCCCAGGTGAGGGCGGCGTCCCCGGGTGAGGGCGCCGGGCGCGGGTCAGAGCAGCCCGGCGCCGTTCAGCAGGTAGGCGGTCAGGGGCTCGTAGTAGCGCGGGTCCAGGACGTGGTCGTCGAGCGGGACGGCGACCTGGAGCGTGCCCTCGGCCTCGCCGATGAACAGGGCCGGGTCGTTGCAGTCCGCGTAGCCGACCGCGTCGATGCCGCGCTGCGCCGCGCGGCCCGCCCAGCCGTGGTCAGCGACGACCAGGTCCGGGAGGGGCTGGTCCAGGGCGCGCAGCCCGTCGAGGATCGCGTTCATCGGCTCCGGCGAGTGGGTGTGCCACAGGGTGGCGCCCCGCTCGAACACGGCGACGTCCGCGAACTGGACGACGTACCCCTCGTCGGCGACGAGCCCGCCCGGGATGCGCACGATGTCGCACCCGGCGGCGCGCAGCGCGGCGGCGGTACGGCTGTGCACGTCGAGGAGCGCACCGGGGTGGCCGGTCGCGAAGAGGACCCGCTCCCGGCCCGCGGCGGCCTTGCGGAGGCGGGCGGCCATCCGGTCCAGGGCGTCCACGGTCAGCTCCGGGTCGATCGTGTCCTGCCCCGTCCGGTGCGCCGGGTCGTCGTTCACCCCGCACCGCTCGGCCATCACGGCGAGGACGTCCTGCTCGTCGGCCCAGCGGTCGCCCAGCTCAAGACCCAGCCAGTAGTGGCGGTCGCCGTTCGCGAGCTTGCGGTAGTGGGCGAGGTTGTTGTCGCGGGGCGTGGCGACGTCTCCCGCGATGCGCGTACGGACGAGGTGCTCGACGAGGGCGGCGCGGCTGGGTATCGGCATCCCCCCATTGTGCCGTCCGCCACCCCCCGTGGCCGAGGTGTTCCCCGGCGTGGGCGCCACGGGTGCGCAAGCGACCTTCGGCCCTCCTCCGGCGAAACCCGCCGGTAACCCCCGTACGGGCGGGCAGACTGGCGCCGCCACCCCCACCGCCCGGGACGCGAAGTCCCCGAACGGCCGGGCCGCCGTGCCCGGCACCGCTGGAGAAAGGCACCCCTTTGAACCGTGCGATACGCGTCGTCGCCCTCGCGACGGCCGCCCTGTCCCTCGCGGCGCTGCCCACGAACGCGCAGGCGGCCTCCACGACGGGCGCGCTGATGATCACCCATGTGCGGCCCAACACGGCGGGCGCGGACGTGAGGGACGGGCGTCAGCTCAACCTGAACGGCGAGTACTTCATCATCAAGAACGTCACCTCGCGGACGGTGAACACGGGCGGGTACGTCCCGGACATCGCCAGCAACACGTACGGCCGGGCCCTGCCCGCGTACAGCCTGCCCGCCGGGGCCAAGGCGTACGTGCACACCGGCAGCGGCACCAACCACCGGGACCGCAGCGGCTGGCACCACATCTACCGGGGCTACGCGCGGCACGTGCTGCCCAACGACGGCCGGTCCCGCAACCCGGACCTGCGCCTGAAGACGCCCGGCAGCCCGGACAACAACACGTCCACCGGCTCCATCAGCCCCTGCAACTGGAACCTCGCGGCGGACGGCACGACGTACGCCTGCTGAGACGCGTCGGGCACGCGGTGGCCCGTCCCCGGCGGCGTACGAGGCGCGCGGCACTCCTGTGAGATGATCTTGGTCGACCAAACTGACAGGGGGAAATGTCATGCGTATGCGTCACAAGGCGGCCACCGGTGCCGTCGCACTGGGGATGCTCGGGCTGGCCGTGGCCCCGGCGACCGCCGCCCCGCTCGCCGGGGCGGACAGCACCGCGACGGCGCGCGCGGCGAGCTGCTACGTGTACAACGTCTCCGGGGGCGCGGTGAACATCCGCAGCGGCCCGGGACAGCGTTACACGCTCATCGGCACGCTGGCCAAGGGCGCCAAGCTGCCGTGCGGCACGGACCGGGACGGCCAGACGACAGGGCAGCGGTACACGTCCTGCGGCGGCGGCGACTCGTGGTCCACGATCCGTGTCAACGGACGCGACGGCTGGGTCGCTTCGGAGTGCGTCGCCTTCGGAGTCTGACAGCCCGCCGCACACGGCCCCCGCCCCGCTTCCGAAGCGGGGCGGGGGCCGCTCGCTTTCCCGCGCCCTCGCACGAGCCCCGGCCCGGGCACGCGTCGGCCATACGCCCCGGCCGGCCGAGCGGTGGCGCGACCGGTCGGCCCTTCGGGTGTCCGCCGTACGGGTCAGCCGGCGTCCAGGGAGCCCGGGGCCGCCGCGAAGGCGCCTCGGGCGAGGCGGTGGAGGAGGGCCGCCGTGGTGGGGCGGCCCGTCAGGGAGCCCGCCAGGTGCGGGGTCGAGTTGAGCAGGCCGAAGACCGCGTGGACCGCCGCCCGCGCGTCCGCCTCGTCCAGGGCGGGGTAGGTCTCCCGTACCGCCTCGACCCACAGCTCGACGTACTGCCGCTGGAGCTGGCGGACGCGCTTGCGGTCGGCGTCCCGCAGGCGGTCCAGCTCCCGGTCGTGCAGGGTGATGAGCGACTGGTCGTTGAGCGCGAAGTCGATGTGGCCGTCGATCAGCGCCGACAGCAGTGCCTCCGGGTCGCCGTCGGACTCGGCGACGCGGCGGCGGCCCCCGTCGAGGAGCCGCTCGCTGATCCCGACGAGCAGCTCGGCGAGCATCGCGTCCTTGCCCGCGAAGTGCCGGTACAGGCCGGGGCCGCTGATGCCGACCGCCGCGCCTATCTCGTCGACGCCCACGCCGTGGAAGCCGCGCTCGGCGAAGAGGCGGGCGGCCTCCCGGAGGATCTGCTCGCGGCGTGTCGGGGCGTCGGTCCTCGTCGTCATGGATCGATTCTAGACAACGCGGTTAGCGGTCGTTAACCTGAAGTCCACACGTTAACGCTCATTAACGCTGTTGTACGGGCAAGGGGGCTCGACACGATGCAGCAGGCACCTGTGCTGACGAGCGCGGCAGATCCCGCGTCGGCGGCCTGGCAGGCCAACGAGGCGGCGCACCGGGAGCTGGCCGACGACCTCCGGGCGCGGCTCGCCGCCGCCCGGCTCGGCGGCGGCGAGAAGGCGCGCGCCCGGCACACGGCGCGCGGCAAACTGCTCCCGCGCGACCGCGTCGATTCGCTTCTGGACCCGGGCTCGCCCTTCCTGGAGCTGGCCCCGCTCGCGGCGAACGGCATGTACGACGACCAGGCGCCCGCCGCCGGGGTGATCGCCGGTATCGGCCGGGTCAGCGGCCGCGAGGTGGTCGTCGTCGCCAACGACGCGACGGTCAAGGGCGGCACGTACTACCCGATGACGGTCAAGAAGCACCTGCGCGCGCAGGAGGTGGCCCTGGAGAACCGGCTGCCCTGCGTGTACCTGGTGGACTCGGGCGGCGCGTTCCTGCCGATGCAGGACGAGGTGTTCCCGGACCGGGACCACTTCGGGCGGATCTTCTACAACCAGGCCCGCATGTCGGGCGCGGGCATCCCGCAGATCGCGGCCGTCCTCGGCTCGTGCACGGCCGGTGGGGCGTACGTCCCGGCCATGAGCGACGAGGCCGTGATCGTGCGGAACCAGGGCACGATCTTCCTGGGCGGCCCGCCGCTGGTGAAGGCCGCCACGGGCGAGGTCGTCACCGCCGAGGAGCTGGGCGGCGGCGAGGTCCACTCCCGTACGTCCGGGGTCACCGACCACCTCGCGGAGGACGACGCGCACGCCCTGCGGATCGTGCGGAACATCGTGGCGACGCTCCCCGCGCGCGGGGCGCTGCCGTGGACGGTGGAGCCGGTCGAGGAGCCCAAGGCCGACCCGGCGGGCCTGTACGGGGCGGTGCCGGTCGACTCGCGCACCCCGTACGACGTCCGCGAGGTCATCGCGCGGATCACCGACGGCTCCCGCTTCGCGGAGTTCAAGGCCGAGTACGGGCAGACGCTGGTGACGGGCTTCGCCCGGATCCACGGACACCCGGTCGGGATCGTCGCCAACAACGGCATCCTGTTCGCCGAGTCCGCCCAGAAGGGCGCCCACTTCATCGAGTTGTGCGACCAGCGCGGCATCCCGCTGCTGTTCCTCCAGAACATCTCCGGCTTCATGGTCGGAAAGGACTACGAGGCGGGCGGCATCGCCAAGCACGGCGCGAAGATGGTCACAGCCGTGGCCTGCACGCGCGTGCCGAAGCTGACGGTCGTCGTCGGGGGCTCGTACGGCGCGGGCAACTACTCCATGTGCGGCCGGGCCTACAGCCCCCGCTTCCTGTGGATGTGGCCCAACGCCAAGATCTCCGTCATGGGCGGCGAGCAGGCCGCCTCCGTACTGGCCACCGTCAAGCGCGACCAGATGGAGGCGCGCGGCGAGGAGTGGCCGGCGGAGGCGGAGGAGGCGTTCAAGGCGCCCGTCCGCGCCCAGTACGAGCGGCAGGGCAGCGCGTACTACGCGACGGCCCGGCTGTGGGACGACGGGGTCATCGACCCGCTCGACACCCGCCAGGTCGTGGGCCTGGCGCTGACCGCCTGCGCCAACGCCCCCCTCCCCCAGCGGGAGCCCGGGGCGCCCGGCTTCGGCGTCTTCCGGATGTGAGGGACCTGACGACCATGACGATGTTCGACACTGTCCTCGTCGCCAACCGGGGCGAGATCGCCGTCCGCGTCATCCGGACGCTGCGCTCCCTCGGGGTGCGCTCGGTCGCCGTGTTCAGCGACGCCGACGCCGGTGCCCGCCATGTGCGGGAGGCCGACACGGCCGTGCGGATCGGCCCCCCGGCGGCGGGCGAGAGCTATCTGCGCGTGGACCGGCTGCTGGAGGCCGCCGCCCGCACGGGCGCCCAGGCCGTCCACCCCGGCTACGGGTTCCTCGCGGAGAACGCCACGTTCGCGCGGGCCTGCGCCGGCGCGGGGCTCGTCTTCATCGGGCCGCCCGCCGACGCGATCTCCCTGATGGGCGACAAGATCCGCGCGAAGGAGACCGTACGGGCGGCCGGGGTGCCGGTCGTGCCCGGCTCCTCCGGCAGCGGCCTGACCGATGACGAACTGGCCGCCGCCGCACGCGAGATCGGCATGCCGGTGCTGCTGAAGCCCTCGGCGGGCGGCGGCGGCAAGGGCATGCGCCTGGTGCGGGACGAGGCGCACCTCGCCGACGAGATCGCGGCGGCCCGCCGGGAGGCGCGGGCGTCGTTCGGCGACGACACGCTGCTGGTGGAGCGGTGGATCGACCGGCCCCGGCACATCGAGATCCAGGTGCTGGCGGACGGCCACGGCCACGTGGTGCACCTCGGAGAGCGGGAGTGCTCCCTCCAGCGCCGCCACCAGAAGATCATCGAGGAGGCGCCGTCCGTCCTGCTGGACGAGAAGACGCGCGCCGCGATGGGCGAGGCGGCCGTCCAGGCGGCCCTCTCCTGCGGCTACCGGGGCGCGGGCACGGTCGAGTTCATCGTGCCGGGCGGCGACCCCTCGCAGTACTACTTCATGGAGATGAACACCCGCCTCCAGGTGGAGCACCCGGTGACCGAGCTGGTCACGGGCCTGGACCTGGTGGAGTGGCAGCTGCGGGTCGCGGCCGGTGAGGAGCTGCCGTTCCGGCAGGACGACATCACCCTGACCGGGCACGCCGTGGAGGCCCGCCTGTGCGCCGAGGACCCCGCGCGCGGCTTCCTCCCCTCCGGCGGCACGGTCCTCGCGCTGCGCGAGCCGCAGGGCGCGGGAGTCCGCACGGACTCGGGGCTCAGCGAGGGCACCGAGGTGTCCAGCCTGTACGACCCGATGCTGTCGAAGGTCATCGTGCACGGCCCGGACCGGGCCACCGCCCTGCGCAAGCTGCGCGCCGCGCTCGCGGACACGGTCACCCTCGGCGTGCCGACGAACGCCGGGTTCCTGCGGCGCCTGCTGGCCCACCCGGACGTCGTGTCCGGCGACATGGACACGGGCCTGGTGGAGCGGGAGGCCGACGGGCTCGTCCCCGACGGCGTCCCCGACGAGGTGTACGAGGCGGCCGCCGCCGTACGGGAGGACGCGCTCGCCGCACGGCCCGACGCGCGCGGCTGGACCGACCCGTTCTCCGTGCCGAGCGGCTGGCGGATCGGCGGTGAGCGGCTGCCGGTCACGCACCACCTGCGCGTGCCGGGACTCGAACCCGTCGCCCACGTGGCGCGGGCCACCGACCGCACGGTGACCGCCGACCGGGTGACGGTCACGCTGGACGGCGTCACCCACACGTTCCACCGCGCCGGGACCTGGCTCGGCCGGGACGGCGACAGCTGGAACGTGCTGGACCACGACCCGGTGGCCGCCTCCCTCACCGGTTCGGCGCACTCCGGGGCCGACTCGCTGACCGCGCCGATGCCCGGCACGGTCACGGTGGTCAAGGTCGCCGTCGGCGACGAGGTGACGGCCGGGCAGGGGCTGCTCGTGGTGGAGGCGATGAAGATGGAACACGTCATCTCCGCCCCGCACGACGGCACGGTGGTCGAGCTGGACGTCACGCCCGGCTCGACGGTCGCCATGGACCAGGTGCTGGCCGTCGTCGAACCGCACGCCTCGGAGGAGGAAGCGAAGTGACCGACGGACTGCCGATGACCGTTCCCGCGCACGGGCTGCCCGCGCGCGTGCGGATCCACGAGGTCGGCCCGCGCGACGGCCTGCAGAACGAGCAGGGCGTCGTACCGACCGAGGTGAAGGCCGAGTTCATCCGCCGCCTCGCCGGGGCGGGCCTGGACACGGTCGAGGCGACCAGCTTCGTCCACCCCAAGTGGGTGCCGCAGCTCGCCGACGCCGAGAGGCTCTTCCCGCTCGTCTCCGGCCTGGACGTACGGCTGCCGGTGCTCGTGCCGAACGAGCGCGGGCTCGACCGGGCGCTGGCGCTCGGCGCCCGCGAGGTCGCCGTCTTCGCCAGCGCGACCGAGTCGTTCGCCAAGGCCAACCTGAACCGCACGGTGGACGAGGCGCTCGCCATGTTCGAGCCGGTCGTCTCCCGGGCGAAGGCCGAGGGGCTGGCCGTGCGCGGCTACCTGTCGATGTGCTTCGGGGACCCGTGGGAGGGCCCCGTCCCCGTCGGGCAGGCCGTCCGCGTGACGCGCCGCCTCGCGGACCTGGGCTGCGACGAGCTGAGCCTCGGCGACACGATCGGCGTGGCCACCCCCGGGCACGTACAGGCCCTGCTGACCGCGCTGGGCGAGGCGGGGCTGCCCGCGTCCCGGCTGGCCGTGCACTTCCACGACACGTACGGGCAGGCCCTCGCCAACACGCTCGCCGCGCTCCAGCACGGCGTGACCACCGTCGACGCCTCCGCGGGCGGGCTCGGCGGCTGCCCCTACGCCAAGTCCGCGACCGGGAACCTCGCCACCGAAGACCTCGTGTGGATGCTCCACGGCCTCGGCATCGAGACCGGGGTCGATCTGGGCCTGCTGACCGCCACCAGCGTGTGGCTGGCCGAGGAGCTGGGCCGCCCGAGCCCGTCACGTACCGTCCGCGCCCTCTCCCACAAGGAGTGACCCCCATGTCCCTGGACCACCGGCTCTCCGCCGATCACGAGGAACTCCGCCGCACCGTCGAGGAGTTCGCCCACGACGTGGTGGCGCCGAAGATCGGCGACTTCTACGAGCGCCACGAGTTCCCGTACGAGATCGTGCGGGAGATGGGCCGCATGGGCCTGTTCGGCCTGCCGTTCCCGGAGGAGTACGGCGGCATGGGCGGCGACTACCTGGCGCTCGGCATCGCCCTGGAGGAGCTGGCCCGCGTCGACTCGTCGGTCGCCATCACCCTGGAGGCGGGCGTCTCGCTGGGCGCCATGCCGGTCTACCGGTTCGGCACGGAGGAGCAGAAGCGCCAGTGGCTGCCGAAGCTGTGCTCCGGCGAGATGCTCGGCGCGTTCGGTCTGACCGAGCCCGACTGCGGCTCCGACGCGGGCGGCACGCGCACGACGGCCGTGCGGGACGGCGACGAGTGGGTGATCAACGGCACCAAGTGCTTCATCACCAACTCCGGTACGGACATCACGGGCCTGGTGACGGTGACCGCCGTGACGGGCCGCAAGCCGGACGGGCGCCCGGAGATCTCGTCCATCATCGTCCCGTCGGGCACGCCCGGCTTCACGGTCGCCGCCCCGTACTCGAAGGTCGGCTGGAACGCCTCGGACACGCGTGAGCTGTCGTTCTCCGACGTGCGGGTGCCGGCGGCGAACCTGCTGGGCGAGGAGGGCCGCGGGTACGCGCAGTTCCTCCGCATCCTCGACGAGGGCCGCATCGCCATCGCCGCGCTCGCCACGGGCCTGGCGCAGGGCTGTGTGGACGAGTCGGTGAAGTACGCGAAGGAACGTCACGCGTTCGGCCGCCCCATCGGCGACAACCAGGCCATCCAGTTCAAGCTGGCCGACATGGAGATGCGGGCGCACATGGCCCGCATCGGCTGGCGGGACGCGGCGTCGCGGCTGGTGCACGGCGAGCCGTTCAAGAAGGAGGCGGCGCTCGCGAAGCTGTACTCCTCGACGGTCGCCGTCGACAACGCCCGCGAGGCCACCCAGATCCACGGCGGGTACGGCTTCATGAACGAGTACCCGGTCGCCCGGATGTGGCGCGACTCCAAGATCCTGGAGATCGGCGAGGGCACCAGCGAGGTCCAGCGCATGCTGATCGCCCGTGAACTGGGCTTCACCTCCTAATCCGGCCCGCTCCGCCTCCGGGGCGCTCCACGCGGGTGTCGAGAGGCCGATCCTGCTCGGTCTCCCCCAGACTCCGTCCAGGGGTGCCCCCATCGTTCCTCAGAGCCTCCGCGCTCCCCGAACTCTCGGCTTCGCTTCGAGCAGGGGACCCATGGCCTCTCGACACCCGCGCACCCCTTCGGCTCCGCTCGCGCGGGCACGACCCCCGGCGGGTCCCGCCGGGGGTTCGGTGCGCGGGGCCGGGCAGGGGCGGTTCGAACGTGACCTGATCAACAGCGGACGACGCGATCACCCTCTGGACAAGTGCTGAGGTTAGGCTAACCTACCTTCGAACGCCAGCCCAGTGGCCGGAATTCGGCCGTACGAAAGCGACTCCGCCATGCCCAGCAACGCCCGAGCCACCCACCTGACCCGACGCGGACTCCTCGCCACCGGAGGCGCCCTGGGACTGGGCGCCGCGCTCGCCGCGTGCGGGGGCAAGGACAAGGCCGCGGAGAAGCCCGGCGGCGAGGGCGGCGCGGAGAAGTCGGGCCCGTGGAAGTTCACCGACGACCGGGGCGTCGTGGCGGAGGCCAAGTCCACCCCGAGGAACATCGTGGCCTTCACCGGCATGGCCGCCGCCCTGCACGACTTCGGCGTCGAGGTGAAGGGCGTCTTCGGCCCGACGAAGACCGCCGACGGCAAGCCCGACGTCCAGGCCGGCGACCTGGACATCAGCAAGGTCAAGATCATCGGCAACGTCTGGGGCGAGTTCAACCTCGAGGAGTACATCAAGCTCCAGCCCGAGGTCCTCATCACGGACATGTGGGAGAAGGACGCCCTCTGGTACGTGCCGGACGAGTCCAAGGACAAGATCCTCAAGCTGGCCCCGAGCGTCGCCCTGTGGGCCGCCGACCAGTCCATGCCGAAGGTGATCCAGCGTCACGTCGAGCTGGCCGAGAGCCTCGGCGGCGACGTGGAGTCCAAGAAGGTCACCGACAGCAAGGCCCGCTTCGAGGCCGCCGCGGCCCGGCTGCGCGCCGCCGCCAAGGCCAAGCCGGAGATCAAGGTCCTCATCGGCTCCGCCAGCGCCGACCTGTTCTACGTCTCCACGCCGGTCCGCCCGACCGACACGCTGTACTTCAAGGAGCTCGGCGTGAACCTCGTCGTGCCCGGCAAGCTCGACCAGGGCGGCTGGTTCGAGGGCCTCAGCTGGGAGAACGTCGACAAGTACAAGGCCGACATCATCATGATGGACAACCGCACCTCGGCCATCCAGCCCAAGGACCTCGCCTCCAAGCCGACCTGGGCGCAGCTGCCCGCCGTCAAGGCCGGCCAGGTCATCCCGCGCGTCACGGAGCCCATCTACTCGTACGAGAAGTGCGCCCCGCTGCTGGAGGACCTCGCCAAGGCGATCGAGAACGCGAAGAAGGTGGCCTGACGCCATGACGACCGCCGAGACCGCCGCGCTGCCGTTCAACTTCTTCCCCCTCCAGGTCGTGGCGACGCGGCGGCTCGGCCCGTCGCTGGTCCGCGTGACCTTCACCGGCGCCGGTGACGAGGACCTGTCGGGCTTCGCGTCGGGCGGCCGGGACCAGAGCCTGTCGCTGTTCCTGCCGCACCCGGGCCAGCCCGAGCCGGTCCTGCCTCCGGTCGTGGACGGCGACCTGTACGGGGCGCTGGGCGCCTGGCGGGCCATGCCGGACGACGTACGGGCCGTCATGCGCTCGTACACCGTGCGGGAGCAGCGCCGTACCGCCGACGGGGCGACCGAGGTCGACATCGACTTCGCCGTCCACGAGGACGGCGGCCCCGCGTGCCGCTGGGCGCTGGCCGCGTCCGAGGGCGACCGGGTGGCCGTGCTGGGCCCGGCGGTGGCGGACAACACGGGTGTGCGCTTCCAGCTGCCCGAGGACGCCGACGAGGTGCTGATGTGGGGTGACGAGACGGCGCTGCCCGCCGCCTCGGCGATCCTGGAGTGGCTGCCCGCCGGGACGAGGGCGCAGGTGTGGCTGGAGGTCCCGCGCGCCGGGGACCGGCTGGAGCTCCGCACGGCGGCCGACGCGACGGTGACCTGGCTCGTACGGGAGGAGGGCGCTCCCCCGGCCGTCGACGCGGTCCGCGCGGCCGAGGTGTCGGGCGCCGCGCCGTACGTGTGGCTGGCGGGCGAGTCCGGCTCGGTGAAGGCGCTGCGGCGGCACTTCGTGAACGAGCGCGGGTTCGACCGGCGCCGCGTCACGTTCGTCGGGTACTGGCGGAAGGGCGTGAGCGAGGACGCCCTGCGCGAGACTCCGGACGCCGACGCCGAGGCGTAGCCTCCGGCGGCCCGCGAACTGCCGGGGCGGCCGTGGCAGTTGACGCCGTTCCCGTGAGGGGCGAGCGACGTTGCAACATCAAGTTAGGTTAGGCTAACCTAACGAGGTACAACGTCCCTCGCCCCTCACTTTCGTTTCCGAGAGGGACGCCCAAGTCCCCGCATCCGGGAGGATGTCGCATGCGCTCGCACCTGCTCAACGACGCGACGGCGGAGCAGTACCGACGTTCCGTCACCGAAGGAGTCGAGCGGGTGGCGCGCAAACTCGCCACCACCAGGCGCCCGTTCACCGGCGTCACCCCCGACGAGCTGGCCCCCGCCGTCTCCGCCGTGGACCTCGACCGGCCGCTCGGCGACACGTCCGCCGCCCTGGACGAGCTGGAGGAGCTGTACCTCCGTGACGCCGTCTACTTCCACCACCCCCGCTACCTGGGCCACCTCAACTGCCCGGTCGTCATCCCCGCCGTCGTCGGCGAGGCCGTCCTCGCGGCGGTCAACTCCTCCCTGGACACCTGGGACCAGAGCGCGGGCGGCACGCTCATCGAGCGCCGCCTGATCGACTGGACCGCCGAGCGCGTCGGCCTCGGCCCGAACGCCGACGGCGTCTTCACCAGCGGCGGCACCCAGTCCAACCTCCAGGCGCTGCTGCTGGCCCGCGAGGAGGCCAAGACGGACGACCTGACCAAGCTGCGCATCTTCACCTCCGAGTGCAGCCACTTCAGCGTCCAGAAGTCCGCTCAGCTCCTGGGCCTCGGCCGGTCCGCCGTCGTGTCCATCCCCTGCGACGCCGACAAGCGCATGCAGAGCGTCGTCCTCGCCGCCGAACTGGCCCGCTGCGCCGCCGAGGGCCTCGTCCCGATGGCGATCGTCGCCACCGCGGGCACCACCGACTTCGGCTCCATCGACCCGCTCCCCGAGATCGCCGCCCTCGCCGCCGAGTACGGCGCCTGGATGCACGTGGACGCCGCCTACGGCTGCGGGCTGCTCGCCTCCCCCACCCGCCGCCACCTGCTGGACGGCATCGAGCGCGCCGACTCCGTCACGGTCGACTACCACAAGTCGTTCTTCCAGCCCGTCAGCTCCTCCGCCGTACTCGTCCGCGACGCCGCGACGCTGCGCCACGCCACGTACCACGCGGACTACCTCAACCCGCGCCGCACGGTGGCCGAGCGCATCCCGAACCAGGTCGACAAGTCGCTCCAGACGACCCGCCGCTTCGACGCGCTCAAGCTGTGGCTGACCCTGCGCGTCATGGGCGCCGACGGTGTCGGGCAGCTGTTCGACGAGGTGTGTGACCTGGCCGCCGAGGGGTACGACATGCTCGCCGCCGACCCCCGCTACGACGTGATGGTCCGCCCCTCGCTGTCCACCCTGGTCTTCCGCTACGTCCCCGGCGCCGACGCCTCCCCGGAGGAGGTCGACCGCGCCAACCTGCACGCCCGCAAGGCGCTGTTCGCGTCGGGCGAGGCCGTCGTCGCCGGCACGAAGGCGGACGGCCGCCAGTACCTCAAGTTCACCTTGCTCAACCCCGAGACGACCGCGCACGACATCGCCGCCGTCCTCGATCTGATAGCCGGCCACGCCGAGCAGTACCTGGGAGAGAACCTTGTCCACGCCTCTTGACCTCATCGGGATCGGACTGGGTCCGTTCAACCTGGGGCTGGCCTGCCTCACCGAGCCCATCGAGGAGCTCGACGGCCTGTTCCTGGAGTCGAAGCCGGACTTCGAGTGGCACTCGGGGATGTTCCTCGACGGCGCCCACCTCCAGACGCCGTTCATGTCGGACCTCGTCACCCTCGCCGACCCGACCTCCCCGTACTCCTTCCTCAACTACCTGAAGGAGAAGGGGCGGCTGTACTCGTTCTACATCCGCGAGAACTTCTACCCGCTGCGCGCCGAGTACAACGACTACTGCCGCTGGGCCGCCGCCAAGCTGGGCAACGTCCGCTTCGGCACGACCGTCACGCGCGTCGAGTACGACGAGGCCACCGAGCTGTACTCGGTCCACACGGACGCCGGGGACACCTTCCGCGCCCGTCACCTCGTGCTGGGCACCGGCACCCCGCCGTACGTCCCCGAGGCGTGCCAGGGCCTGGGCGGCGACCTGCTGCACAACTCCCGGTACATGCGGAGCCGCGACGCGCTCAAGGCGAAGAAGTCCATCACGCTCGTCGGCAGCGGCCAGAGCGCGGCGGAGATCTACTACGACCTGCTCTCCGAGATCGACGTCCACGGCTACCAGCTGAACTGGGTGACCCGCTCCCCGCGCTTCTTCCCGCTGGAGTACACCAAGCTCACGCTGGAGATGACGTCCCCGGAGTACGTGGACTACTTCCACGCGCTGCCCGAGGAGACCCGCTACCGGCTGGAGAGCCAGCAGAAGGGCCTCTTCAAGGGCATCAACGGCGACCTGATCGACGCCATCTTCGACCTGCTGTACCAGAAGAACGTCGAGACCGGCGGCCCCGTCCCCACGCGCCTGCTGACCAACTCGTCGCTGAACACCGCGTCGTACGACGAGGCGACCGGCGCGTACACGCTGGGCCTGCGCCAGGAGGAGCAGGGCAAGGACTACGAGATCCGCACCGAGGGCCTGGTCCTGGCCACCGGCTACAAGTACAGCGTGCCGGACTTCCTGGAGCCCGTGCGCGACCGGCTGAAGTGGGACGGGCACGGCAGGTTCGACATCGCCCGCAACTACTCCGTCGACGTCACCGGGCGCGGGGTGTTCCTCCAGAACGGCGGCGTCCACGCCCACTCCGTCACCTCGCCCGACCTGGGCATGGGGGCGTACCGCAACTCCTACATCATCCGCGAGCTGCTGGGGACCGAGTACTACCCCGTCGAGAAGTCCATCGCGTTCCAGGAGTTCACCGTATGAGCACCACCGGCACCACCGGCACCTCCGGCATAGGCACCCTCACGTTCCGCCCGCTCGACCCCCTCTCCGACGCCGGGCTGGTGCACCGCTGGGTCACCCACCCCAAGGCGGCCTACTGGCTGATGCAGGACCACCGCCTGGAGGACGTCGAGCGGGACTACATGGCCATCGCCGCGCACCCGCATCACGACGCGTTCCTCGGCCTGCACGACGGCGAGCCCGCGTTCCTCATGGAGCGCTACGACCCCGCGCACGTCGAGCTGGTCGGCCTGTACGACGCCGAGCCCGGCGACGTGGGCATGCACTTCCTGGTCGCCCCGACGGACACCCCGATCCACGGCTTCACCCGCGCGGTGATCACCGCCGTGATGGCCGAGCTGTTCCGCGACCCGGCCGTCGAGCGGGTCGTCGTCGAGCCCGACGTCCGCAACACCGCCGTCCACGCCCTCAACGAGGCCGTCGGCTTCGTCCCCGTGGACAAGATCGTCAAGCCCGAGAAAGAGGCCCTGCTCAGCGTCTGCACCCGCGAGGCGTTCGAGGCGGCCGTGGGAGCCGCCCGATGAGCACCGCCGCACACCGCACCGCCGACGCCGTCGCCCACCTCACCCCCGAGCGCTGGGCGCACGCCAACCGCCTCCTCGTCCGCAAGGCGCTGGCCGAGTTCTCCCACGAGCGGCTGCTCGACCCGCAGCCGCTCGGCGAGGGCCGGTACCGCGTCCTCAGCGACGACGGCGCCACCGAGTACCGCTTCACCGCCGGGCGGTTCGCCCTGGACCACTGGCAGGTGTACGCCGACTCCATCAGCCGCCACCGCGACGGCGCCGAGCTGCCGCTCGACGCGCTGGAGTTCGTCATCGAGCTGCGCGGCGCGCTGGGCCTGAGCGACGAGATCCTCCCCGTGTACCTGGAGGAGATCTCCTCGACGCTGTCCGGCACGGCGTACAAGTCCGCCAAGCCGCCCGTCACCGCCGCCGAACTGGCGAAGGCCGGCTTCCAGGCCGTCGAGACCGGCATGACCGAGGGCCACCCCTGCTTCGTCGCCAACAACGGCCGCCTCGGCTTCGGCGGCGACGAGTACCACGCCTACGCGCCGGAGGCGGCCAGCCCGCTGCGGCTCGTCTGGCTGGCCGCGCACCGGGACCGCACCGCCTTCACGGCCGGCGCGGACATCGAGTACGACAGCTTCATCCGCGCCGAGCTGGGCGACGCGACCGTGGACGGCTTCGCCCGGACGCTCGCCGAGCGCGGCCTGGACCCGGCGGACTACCTGCTGGTGCCGGTCCACCCGTGGCAGTGGTGGAACAAGCTGACGGTGACCTTCGCCGCCGAGATCGCCCGGCAGCGGCTCGTCTACCTGGGCGAGGGCGACGACCAGTACCTCGCCCAGCAGTCGATCCGCACGTTCTTCAACACCACCGACCCGGCCAAGCACTACGTCAAGACGGCCCTGTCGGTGCTGAACATGGGCTTCATGCGGGGCCTGTCCGCCGCGTACATGGAGGCCACGCCCGCCATCAACGACTGGCTGGCGAAGCTGATCGACCAGGACGGCGTGCTGCGCGCCGCCCGGTTCTCGATCATCCGGGAGCGCGCCGCGGTCGGCTACCGGCACCTGGAGTACGAGGCGGCCACCGACCGGTACTCGCCGTACCGCAAGATGCTGGCCGCGCTGTGGCGGGAGAGCCCGGTGCCGTCCCTGGAGCCGGGGCAGCGGCTGGCCACGATGGCGTCGCTGCTGCACACCGACCACGAGGGCGCGTCGTTCGCGGGCGCGCTGATCGCGGAGTCGGGGCTCGCCCCGGACCGGTGGCTGCGCCGCTACCTGGACGCGTACCTGCTGCCGGTCCTGCACACCTTCTACGCGTACGACCTGGCGTGGATGCCGCACGGCGAGAACGTGATCCTGGTCATCGAGGACGGCACGGTCCAGCGGGCGATCTTCAAGGACATCGCCGAGGAGATCGTCGTCATGGACCCGGACGCGGTGCTGCCGCCCGCCGTGGAGCGCATCCGGGTCGAGGTGCCCGAGGACCAGAAGCTGCTGTCGGTCTTCACGGACGTCTTCGACTGCTTCTTCCGCTTCCTGGGCGCCACGCTGGACGCCGAGGGCGTGCTGGACGAGGAGACGTTCTGGGCGACGGTCGCCGAGTGCGTCACGGCGTACCAGGAGTCGCGTCCGGAGCTGGCGGAGAAGTTCGCCCGGTACGACATCTTCGCGGACGAGTTCACGCTGTCGTGCCTGAACCGGCTCCAGCTGCGCAACAACAAGCAGATGGTGGACCTGGCGGACCCGTCGGCGGCCCTCCAGCTGATCGGCACCCTGGCCAACCCGATCGCCAAGCACCGCCCGTAGCGCCGCCCGCCCCGCAGGGGCACCCGGTGGCCCTCGGGCCACCCCCGACCGGCAGCCGGGGCCCGAAGGAGACGGTCCTCCTTCGGGCCCCGGCTTCGCCGTTGGCGCTGCCCCCCGCCCGGTTGTCCGGGACACACCCCGGACACCGCCGTGACCAGCGCCGACGCGGTCGCGGGTGTCCGGGACGGCGAGGACGCGTTGCGGCCCCGCGACCCGCCCCCACAGGATGCGAGCGGCCCGGCGGACCTGGGGCGTGCGAGAGGGGCGCCCCGTCCGGAGGGCCCGCGTGGCTCATCCGAGCACGTGGAACGCCCGGCAGACATCGCACCACCCGGCAGACGAGGAGAGTCGAAGTGGGTCACATCGAGCGGATCGCCCAGGGCACGCTGGCGGCGGGGGCCGCCCTCGCCATGTCCGTCGCACCGGCGTACGCCGCCGGCGAGACGGGAACGGCCTCCCCGGCCGCCCCCGCGGCCGCCTCCGCCCCCGCCTCGGAGGTGTCCGTCCTGGCCGTCCCGACCGGCTGCAGCGCCTGGATCGACTGGTACGCCGGGCGCGGCCGGGGCCACCTCAACTGCGTGGGGAGTGGACGCGACGTGCGCGTCACCGTCGCGTGCGGGGACGGCAGCATCAAGCGCAGCGCCACCGGCTACCAGTACGCCCGCGCCGAATGCCCCACGGGGCTGGGCGGCGTCCGGGTGAGCGGCGCCTACATCTCCTGACCTCACGACGGGGGCGGCCGGGGCCCGGAGGGTGCCGCCTTCCGGGCCCCGGCCCGCGCCGGTTCCCCGCCCGGGACGGCGGTGCCGTTCCCAGCCGGTCGGAGCCGTTCCCCGCCCGGTCGGCGTCCGGGTAAGCTCCCCCGGAATCGGCCGTTCCAGGTCTTCACGGTCTAGACCAAGCGGTTCTATACCGCCGATCAAGCAGTTTCCTGCCCGATTGCGGGCAGATTTCTTGCGAAGCGACCCCCTCAGCCCTCAGTATCTACGGGTGCTCGATCGCCGCCCGTCGCATGACGACCTCATCGACCACCTGGTGCGCAGCACCGCGCTCCAGCGCGGTGAGGCCACCCGGGTGGTGCTCGACGTGCTGGCGTACTTCGACGAGACGACGGAGGAGTTCGTCCGCCGCCGCCACCGGGAACTCCAGGCGGCCGGCGCGGTGAACTCGGAGATCTTCGAGCGCATCGCGGCGGAGCTGCCGCACCGCGCCGTGGCGCCACCGGAGCTCTCGCTCCGCCAGCTGCGCCGCATCGTCTACGGCTGAACCGGCCGGACCGGCCCGCCCGGTCCACCGGCCCGGACCACTCGGTCCACCGGACCACCCGGGCACACACCCGAAACCAGGAGGGGTTACCAACTCTATGTGCGGAATTGTCGGTTACATCGGTAAGCGTGATGTGGCTCCGCTGCTGCTGGAAGGCCTGGCGCGGCTGGAGTACCGGGGCTACGACTCCGCGGGCATGGTCGTCACCAGCCCGAAGTCGTCCGGCCTGAAGATGGTCAAGGCGAAGGGCCGGGTCCGCGACCTGGAGGCCAAGCTCCCCAAGCGCTTCAACGGGACCACCGGCATCGCGCACACCCGCTGGGCCACCCACGGCGCGCCGAGCGACGTCAACTCGCACCCGCACCTGGACCCGGAGAACAAGGTCGCCGTCGTCCACAACGGCATCGTCGACAACGCCGCCGAGCTGCGCGCCAAGCTGGAGGCCGACGGCGTCGTCTTCGCCTCCGAGACCGACACCGAGGTCATCACCCACCTGATCGCCCGCTCCCAGGCCACCACCCTGGAGGAGAAGGTCCGCGAGGCGCTCAAGGTCATCGAGGGCACCTACGGCATCGCCGTGATGCACGCGGACTTCAACGACCGCATCGTGGTCGCCCGCAACGGCTCCCCCGTGATCCTCGGCATCGGCGAGAAGGAGATGCTCGTCGCCTCCGACATCGCCGCCCTGATCGCCCACACCCGCCAGGTCGTCACCCTGAACGACGGCGAGATGGCCACCCTGAAGGCCGACGACTTCCGCACGTACACCACCTCGGGCGCGACCACCACCGCGACGCCGGAGACCGTGGAGTGGGAGGCCGCCTCGTACGACATGGGCGGCCACGACACGTACATGCACAAGGAGATCTCCGAGCAGCCCGACGCGGTGGACCGCGTGCTGCGCGGCCGCATCGACGACCGGTTCTCCACCGTCCACCTGGGCGGCCTGAACCTGGACGCGCGCGAGGCCCGGACGATCCGCCGCATCAAGATCCTGGGCTGCGGCACCTCGTACCACGCGGGCATGATCGGCGCGAGCCTCATCGAGGGCATGGCCCGCATCCCCGCGGACGCCGAGCCGGCCTCCGAGTTCCGCTACCGCAACCCGGTCGTGGACCCCGACACGCTGTACATCGCCGTCTCCCAGTCGGGTGAGACGTACGACGTGCTGGCCGCCGTGCAGGAGCTGAAGCGCAAGGGCGCCCGCGTCCTCGGCGTGGTCAACGTCGTCGGCTCGGCCATCGCCCGTGAGGCTGACGGCGGCGTGTACGTCCACGCGGGCCCGGAGGTCTGCGTCGTCTCCACCAAGTGCTTCACTAACACGGTCGTCGCGTTCGCGCTGCTCGCCCTGCACCTCGGCCGCATCCGGGACCTGTCCGTCACGGACGGCAAGCGGATCATCGAGGGCCTGCGCAAGCTGCCGGAGCAGATCGGCGAGATCCTCAAGCAGGAGGACGAGATCAAGGAGCTGGCCGCCGCGTACGCGGGCGCCCAGTCCATGATGTTCATCGGCCGGGTGCGCGGTTACCCGGTGGCGCTGGAGGCCTCCCTGAAGCTCAAGGAGATCTCGTACATCCACGCCGAGGCGTACCCGGCGTCCGAGCTGAAGCACGGCCCGCTCGCGCTGATCGAGCCCGCGCTGCCGACCGTCGCGATCGTCCCGGACGACGACCTGCTGGAGAAGAACCGCGCCGCGCTGGAGGAGATCAAGGCCCGCAGCGGCCGCATCCTCGCCGTCGCGCACCAGCCGCAGGAGAAGGCCGACCACACGATCGTCGTGCCGAAGAACGAGGACGAGCTGGACCCGATCCTCATGGGCATCCCGCTCCAGCTCTTCGCGTACCACACGGCGCTCGCCATGGGCCGCGACATCGACAAGCCGCGCAACCTCGCCAAGTCCGTCACGGTCGAGTAGGCGCTACCCGCCTGTGGGCCCCGGGCCCGGACGCCTCCTCGGCGCCCGCGCCCGGGGCCCTCGGCGTCTACAGGGCGCGCAGCAGGAACTGGGTGGTGGTGTAGCTCGCGCCGCCGGAGCAGGTGTGGCTCTGCTGGGCGGCCGTGTACGTGAACCCGGACGGCACGGAACAGGCCCACATGCCGGTCACGGGCTTGTACAGCAGGAACTGGCTGGTCGTGTAGCTGCCGCCACCGGAGCAGGTGTGGCTGCTCATGACGGCGGTGTGGGTGTAGCCGGGCATGGTCCGGCACGCCCAGAGGCCGTCGGCGGGCGGCTGGACGTAGAACTCGGTGGTCTGGTAGCTGGCCCCTCCCGAGCAGGTGTAGGAGCTGCGGGACCCGGTGTACGTGTAGCCGGACGGGACGGAGCAGGCCCAGAAGCCGGAGGTGGCCCCGGTGGTCCCGGCTTCGGCGGCCGGGGCGGTGGTCCCGGTTTCGGGGGCCTGGGCGGTGACGGGGGCCGGGGCGGCGACGGCCGGGGCGGTCGCCGTGGTGAGGGCCGTGGAGAGGGCGAGGGCGGCCGTCGCCGTGGCGGCGAGCAGCGTGCGGGGCACACGGGATGTCGTACGCGGCATGGCGGGCACTCCTGGTCGGTTCGTCCATCGGGCAGAGCCAACGGGTGGGGGGCCGGCCGGGGGTCTGGCCCGTGCCCCGGCCGCCGCAGGGCGCGCGCCGGAAGACTGTCAGGGGCACGGGCCCCGTACAAGTGCCGCTCCCCCGCGGCCCGCGCCTTTCGGCCGACCCCGGCACCCCTGCCGACCTGCGAACCGACCGCGCAGCACCGCCTCCGCCCTGCCTGGGCGCCGGCCCTGTTGGCGCATCCGCGTCGGCGGTCGGGGCGCTTCCGGGGGACGGGGCGCCTGCCGGCGCCCGCACATGCCGCGCCCGACGGGACGGTCCTGTCCGGCTGCGGCCCGGGGACCACCTGATGCGCCGTGCGCGGTCCGCGGCCCGCCGTGACGACACCCGTGCCCGAATCCGGTTGCCGCTTCGCTGCCGGCTGCGCATCCTGCTGGGATGCGCTTCTCCGTCAACATCCCGAACTTCGGTGACTTCGCGGACCCCCGAAGCGTCGCGACCGTCGCGACTGCCGCCGAACAGGCCGGCTGGGACGGGCTCTTCGTCTGGGACCACGTACTGCACCGACAGCACCAGGGACGGCCCTTCGGAGACCCCTGGATGCTGCTGACCGCGGCCGCGCTGGCCACCTCCCGGATCCGGCTGGGCACACTCCTGACGCCGGTCCCCCGTTACCGCCCGCAGCAGCTCGCCCGCCAGGTGGCCACCCTGGACCACCTCAGCGGCGGCCGGGTGATCTTCGCCGCCGGCCTGGGCGGTCCGGTGGAGGACGAGTACCGCAGCTTCGGCGACACCGCCGAGCCACGCGTCCTCGCCGAGCGGCTGGACGAGGGACTGGAGCTGTTGGGCCGCCTCTGGTCCGGCGAGCCGGTGAACCACCACGGACGGCATTACGAGGTCAGGGATGTGACGCTGCTGCCCGCCACCGTGCAACGGCCCGGTCCGCCGGTGTGGATCGGCGGGTTCTGGCCGCGTCGTGCGCCCATGCGGCGGGCGGCCCGGTGGGACGGCGCGGTGCCGCTCTTCGAAACGGCCCGGCACGGTCATGTGCCGGACGTGGCGGAGGTACGCGAGCTGGTCGGCTACGTGCGCGAGCACCGTGCGGCCCGGGCCGAGCGCCCCTTCGAGCTCGTGCTCGGCGGTGCCACGTCCCCGGACGCGGCGAGGGCCAGGGACGTGATCGGCCCTCTGCGCGACGCCGGTGGCACCTGGTGGGACGAGCGGCAGCTCCAGACCGGCCCCGACCTGGACCGCCTCACGCCGGTGCTGCGCCGCGTCGAGGCGGGGCCGCCGGTGCTCTGATCAGCGGCGCGACGTCGGCCTTCACGACCACGACGGGTGGTGAAGGCCGACGTGCCGTTCCCGTCGGCTGGTTCAGTCGGCGGGGGCGTTGAAGTGGACCTCCGGGTCGGCCGCCGCGGGCCCTTCGAGGAGCGGCTGCGGCACCCCGCGCAGGTGGAGGTCGAAGAAGGCCGCCGTGTACGCGCGGACCAGCTCCACGGCCCGCTCCGGGCGGATGGTCGGCGGGGTCGGCGCGCCGTACGGGATGCCGAGCTGGTCGAAGAGGAGCGGCGCGTCGGAGAACGTCAGGTGGTGGGTGCCCTCGACGCTGAGCCAGCGCTTCCAGCCGTCGAGGTTCCGCCACGCCTCGCCCCAGGTCGGGTCCTGGCCGTCGGGCAGGTGCATGTCCGTGTGGGTGCCCAGCATGAGGAACGGCCGCCCGCCGAGCCCGTCGGCCGGTACGGGGTCCCCGAACGTGCCGTCCATGTTGATCCCGGCCCGCACGCGCGCGTCCCGCGCCATGACGGACGCCGCGGACGCGCCGCCCAGGGAGTGCCCGGCCGCGCCGATCCGCTTCCGGTCGATGACGGAGGCGTACCGCCAGGCGGGGCGCGGCCCGGTCAGCCGGTCCAGCAGGAACGAGATGTCCTGGCCGCGCTGCACGGTGGCCTTGCGCATGTCCTCCAGCGTCTCGGCCTCCTCGCAGGCCACACAGGTGAGCACCCGGCCGCCGGGGAAGACCGTGCCGCGCGACTCGTGCGCGTGGTCCACGAGGGCGACGACGTAGCCGCGGCTGGCGAGGTCCTCGGCGACGGTGGTCAGCGTGTACCGGGGCAAGCCGAAGCCCGGCGACAGGACGACGAGCGGGTGCTTGCCGCGCTGCGGGAGGGCCCCGGCGACGCTGTGGGTCCGGGTGGCGGTCAGCTTGTCGGCGGCGTCCGGGTGGCTGTCCGGTACGCCCTCCAGCAGCAGCCGCGCCTCGCGGGGATCGGCGTACGGGGCGGGGGTGCCGGCCGAGGAGCGGGCCGGGTAGTACATGTCGACCATCAGCTCCCGGCGCCGCTCGGGCACCCACAGGTCGGCACGGGACCGGTCCACTAGGTGGAGGGTCTCCCGCCCCGTGGGGAAGGCCCCGGTGGGCCGGGGCAGCACGACCCCGGCGGCGGCAGGCGCCTCCTGGAGGACGTGCCCCTGGACGCTCTGGCTCTGGACGCTCTGGCTCTGGACGCTCTGGCTCTGGGCGACGGCCGGGGCGGCGGCGGTGAGGGCGATGACGAGGGCCGCGGCGGCGGCCGTACGCGGCGTACGTGGCGACTTCATGGCCAGGACGCTAGGCGGGACGGGCGGCCGGGCACGTCAGCCCGTGGTACGGAGACGGTCCGACCGGGGGCTGATCTCCCGTACGACCTGGGCGGGTTGACGAACGGTCACCGTCAGCCGGGAGCGCGAGCCGGGACCCGGCGGTCCCCGGACACGAGGAGCGGCACCGGGATGGCCTAATTCATTCGTAAACTATGTACGGTCCGCTATGGGATGACCACGACGGGTCGCTGGGCGCGGCGTGCGAGCCGACCGGCGACGGAGCCGAAGATGCGGCCGACGAGGCCGTGGGTCGAGCCGACGACGATGGCGTCGGCGGAGTATTCCCGGCCGACCTCCTCCAGCTCGTGACAGATGTCGCCGCCGCGCTCCACGAGGACCCAGGGCACCTCGGACAGGTGGTCGGCGCAGGCCAGCTCAAGGCCCAGGACCTCGGTCCTGTGGTCGGGGACGTCCACGAAGACGGGCGGCTCGCAGCCGGCCCAGACGGTGGTGGGGAGGCGGTTCGCGACGTGCACGATGATCAGCCCGGAGCCGGACCTGCGCGCCATGCCGATCGCGTAGGCGAGTGCCCGCTCACTGGAGGTCGAGCCGTCGAAGCCGACGACGACGCCGTGCTGGAACGCGGGGTCACAGGCATGACGCGTGTCTGCCGCCGCCAGGGGGTCCACCGCCGAATCGGCGACCTGCCTGCGGTCGGCTGGTTCAGGGAATTCGTGACCGGCCATGGGTGTCTCGGCGAAGAAGGTCCTTGTGGGGAGGGTTCAAGGGACTGCTGGTAGCGGAGCTGTGTCCGGGAATCATCTTCCCAACCCCATACCCCCAAGGGTACGGCGCCACTCCTCTCGTGCCCAGGGGCGTTCCAGGGAGCATGCACGAGCCCGCGCCGTCGCGCAACGCCCCATGCCCCCTACAAGCGCCGTAGGGTAACCCCTCGCTCCCGGTACGTAACCGCAACACCGCCCCCTACGGGCCGGGCACCCGGTCGCATCCCTCACGCCCCGAGCCACGGCCCCCGCGGACAAGCGGCCCCGGCAGCCACGACACGACCAGCCGTGGGAGCCCGCCGCGGGGCACCCGCCCCGAGACGGGCACCGGCCTTGGGGGTTCCCCCGGATGCAGCCCTCCGAGTGACGCCGGGGCGCGGCCGACCGTGGCGAGGAGCGGGTGTGGGCGCGCGGATCGGGGGCAGCCGAGGGGAACCGGGGTGCCGTGTGACGGGTCACGCCGAGCTCCAGAGGGACGACATCAGCGTGCTCGGGCATGAGGTCGAGCCTCCCCCGGTGCATGGGGTGATCCCAGGGGAGTCCGGCACCCCAAGTTGGGGGACATTCGGGGCCGAGCCCCAAGGGGAGGACGCACCGTGTACCGGGGGGCTCGGGGCCGAGCCTCAGGAGGACCGGCGGCTCGGGCGGGGGGGCTTGGGGGCACCGCCCTGGAGGACGTACCGGCTCGGTGACGGCTTCGCACACCCGGACCCGTATGTTTTCAGCCAACTTCCCGGACCCCACCCCCACGCGCCGGAATGGCCTGCAAACCCCCTTGCCACCTGGAAGATAAGGGCCGCAGAGCCCTCGCGCACCCTACGCGGATGGGCCATGAGTGCGAGACCCACTTCCCTGCGGGCCCCCGAGGGTGAAACGCTTCGTGATCGAATGCTTCGCGCCAAGTTGCCTTGTCGACATAGTGCCGGTTCCGGAACTTGTCACTCCGGCACTGCGGGACGCAGTAGATTCGATCATGACTATCGGAGAACGGGGTCTCGTGCAAAACCGAGGGGAAACGTGCAGGAGCGACAGGACCTAGGAGACGCGAACACCGAGGGGGGCTTAGCGTCATGAGCCAGGACTCCGCCGCACCGGAGACCGGACGCAAACTGTCCGGACGCCGCCGTCGCGAGGTCGTCGCCGTCATGCTGTTCAGCGGCGGCCCCATCTTCGAGAGTTCCATCCCACTTTCGGTGTTCGGGATTGACCGCCAGGACGCCGGAGTCCCGCGATACAGGCTGCTGGTCTGCGCGGGCGAGGACGGGCCACTGCGCACGACCGGGGGACTCGAACTCTCCGCACCGTACGGCCTGGAGGCGATCAGCAGAGCGGGCACCGTCGTCGTACCGGCCTGGCGGTCGATCACCTCGCCGCCGCCCGCCGAGGCGCTCGACGCGCTGCGCCGCGCACACGAGGAGGGCGCCAGGATCGTCGGCCTGTGCACGGGTGCGTTCGTGCTGGCCGCCGCCGGATTACTGGACGGGCGGCCCGCCACCACCCACTGGATGTACGCGCCGACGCTCGCGAAGCGCTACCCGTCGGTCCATGTGGACCCGCGGGAGCTGTTCGTGGACGACGGCGACGTACTGACGTCCGCGGGCACGGCGGCCGGAATCGACCTCTGTCTGCACATCGTGCGGACCGATCACGGCACGGAGGCGGCCGGCGCGCTCGCCCGGCGGCTCGTCGTGCCACCGCGCCGCACCGGCGGCCAGGAGCGGTACCTCGACCGGTCCCTCCCGGAGGAGATCGGCGCCGACCCGCTGGCCGAGGTCGTCGCGTGGGCGCTGGAGCACCTCCACGAGCAGTTCGACGTGGAGACGCTGGCGGCCAGGGCGTACATGAGCCGGCGGACCTTCGACCGGAGGTTCCGCTCGCTGACCGGCAGCGCGCCGCTCCAGTGGCTGATCACCCAGCGGGTGCTCCAGGCGCAGCGGCTGCTGGAGACGTCCGACTACTCGGTGGACGAGGTCGCCGGACGCTGCGGCTTCCGTTCGCCGGTGGCGCTGCGCGGCCACTTCCGGCGGCAGCTGGGCTCGTCCCCGGCCGCGTACCGGGCCGCGTACCGGGCGCGCCGCCCGCAGGGCGAGGGGGCGTCGGCGATGAGCGACGCGGTCGTACCGCCGCAGGGCTCGCACGGTGGACCCGGTGGCCACGGGCCCGGCCTGCGACGCCCCACGGCGGGCGCCGCGGCCGGGATGGGCGGCGGTGAGCCGGGCAAGCCGCACATGGACGCGCTGACGTCCGGCCGGGCGACGCTGCCGGGCCAGCGCAGCGCGCCGTAACCGCACGGCACGGCAGTCCTCGAAGGGGCCGCCGGTGAGGGGAGCACGACACGTCCCCGTCACCGGCGGCCCCTTTAAGGTGGACGCATGAACGATCGCATGGTGTGGATCGACTGCGAGATGACCGGCCTCTCGCTGACGTCCGACGCACTCATCGAGGTGGCCGCGCTGGTCACCGACTCGGAACTGAACGTGCTCGGGCAGGGCGTGGACATCGTCATCCGCCCGCCGGACGCGGCGCTGGAGACGATGCCGGACGTGGTGCGCGAGATGCACACGGCCTCCGGACTCCTCGACGAGCTCGCGGGCGGCACCACCCTCGCGGACGCGGAGGCGCAGGTCATGGCGTACGTCCGCGAGCACGTCAAGGAGCCCGGCAAGGCCCCGCTGTGCGGCAACTCGGTCGGCACCGACCGCGGCTTCCTCGCCCGTGACATGCCCACGCTGGAGACGTTCCTCCACTACCGGATCGTGGACGTCTCCTCCGTGAAGGAGCTGGCGCGGCGCTGGTACCCGAGGGCGTACTTCAACAGTCCGGAGAAGAACGGCAACCACCGGGCGCTCTCCGACATCCGCGAGTCCATCGCGGAGCTGCGGTACTACCGGGAGGCGATCTTCGTCCCGCAGCCCGGCCCGGACTCGGACACGGCGAAGACCATCGCGGCCCGCCACGTCCTCCCGCCGGAGCCCCGCGCCTAGCCCCGGGACGGCCCTCGGGTCCGGCGCCTGACCGGCTCAGGAACGGCGCCGGATCCGCCCCGGGGAAACGTGTGCGCGAGCACCCTCCGGAACCCTGTACACTTTTTCTCGGCCGGTCAGGAAAAAGACCGGACATGGTGGGTGTAGCTCAGCTGGTAGAGCACCTGGTTGTGGTCCAGGATGCCGCGGGTTCGAGTCCCGTCACTCACCCCACCGGAAAGGCCCGGTCCGCGCAGGCGGACCGGGCCTTTCGCCGTTCACGCCCCCGCCACCGGCGACGAGTACAGCCCGATGACGCCATGACGTACATCACATGACGCGAGCGCAGACACCGGACCGCCCCACGCCCCCCGCCCCCGACGGGAACCCGCGCCCCTCACCCGTACGGCCCCGAGGCTCCCGCCCCGTAACGGCCGACCCGGGCCGGCCTCCCGTCAGTCGTCCACCGGTTCGGCGCCCTGGCCGCGCACGCCGGCACCGGGGCGGCTCGGCGTGACGGGGCGGGCTCGTGGGCCGTGGTGTCCAGGAACGTCTGCCAGGCGGCGGTGGAGAGGTCGAGGGGACGGCGGGTGCGGTCCTTGGAGTCGCGGACCCGCACGCCCGCGCCGCCCGCACGCGCGCGTACCTCCACGCACGCGTCCTCGAAGTCGCCGCTGCAGGTGCTCTTGTGCCATCCGGTCGACGGAAGCGGCATGCGGTCCTCCTGGCAGGGACGCGTCGTGGCCGTCCCGTTCGGGCTGCCCCCGGTCCTGACCCGGCAACCCTTCCGTGGGCGGTGGCGACTTGGGGGTGCCCATCGTCCTCTCCCCCCAGGAGGAATCACCGTGCAGCACAGGAAGACGCGCCGCGGGCTCGGCGCCGTCGCGGTCGCCGGGGCCGCCGCGTTCGTGTTCGTCGGGCTCCCCGCCGACGCCTCGGACGCCGCCGCCTCGGGCGCCGGCGCCACCGCGCTCGCCGTCCGGCAGGTCGAGCGGCTCGACCGGGGACTCGTCAGCGTCCACACCGGGACCGGCAACCTCGTCAGCTGGCGCTGGCTCGCCACCGACCCCGACAACGTGGCCTTCAACCTCTACCGCGCCGGTACGAAGGTGAACGCCACGCCCATCACCGGCTCCACCAACTACTTCCACGCGGGCGCCCCCAGCCACGCCGGCTACACCGTCCGGGCCGTCGTCGGCGGCGTCGAGCAGGGCGACTCGCCGCACGCCGTCCAGTTCCGCGCCGGGTACAAGGACGTACCGCTCACCCCGCCCGCCGGGGGCACCACGCCGGACGGCGCCGCCTACACGTACGAGGCCAACGACGCCTCCGTCGGCGACCTCGACGGCGACGGCGACCTCGACTTCGTCCTCAAGTGGCAGCCCACCAACGCCAAGGACAACTCCCAGGCGGGTTACACCGGGAGCACCGTCGTGGACGGGGTCACGGTGGAGGGCACGCGGCTGTGGCGGATCGACCTCGGGCGGAACATCCGCTCCGGGGCGCACTACACGCAGTTCCAGGTGTACGACTACGACGGCGACGGGCGCGCCGAGGTGGCCATGAAGACCGCCGACGGCACCCGCGACGGCACCGGGCGCGTCATCGGCAGCGCCACCGCCGACCACCGCAACTCCGGCGGGTACGTGCTGGCCGGGCCCGAGTACCTGACCATGTTCGACGGGCGCACCGGCGCCGCGCTCGGCACCACCGACTACGTGCCCGCCCGCGGCAGCGTCTCCTCCTGGGGAGACTCCTACGGCAACCGCGTGGACCGGTTCCTCGCGGGCACCGCCTACCTCGACGGCGTCCGGCCGTCGCTGATCATGGCGCGCGGCTACTACACGCGCAGCGTCATCGCCGCCTGGGACTGGCGCGACGGGCGGTTCACCCGCCGCTGGACGTTCGACACGAACTCCTCCGCCCACGCGGGCAGGGGCTTCGACGGGCAGGGGTCGCACAGCCTGTCCGTCGGCGACGTGGACGGCGACGGGCGCGACGAGGTCGTGTACGGCTCCATGGCCGTGGACGACAACGGCAGCGGCCTGTGGACGACCCGCACCGGGCACGGAGACGCCCAGCACCTCGGCGACCACGACCCGGGCACGCCGGGCCTGGAGTACTTCAAGGTGTCTGAGTCCACCAGCCAGCCCGCCGAGCTGTACATCAACCCGGCCAACGGCGCGATCCGCTGGAAGCTCGCCGCCTGCTGCGACAACGGGCGCGGCGTCGCCGGGGACATCTGGTCCGGCAACGACGGCGCCGAGGTGTGGTCCACGTCCGGCGGCAGCATCCGCGACGAGGCCGGGGCGGTGAAGGGCCGCCGCCCGTCGGCGGTGAACTTCCTCGCCTGGTGGGACGGCGACCCGACGCGCGAGCTGCTCGACGGCACCCGCGTGGACAAGTACGGGCCGAGCGGTGACACGCGGCTGCTGACCGGCGCCGGGGTCGCCGCCAACAACGGCTCCAAGGCGACCCCGGCCCTCTCCGGCGACATCCTCGGCGACTGGCGCGAGGAGGTCGTGTGGCGCACGGCCGACAACCGGGCGCTGCGGATCTACTCGACCCCGCATCCGACGGACACGAGGATCACGACCCTGCTGCACGACCCGATGTACCGGACGGGGCTGGCCTGGCAGAACACCGGCTACAACCAGCCGCCGCACCCGAGCTTCCACATCGGGGCCGGGATGCGCACGGCACCCCGGCCCGCGGTCACGACCCCGTAGTCCCCGCCTGGCAGGGACGGCCGTTCACGCTGATCGTGGTCGGGGGCCTGTTGGCCTCCGACCACGATCCGGTGAACCCGAACGCGACCGTCCCGCCCGGCGCGACCCGCCCGTTCCAGCCCGCGTTGGTGACGGCCACGTCCGCGCCCGCCTGGGCGTACTCGGCGTTCCAGCCCTGGGTGACGCGCTGCCCGTCGGGGAACGTCCATCCGGCGCGCCAGCCGTCCCAGGCGGCCGAGCCGGTGTTCCTGACCGTCACATCGGCCTGGAAGCCGCCCTGCCACTGGTTGGTCACCTTGTACGTGGCCTCGCACGACGCCGGGTCCGTGGGGCCCGGCGGGTCCGTGGGGCCCGGCGGGTCCGTGGGCGTGCCGGCCGTGTCGCCGTAGACGATGCCCCGGCCGTTCGTGGCGACGTACACCCGCCCGTAGATCCGCGGGTCGCCCGTGATGGCAGCGCCGGTCCAGCCCCACTGGTGGGCGTCGTCGTTGATCCGCGTCCAGCTCGCGCCCTCGTCCGTGGAGCGGAAGATGCCGCGTACGCCGCCGATCTTCGCGCTCGTGTAGAGCGTGTCGTACGACGCGCCCGGCGCGGCCTTGCCGAAGCCGATCGTGTCGGCCTCCTCCACGCCCCGGACCTTCGTGAACGTGGCGCCCGCGTCGGTGGAGCGCCACAGCCCGTACGAGCCGGTGGCGCCGCCCGCGAGCCAGATGTCACCGGCCCGGCCGGGCACCGCCTTGAAGCGGACGGGTCCCGAGGCGGGCAGGCCGGTCGCCGCGGCGGTGAAGGTCGCGCCGCCGTCCGTACTGACGTAGAACGTCCCGGACTTGAAGCCGTAGAACCGCTTCGGGTCCACCCGGTCGGACTCCACGACGGCGCCCGCCGGGATGCCGCGCGACGCGGTCCACGCGCCGCCGAAGCCGCTCGTCGTGTGCACCCCGGTCCCGTCCGGGCTCCACACGAACCGGCTGCCGTCCGCCGCCGCGGCGACCGTGCCGCCGCCCGAGACGCCCGGTGGCTCCTGCCCGGCGAACCAGTTGGCGCCGTTGTCCGTGGAGAACGCGATCCTCGGGCCCGAGTCGAGGTGCCCGACGCGGACGACCGTGTCCGGCTTGGCCTCCGCGTAGTCGAGGCTGGTGGAGCTGGTGAAGTTCGGGGAGGTGAACATCACCGACGGGACCTTGGTGAGGTCCGTGTGGCGGAAGCCGCCGATGTCGCCGAGCGCGCTGATCAGCGGGGCGCCGGACGGCGGGGACACCAGGTCGTTGACGGCCGTCTCCTCCAGGCCCTGGACCATCGGCTTGATGGTGATCTTTCCGCCGGTGTCCCACTGGGTGAGGTTCTCGGTGCCGTAGACGGTCGCCCCGGTGCCGTACATCATCCGGTTCGAGTCGAACGGGTCGATCTCCAGGGCCTCCGTCATCCAGCCGAGCTTCGGGGACTCCTCGGGCGGCGACGGCTGCGCGCCCCATCCCAGCCACGGGGAGGAGGACACGTCCATCGTGTAGCGGTTGGTGCGGCTGGGGTACGAGGTGAACTCCCACGCCCGGGTCCAGGTCGCCCCGCTGTCGGAGGTCCGGAAGATCTGCGTGTCGGGCCACCAGGAGCTGTAGCCGGTCACCATGACGGTGCCGGGCCGCTGCCGGTCCAGGCTCAGGCCGCTGAAGCCGTAGTACGGGTCGGCGTCGGGCGTGATGTCCCGCCAGGCGCCTGTCTTCGTGTCGTACCGCCAGACCGCGCCGTCCGTACCGTCGTACGGGCCGCCGGTGTCGCTGTACGCCAGGTACAGCCGACCGTTCACCGCGTCGAGGACGCCCTTGTGGGCGAGGAGCCCGGTGGGCTGTCCGGGCAGCCTGGTCCAGGTGGCGCCCGCGTCGGTGGAGCGGTAGACGGCGTTCTCCTTGTCGGCGACGCCCACGTAGATGGTCCTCGTGGCGTTGCCGGGCGTGCCGGTGGACTCGTCGAAGGTGACCCAGACGATGCCCTGGTTGTCGGAGGAGTAACCGCTGGTGTCGGACGGGTCCTGGGCGTAGTTCCCGGGATTGGGGAAGGCGGTGACCTTCGACCAGGTGGCGCCGGAGTCGGTGGAGCGCCACAGGCCGTGGCCGCTGGGCGCGCCGAGGTAGAGGACGCTGTTGCGGTGCGGGTCGACGGCGAGGCGCTCTCCCATGCCGCGGCCCGGCATGTTGCCGCCGAGCTTGAACGGCAGGTCGGCGGTCCGCCAGGTCGCGCCCCGGTCGGTCGAGCGCAGGACGGCGCCGTTGCCGGGGTCCCAGCTGTTGGTGTACGTGCCGACGGCGGCGTACACGCGGTCGGGGTCCACCGCGTCGGTGGCGAGGCTGACGACGCCCGTGTGGCCCCAGCGGTCCCAGCCGATGTGGTCGAGCAGCGGCGTCCACGTCTTGGTGGACTGCTGCCAGCGGTAGGCGCCGCCGATGTCGGTGCGGGCGTAGGCGAGGTTCTTCTCGGAGCGGTTGAAGACGATGCCGGGGACGAAGCCGCCGCCGTCGATGCGCACGTTCTTCCAGGCGTACGTGTCGGCGGCGAGCGGCGCGGGGGCGGGGGCCGGTGGGGGCTTGGCCTCGGCGGCCGGGGGCGGGGCGGCGGTGAGCAGGGCGGCCGCCAGGGCCAGTCCGGTGAACAGGTTCCACTTCGTGCGCACGGTGCTCCTCTCGGAGGGGGACGACGAGGGCGTCACGGGGACGTGCGGGGCGTACGAGGGCGCGCGCGTACGGGATGCGCCGGGCGTGCGGTCGTACGCAGACGGAAGCCGGGTGGGCCACGGGCGCGGCCCACCCGGCTGGTGACGTACGCGGAGTCAGCGCGGGGCTATTCGAGAAGCTCCGCGTACGAACCCATGGCGAGGGCGATGTCCGCCTGCGCCCAGAAGCGGTGGTACGTGAAGACCGGCGCGGCGCCGCCCTTCAGGTAGGCCTCGACCTTCGACCAGGCGGGGTCGTCCTGGTAGAAGGAGCGGATCGAGGCGAACGTGGACGTGGAGTCGATCCGGTCGCCGTTCGGCATGACGCCGGTCCAGCCGCTCGGCACGTGCACCGGGTCGTCGAACCGGTTGTAGTCGGCGCGGGTCTCCGGGACGGCGATGCCCAGCGGGTCCTGGTGGTGCTGCCACATGCCGTCGAGGAGCGCCTTCGCGACCCGCTTGGCGTCCGCGTCGCCGGACTTGGCGGCGTAGTACGTCAGGGTCTTGGCGTACGCGGCGGCCACGCCGACGTCGTTGGTGTAGTCCGCGACGGTGACGCGGAGGCCCGCGTTGGCGCCCGGCGACGCCGGGTTCCACGTGTCGGGCTTGCCCGACCACTGGAGGGTGGACGGGAAGCGGAACGTGCCGTCCGGGTTGACGGTGGTCTCCGACAGGGCCCAGTCCACCCACTTGTCGAGGACGCTCTTGGCGAGGGCGTCACCGCTCTGGTGGTAGTACTCGGCGACCCGCTCCATCGACCACGCCTGGAAGCCGAACCACTGGTTGGACGGCGGGTCGTGGTAGACGGGCTTCTCGTCGTAGAAGAGGCCGTAGAAGGTGGGCGTCCCGGCCGGCGGCGTGGCGTAGCGGCCCTGCCAGCTGTTGGTGGCGCCGCCCGCGATGGCGCCGTCGGCGGACTGGAGCCAGCGGTAGAACTCGACCTGCCGGTCCAGGCTCTTCGCCCAGTCCTGCGCGCCGGTCGGCGACTTGGGCTTCAGCGGTGCGTACTCGCTGAGCGCGTACGCGGCGAGCGGGTTCTGGTAGCCGCTGTGGGCGTGGCTGGAGCCGATGCGCCAGGCCCAGCCCGCGGAGGTGTCGGTGGCGCCGCCCCAGGCGTAGTACCAGGACATCAGGTAGTGGGCACTGTCCTTGCCGGTCCCGGCGGGGCAGGTGGTGGCGCCGACGCAGTTCCCGGCCTTCTTGAAGTACTTGTCGAAGAACGAGTACCGCAGGTAGTCGCCCATCTTGGCGGCCTTGGCGACGACGCCGGAGACCGCGGAGCCCTTGCCCTGCCCCTTGGCCCAGATGTCGGCCCAGTAGGCGGCCTGGACGGCGCGGGCGTCGGCGTCGGGGGCGTTGGTGAACTTCCACTGCTTGGCGTAGGAGGCGTCACCGGTGAACAGGTCCAGGTAGCCGTTGGGCCCGCCGTAGGTGAAGTTGTCGCAGGTCGGGTGGGTGACGGTCTCCCAGACGGACTCCTGCGGGCCGCGCTGGAAGGTGTTGATGTACGACGGTCCCGTGGCCGAGGGACCGGCGGAGCACTTGCCGGGCTCGTTGCCGAAGCCGTACACGTTGTCCACGTCCTGGAGCCAGTGCATGCCGTACACGTCGTCGGTGCCGTACGCGGCCTTCAGCTCACCGGCGATCGGGTCGGAACCCGTCGGGACGCCGCCGTCGAGGCGCGCCGGGTACTGCGACGGCAGGTCGTGCTCCGGCGCGTAGGTGGCGGGCTTCGAGGCGTTGTACTTGTCGTTGGTCGGCTGGTCCGCGTGGGTGGGGATCATGTACTTCTCCATGGTGTCCCACGCGCCGTTGAACTTGCTCCAGTCGCCGGTGACCTTGCCGTACATGGCCTGGAGCCAGATGAGGTAGCTGTACGCCTCGGACGTCGTCTCGTGTCCGTGGTCCGGCGCCTCGACGATGAGCGTCTCGACGGAGTGGTACGGGATGCCCTCGGGCGAGAAGTAGCCGTTCGCCGGGTCGGTGATCTTGGCGTGCATGGCCAGGAACCGCGCGTCGTACGTGGAGTCGCCGTCCAGCTGGGTGGCGGTGACCTCCGCCTTCGTGTGGCCGGGGGCGGTCACGGCGAAGACCGCCGATCCGGTGCCGGACGCGGCGGCGGTGACGGTCACCTTCTGGGCGGTGTTCCAGTTGGCCGGCGTGAAGGTGAGCGTCCCGGGGGCGGCGGTGAGGGCCGTGGTGCCCGAGGTGCGGGCGACGGTGGCCGTGACGTTCGCGGCCGGGCGGGTGGAGAGCTTCACGTCGAAGGTGGCCGACTGCCCCTGCCGTACGGGGAGCTGGGCCGGGGTCGCCACGAGGGCCGGGCCCGCGGCGACGGTGATGCCGACGGGCGCCGATTCGGCGGCGGCACCCCGGCTGTCGTACGCCTTCGCGTAGAGCGAGTGGGTGCCGGGGGCGAGGCCCTGGGCGGTGAAGGTGTACGGCGACGTCGTGTCGGTGCCGAGCAGGGTCGTGTCGTCGTAGAACTCGACCTTGCCGATGGTGGCCCCGTCGGCGGCCGCGGCGGTGGCGGCCAGCGGGACCGGGTCCCCGGCGGTGTAGGTGGCGCCGGGCGCGGGGCTGGTCAGCACGGCGATGGGCGGCTGGTGGGCGGCCCCGCAGACGGTGCCGTTGACGGTGAAGGTGGTGGGTGCGGCGTTGGCGCCGCTGTAGGTGAACTGGGCGCCGGTGGTGACCGCCTGGCCCGCGGCGACGGTCCGGTTCCAGCCCGTGTTGGTGACGGTGACGGTCTTGCCGGACTGGGTCCAGGTGCCGTTCCAGCCGTTGGTCAGCTGCTGGTTGCCGGTCTGGTCGTAGCGGAGGGTCCAGCCGTCGATGGGCTCGGTGCCCCGGTTGGTGAGGGTCAGCTCGGCGGTGTAGCCGGACCCCCAGTCGTTGGTCTTGTAGTCGACGCCGCACTGCACGGCCGCTGCGGCGCGTGCCTCGGCGGGGGATTCGGCGGCCGCGGTCATGCCCAGGGGAAGGGCGAGGACCGCGGCCAGGGCGGTGGTCAGCCGGCCCCGGTGACGCGTACGTGGTCCTGGCGACATGCGGGTGTCTCTCCTAGCGGCTCAGTGGGGCAGGAGGTGGGGGTGACAAGCCTTGAACCAGTGGGAGCGCTCCCACTATGGGGAGGGGGCGAAGCGGGGTCAAGGTGCTTGAAGAGTCGAAGAAGTTCGAAAGAAAAAGTCGGCCCACCCTCTGTTGCCTGACGGCGGGGCGGCGCTACGGTCGGCGGCACCAGTGGGAGCGCTTCCATTCCCGTCGGCGTGTTGTCATGCACGCGCCTTGATCGCCAGGGCGCCGGGTCCCGACCAGGCCCGGCCCGCCCCTGGAAACACCCGGTACCGCGCTGATCGGCGGCTACGACGGCATCCCCGTGCCCAGCCCCCGAGACCCGCACCCCGCGGGCCACGGCCCCGCCGTGCGCCGACGGGGCGTGGCCTGACCGCCCGGACCGCCCGGACCCACGGGCGACCGGGGCCACCCGGACCGCCAGGACCGCCCGGACCACGGGCGACCGGGCCGCACGGGCGTCCGGGGCGACCCCGGGCGTCCGGGGAACCGGGCCACGGCGACGCCGGGACACCGAGCACCAGAGCACCACCGCACCACCGCACCACCGCACCGGAACGCCGTGACGCCGAGGCGCCGGGGCGTTCCCATCCCCAGAGAGGAAACCCCACCCCCATGAGCCGCACCAGCACCACTTCCGTCACCCACACCACCCCCCAACCCCCTCCGCGCCGCCGCAGGACGGCCGTGCTCGCCGCCTGCACCCTGATCGCCACCGCCGGGGCCACCGCGACCGCCCTGTCCTCCCCCGCCGGGGCCGCCGCCCCGGGCTGCAAGGTGGACTACGCGGTCACCAGCCAGTGGAGCAACGGCTTCGGCGCGAACGTCACCGTCACCAACACCGGCGACCCGGTCGGCAACTGGACGCTGGAGTGGTCGTTCGGCGGCGACCAGAAGGTCACGCAGCACTGGAACGCCGGGATCACCCAGTCCGGCGCGGCCGTCACCGCGAAGAACGTGTCGTGGAACGGCTCGCTCGCGACCGGCGCGTCGGCGACGTTCGGGTTCAACGCCTCGTACAGCGGGACCAACGCCGTCCCGGCCACGTTCAAGCTGAACGGCGTCGTCTGCAACGGCGCGACCGGGCCGACGGACCCGCCGCCCACCGACCCGCCGCCGGTCGGCGACCGCGTGGACAACCCGTACGCGGGCGCCAAGGTGTACGTGAACCCCGAGTGGTCCGCGAAGGCCGCCGCCGAGCCGGGTGGCACGAAGGTCTCCAACCAGCCCACGGGTGTCTGGCTGGACCGGATCGCCGCCATCAACGGCGTCAACGGCGGCATGGGCCTGCGCGACCACCTGGACGAGGCGCTGCGCCAGAAGGGCAACGGCGAACTCGCGATCCAGCTGGTCATCTACAACCTGCCGGGCCGCGACTGCGCCGCCCTCGCCTCCAACGGCGAGCTGGGCCCGACGGAGATCGACCGCTACAAGACGGAGTACATCGACCCGATCGCGCAGATCCTCGCCGACCCGAAGTACGCGGGCCTGCGGATCGTCACCACCGTCGAGATCGACAGCCTCCCGAACCTGGTCACGAACGTCACCCCGCGCCCGACCGCCACGCCGAACTGCGACGTCATGAAGGCGAACGGCAACTACGTCAAGGGCGTCGGGTACGCGCTGGCCAAGCTCGGCGCCGTCAAGAACGTCTACAACTACGTGGACGCCGGGCACCACGGCTGGCTGGGCTGGGACGACAACTTCGGCGCCTCCGCCCAGATCTTCAAGCAGGCGGCGACGGCCGAGGGCTCCACGGTCGCCAACGTCCACGGCTTCATCGTCAACACGGCCAACTACAGCGCCCTGAAGGAGGACCACTTCACCGTCAACGACACGGTCAACGGCCAGTCGGTGCGCACCTCCAAGTGGATCGACTGGAACCGGTACACGGACGAGCTGTCGTACGCGCAGGCCATGCGCAACGAGCTGGTGCGCATCGGCTTCGACCCGAAGCTCGGCATGCTCATCGACACGTCCCGCAACGGCTGGGGCGGCACGGCCCGGCCCAGCGGCCCGGGCGCGACGACGAGCGTCGACGCGTACGTGGACGGCGGCCGCTACGACCGTCGCATCCACCTCGGCAACTGGTGCAACCAGGCCGGCGCGGGTCTCGGCGAGCGGCCCCGGGCCAACCCGGAGCCGGGCATCGACGCGTACGTGTGGATGAAGCCCCCGGGCGAGTCCGACGGGTCGAGCAAGCCCATCCCGAACACCGAGGGCAAGGGCTTCGACCGGATGTGCGACCCGACGTACCCGGGCAACCCGCGGAACAACAACAACATGTCGGGCGCCCTGCCGGACGCGCCCATCTCGGGCCACTGGTTCTCGGCCCAGTTCCAGGAGCTGCTGAAGAACGCCCACCCGGCGCTCTGACGCTCCGCCCCTGAACGAGCCTCCGCCCCCGGTGTGGTCCAGACCCGGGGGCGGGGGCCCCAACCATGCCGCGATGTCGGCTGGAAACACGTGGTGCGGGGCGGCCGGGGTGGTTAGGGTCGACGGGTGACTGCCGGGTCGGCCATGGGCCATGAGCGAGGGAAGTCCCCGGCCTCTTCGTGAGGGCCGGGTGGGCCAGGGGCCCGCCGGGATGCCGCGCGCGCATGCGGAAGCGCGCCGCCGCTGACATCCATACCCCTGCCCAGTCCTGGAGTGTTCCTTGACCGCTGATCTCAACCACACCGTCGTCCACGCCTCCGACAAGCAGGCGTCCGCCGAGTTCCTCGCCGGAGTCCTCGGGCTGGAGGTGGGCGCGCCGTTCGGGCCGTTCATCCCCGTGGACACGGGCAACGGCGTGACGCTGGACTTCTACGCCGCCGAAGGTCCCGTCGCGTCGCAGCACTACGCGTTCCTCGTGCCGGACGAGGAGTTCGACACGATGATCGACCGGCTGCAGGCGGCGGGCGTGACGTACTACGCCGACCCGCACCACACCGAGCCCGGCCGGATCAACCGCCTCTTCGGCGGCCGGGGCGCGTACTTCGACGACCCCGACGGGCACAACATGGAGATCATCACGCGCCCGTACGCGCGTCCCGCCTAGGCGGTCTCTTTCGGATCACCGCGCGGCCCGGATGAGGATGCCCGCGAGGTGCAGGCCGGCCTGGTAGATGGTCGCGGTCTTGTCGTATCGGGTGGCAAGGCCGCGCCACTCTTGAGCTTTGTTCATGCACCGTTCCACGGTGTTCGGCTGCCTGTCGGCAGCCTTGTCGAAGCCCGGCGGCCTTCCGCCGTGGCGGCCTCGACGCTTTCGGCTGGCCATCGGGCCGGAGGACTGGTGGATGACGGCCCGGATGCCGCGTCTGCGGAGGTGATCACGGATCGCGCGGGGGGAATAGGCTTTGTCCGCCAGGACCATGGCCGGTCTCACCCGAGGCCGCCCGAGTGGGCGAGGCACCCGGATTGTGGCCATGACCCGTTCAAATGCGGGTGCGTCACCTGCCTGTCCGGGGGTCAGCACGAAAGCGGGAGGCCGACAGCGGTCGTCCGCCGCCAAGTGGACCTTGGTGGTCAGTCCGCCACGGGAACGGCCGAGGGCATGGTCTTCTGGCTCGCCGGCCAGAGCCCCTTCTTACGGGCGCCGGCAGCGTGCTGATGGGCGCGGACGACAGTTGAGTCGACCGCGACGACCCAACCGAGATCCCCGTCGGCGTCCGCTTGGGCGAGCAGAGCGGTGAACACCCGCTCCCAGGCGCCGTCGAGCGCCCACTTCCGCAAGCGGGTGTAGACGCCCTTCCACGAACCGGACTCGGAGGGCATGTCCTCCCAGGGCGAGCCCGTCCGGTACTTCCAGGCGATCGCCTCGATCACCTGCCGGTGATCACGCCACCGCCCGCCACGTCGCTGAGTCCCGTCCGGAAGCAGCGGCTCGATCCGCGGCCACTGCACATCAGTCAACGACATGACCGGACCAACGACCCGGTGATCCGAACGGGACGGCCTCGGTACAGGATGAGCTCGTGCTTCCTCCCCGACTGCTGTGGCGTGATCCCCGGCCCATCCCCCGGTTCAATCGGCAGGAGCCGGTAACCCAGATCGTCCGTGATCCCGGCTTCTACGAGCCGAGCAATGAGGACAGCTGCTACAGGTTCGGGTACTTCTGCCAGGCCCATGACCGCCCCTACTGGCACGAGTCCTGTGGGGAAGGGCCGCATGTCATCGCCCTGCACTGCCAAGAGCACGGGCCCGAGAGCATGTGGCCGCAACCACTGATGCTGATGTTCCCGGAAGGGTTCGACCCCCCGCTGAGCGACGCGCAGCTGATCTGGGTGCGCGCGGAGGACGACGCCGTTTAGGCATGATCCGAAAGAGACGCCCTAGGTCGTGTCCCGGCCCCCCTCCCCGGCCACGCGGCCGGGAGCGGGGCGGCCCGGCGCGGGAACGGGGCGGCCCGGCGCGGGAACGGGGCGGCCCGGCGCGGGAACGGGAGCTCGGGGCGGGGGCGCAGGCGGGCGCTACCGGAGCGGGATGTCGGTCCCGTGCTCGTCCGCGCGCCGGGGGCCGTGGATGCGCCGGTCGGCCTCGGCGATGGCGGTGTCGTTGATGCTCGCCTCGCGGCGCCGCATGAGGCCGCGCTCGTCGAACTCCCACAGCTCGTTGCCGTAGCTGCGCCACCACTGGTCGTCCGCGTCGCGCCACTCGTACTGGAAGCGGACGGCGATCCGGTCGCCGTCGAACGCCCACAGGCTCTTGCGGAGCGCGTAGTCCCGCTCCCGCTCCCACTTGCGGGTCAGGAAGGCGACGATCTCCTCTCGGCCCTGGAGGAACACGTCCCTGTTCCGCCACACCGAGTCCGGTGTGTAGGCGAGCGCCACGCGCCTCGGGTCGCGGGTGTTCCACGCGTCCTCGGCGGCCTGGACCTTCCGCAGGGCCGACTCCCGGTCGAACGGCGGGTACGGCGGACGATCTTCCGGCACGGTGACCTCCCGAGATGTAGAGAACGCTCGTTCTCCACTGGTGCGGACTAAGGTAGGGAACGATCGTTCTCTACGTCAAGGAGCCCCGGATGCCGGCCCCGATCACCGAGGAGCAGAACCGCCTGGACCGCGAGGCGCTGCTCGACACGGCCGAGCGGTTCTTCTACGAGCGGGGCATCCAGGCCGTCGGGATGGACGAGGTGCGCGCGGCGTCCGGCCTGCCGCTGAAGCGGATCTACCGGATGTTCGCGGCGAAGGAGGACCTGGTGGTGGCGGTGCTCCGGCGGCGCGACCAGCGGTGGAGGGGCGAACTGGCCGCCCGCGTCGAGCAGGTCCAGGACCCGCGGGAGCGGGTGCTCGCGGTCTTCGACTGGCTCGCCGAGTGGTTCGGGACGCCCGGCTTCCGGGGGTGCGCCTGGGTCAACGTCCACGGGGAGCTCGGCTCCTCCTCCCAGGCGGTGCTGGCCGAGGTCCGCGCGCACAAGCGGGCGTTCCACGACCAGATCGCCGAGTGGGTCGCCGCCACGGGGGTGCCGGTGGCCGAACCGGTCTTCCTCCTCGCCGAGGGGGCGATCGTGACGGCGGGCATCAGCGGCGACCCGGCCCCGGCCCGCCACGCCCGCGCGGCCGTGGCGGCACTGCTCGGTGCGCCCTGACCAGCGGGCCCGCCCGAGGGGCACCCACCCCCGGGCGCGCCCGAGCGGCGCTCGCCCCCGGAGCCGGGGCGAGCGGCCCCTCACGGACCCTCACTCCTCCAGCAGCTCACCCAGCCGCCGGAGGGCGTCGTACACCTCCTCCCGCTCGGCGCCGCTCAGCCCGACGGCCCGCGCCCGCGTGAGGCAGTCGGCGGCGGTGCGTTCGTCGCCGAGGCGCCGGGCCGCGTCGGCGCGCAGCACGAGCAGCCGCAGCGCCTGTACGGGCGTGGGCTCCTCCTCCGCCGCCGCGAACGCGCGGTCGATGACGCGAGCCGCGGCGGCCGGGTCCTCCCGCGAGTCGGCGAACAGCGCGGCGTGGTGCAGCGCGCGGGCGAACGTGCCCTCCGGAGCGGGCCGGTGGTGCTGGTCCCCGCCGAGGCCCTGCGCGACGCGCACGCAGTTGCCCCCCGGGTCGGTCATCAGGAACTGCCGCACCCCGTGCGAGGCGGTGCGCAGCGCCCCGATGCGCGGCAGGCCCCGCGCGGGTATCCGCCCGTACGCCGCCTTCAGTCCGGCGCGGAACTCCCGGTGCAGCACGTCGATGTCGTCGGTGCGTACGAGGCAGGTGCTGTACGACTCGGCGGGCTCGTAGCGCCGCATGGCGAAGAAGTGCAGCTGGACGCCGCCCCGGCGCACGACGGCGTACGGGTTGGGGCTCAGCTGCCGGAAGGTCACCTCGAAGCCGAGGGCGGTGTAGAAGTCGAGGACGGGACGGAGGTCCCGGCACGGCAGGATCGGAACGGTCTGCTCTCCCATGCCGACAGACTAGTCAAAGTTGAGTAGCCCATGTCGGGGGTTGCCCTCCCCGCGTGCCGGGCGCGACCGGCTCGACGGCCGGGCGGGAGGGGCAACGGTGGATTGCGCTTCGTCGAGCACCCCGCGACAGGGTGCCGCCTCCGGCCGGCGCCGGGCCGGGCGTCAGGCCGATTCGCGTACGACCAGTTCCGTCGGCAGCACCAGCCGCCGCGGCTCCGCCTCCGCACCGGCGATCTCCTGGAGCAGTACGCGGGCCATCACGCGGCCCATCTCCTCGATCGGCTGGCGCACGCTCGTCAGCGGCGGGTCCATGTGGCGGGCCACCGCCGAGTCGTCCACGCCGATCAGCGCCACGTCGTCCGGGACGCGCCGCCCCGCCTCGCGCAGCGCCACCCGGGCGCCCGCCGCCATCACGTCCGACGCCGCGAACACCGCGTCCAGGTCCGGGCACCGCTCCAGCAGCCCGCGCATGGCCCGGCGGCCGCCCTCCTCGGTGAAGTCGGCGGCGGCGACCAGCGCTTCGTCGGCCGCGAGCCCCGCCGCCGCCAGGCCCTGCCGGTAGCCGTCGAGGCGGCAGCGGGCCACGTACATGTCGAGCGGGCCCGTGATCGTGGCGATCCGGCGGCGGCCGCGCTCCGCCAGGTGCGCCACCGCCGAGCAGCCCGCGCCCACGTTGTCGGAGTCCACGTACGCCACCGGCTCCTCCTCCGAGCGGCGGCCGTTGAGGACGGCCGGGATGTCCAGGCCCCGCACCACGTCCGGCAGCGGGTCGTCCGCGTGCACCGACACGAGCAGCACCCCGTCCACGCGCTGCGCCGCCAGGTACTGCTCGAAGCGCTGCCGCTCCTGGTCGGACCGGATCAGCGTGAGCAGCAACTGCTTGTCCGCGTCGCCCAGTTCGGCGCTCACACCGCGGATGATGTCGAGGAAGTACGGCTCCGCGAACAGCCGCGCCTCCGTCTCCGGGATCACCAGGGCCACCGCGTCCGTACGGGCCCCCGCCAGCGCGCGGGCGGCGCGGTTCGGCACGTAGCCGAGCTCGGCGATCGCCTGGGAGACCGCCGCCTTCGCACGGTCGCTGACGCGGGGCGAACCGTTGATCACGCGGGACACCGTGCCCCTGCCGACGCCGGCCCGGGCCGCGACCTCCTCCAGGGTGGGCCTGCCGCCCTGCCGTCCGTTCACCGCCATGGCGTCACGTCTCCCGTCCAGTGTCGATGCAGCCAACCTAGAGCCTGCACCGCTCCCCGGCCTCAGCGGGAGGCCCAGGACCTGACCCTGGGTGGTGGGAGCGCTCCCAACGTAGCGGATCGTGGCGTACGGCTCCAGCGGTCGCCTTGAGGAACCGAAGGCGGGCACCGCACTGCGGACGTCCCGCAACTCCGAACCGGGCAATCGGCGTTCATCTCTTGACACCCGCACCCGCCAGGCAGCAACCTTCCGGGCATAGCGATGTGGGAGCGCTCCCATGAGCTCTTCCCGGGCGTACCCCGCCCCCTGCCCGACCGGCGCCCGACCGAGCCGCCGCACGCCGTCCGCATCCATCAGGAAGACCCGCCCCCGCGAGCGGGCGCGGGACCGCCGGGCCATGGCCCCGCCCGCCACCCGGCGCACGACCAGCACCACCGCCCTGGACGAGGAGAGTGGAGAATGCGCACTACCAGCAGCACCCCCGACCTGCCCGGCAGACGCCGCCGCCGCGCGCTCGCGGCGACCGCCCTCATGGCCTGCGCGGCCCTGATCGCCGGGTGCGGCGACGGCGGGGACGACGACTCCGCCGCGGACGGCGGCGGGAAGATCACCCTGCGGATCGGCACCTTCGGTTCGTTCGGCTACGACAACGAGAACGGCGCCAAGCTCTACGCCGAGTACGAGAAGCTGAACCCGCACATCAAGATCGTCGAGTCGAACGTCGCCGACGGCCAGAAGTACTGGGACACCCTCAAGCTGCGCCTCTCCCGCAACAGCGGCCTCGCCGACATCCAGGCCGTCGAGGTCGGCTACATCGCCGAGGCGACCGGCCCCACCCTCGGCAGCAAGTGGGTGGACCTGTCGAAGACCGGCGGCGCCGACCTGGGCGCCTTCCTCGACTGGAAGGTCAAGCAGGCCACCACCGCCGACGGCAAGGTCATCGGCCTCGGCACCGACATCGGCCCCATGGCCATCTGCTACAACAAGGACCTCTTCGCCAAGGCCAAACTGCCCACCGACCGCGAGCAGGTCGCCAGGCTGTGGGCGGGCGACTGGGCGAAGTTCGTCGCCACCGGCAAGACGTACCAGCGCAACGCGCCCGCCGGGACCGCCTTCCACGACTCCGCCAGCGGCCTGTTCAACGCCGTCCTGTCCAGCCAGCCCCAGCAGTACGCCAACGACAAGGGCGAACTCGACTGGGAGAACAGCCCCGGCGTCAAGACCGCCTGGAACCTCGCCGTGGAGGCCGCGCAGGGCGGGATGACCGCGAAGCTGCGCCAGTTCGACGAGAAGGGCACGTGGAACGCCGGCTTCAAGAACTCCCGGTTCGCCACCGTCGCCTGCCCGTCCTGGATGACCGGCATCATCAAGGACCAGGCCGGGCCCGCCAACCAGGGCAAGTGGGACATCGCCGCGCCGCCCGTCGCGGGCAACTGGGGCGGCTCCTTCCTCGCCGTACCGAAGGCCGGCAAGCACGCCGAGGAGGCCGCGAAGCTCGCCGCGTGGCTGACGGCGCCCGAGCAGCACGCCAAGGTCTTCGGCGTGAACGGCAACATCCCGTCCACCAAGGACACGCTGGACTCGCCCGCCGTCCAGAACGCGAAGATCCCGTACTTCGGGGACACGCCCGTCGGGAAGATCTACTCGTCGGCCGCGGCCGGGATCACCCCGGCGCCGGTCAGCCGGTGGGACGGGCAGGTCAAGACGTTCCTGACGGACAACGGGATCCTTGACGTGGAGCAGCGCGGGACGGCGCCGGACGCCGCCTGGGCGACGGTGAAGAAGCTGATCGACGACAAGATCGCCAAGTAACCGGGGCGCCGCCCCGGTGCCCCGTGCCGGGGCGGCACCTCCCCTGGGCCCCGCGCCCGCGCCGTGGGCCCTGGGCCCATGGGCGGCGCGCCCCCCGGCCCCGTGGGCCGCCCGCCCCCTGGGCCCCGGGGGCGCACCCCCCGAACACCCCCGGGGCGGTGCGCCCCTACGCCCCACGGCGGTGCCCGGAACTGGCCCGTTGCCCCGTGGGTGGTGCCCCGGACGCCGCGCCTCGGCGCGTACGGCCCCGACAGCACCGCCCCGGTCAAGGCACCCGCCCGTTCCGGACCGCACCGCCCCGAGCCCCCGCAGCAGCTCACTCCGCATCCCCCTGGAAGGACGACGCTCCCGTGGCCACCCCCTCCGCACCACCGAAACCTCCGCCCGTCCCGGTGCGTGCCGGGTGGCGCAGCCGGCTGTACCGGTGGGACCTGAAGGCGACGCCGTACGCGTTCGTCGCGCCGTTCTTCCTCTGCTTCGCCGCGTTCGGGCTGTTCCCGCTGATCTACACCGGGTGGCTCTCGCTGCACCGGGTGGAGCTGGGCGGCGAGGCCGAGTGGCGCGGCTTCGACAACTACACCGCCCTGTGGGACAGCGACTTCTTCTGGAACGCGCTGGCCAACACCTTCACCATCGGCGTCATCTCCACCGTGCCGCAGCTCCTCATGGCGCTGGGCCTGGCGCACCTGCTCAACTACAAGCTGCGCGGCCGCGGCTTCTTCCGGGTCGCCGTCCTCGCCCCGTACGCCACCTCCATCGCCGCCGCGACGCTCGTCTTCGCCCAGCTGTTCAACAGCGACTACGGGCTGATCAACACCGTGCTCGGCTGGGTCGGCTTCGAACCGGTCAGCTGGGAGTCGTCCAAGTGGCCCGCGCAGATCGCCATCTCGGTGATCGTGACCTGGCGGTGGACCGGCTACAACGCGCTGATCTACCTCGCCGCGATGCAGGCCGTCCCGCAGGACCTGTACGAGGCGGCCTCGCTCGACGGGGCGTCACGCTGGCGGCAGTTCATCAGCGTCACCATCCCGTCCATCCGCCCCACCATCCTCTTCACCATCGTCGTCTCGACCATCGGCGCGACCCAGCTGTTCGGTGAGCCGATGCTGTTCGGCGGCAGCCTGGGCGTCAGCGGCGGCAGCGGCAACCAGTTCCAGACGCTGAGCCTGCTCATGTACGAGAAGGGCTGGGTGACCGGAGCGCTGGGCCAGGCGTCGGCCATCGCCTGGGTGATGCTGCTGCTCCTGCTGCTCATCGGCGGCCTGCGGCTGCTCGCCGCCCGCGTCAACCGCCGGAAGCTGGAGGGCTGACCCATGAAGCTGAAGCAGACCGCCGGGCGGCAGCACCACGCCGGACCCGTCACCTACGTCCTGCTCGGGCTCGCCGCCCTGGTGTCACTCTTCCCGCTGTACTGGAACCTCGTCGCCGCCTCCCACTCGGGCGAGCGGGTCGTCGAGGCACCGGCCCCGCTGCTGCCCGGGCCCCGGCTGTTCGAGAACCTCACCTTCGCCTGGAACCAGGTCGACATGGGCGAGGCGCTGATCAACACGACGGTCGTCGCGGGACTCGTGGCGGCGTCCACGGTCGTGTTCTCCACGCTCGCCGGGTTCGCCTTCGCCAAGCTGCCGTTCCGCGGCCGCAACGTCCTGCTCGCCCTGGTCGTGGCGACCATGACCATCCCGCCGCAGCTCAGCGTGATCCCGCTCTACCAGATCATCACCGACCTGGGGTGGGTGGACCAGCTCCAGTCGGTCGTGCTGCCGTCGCTGGTGGCGGCGTTCGGGGTGTTCTTCATGCGGCAGTACCTGCTGGAGGCGCTGCCGGTCGAACTGATCGAGGCCGCCCGCGTGGACGGCGCCCACAGCCTCCGGATCATCTGGCACGTCGTGTTCCCCGTGGCGCGGCCCGCGATGGCCGTCCTGGGCATGCTCGTCTTCGTCCAGGCGTGGAACGACTTCTTCTGGCCGTTCATCGCGCTCACCCCGGACGGCAATCCGACGCTCCAGGTCGCCCTGGCCGGACTCGGCTCCGGCAACCACACGGTCAACCAGGCCATCGTGCTGACCGGCGCGCTGATCTCCACGCTGCCGCTGCTGGCGGTCTTCGCCGTGCTGGGCAAGCACATCGTCGGCGGCATCACCTCGGGCGCCGTCAAGAGCTGACGGCAGGCCCCGCCGCCGTGGCCTTCCCCGCGGCGGCGGCCGGCCCTTCCACGGCCCGTCGCCTTCCCGCAGCCCGTCGCCCTGCCTCAGGTCCGCCGCCCCTCCGTGGCGCGTTCCGCCCTCCGTGGCGCGTCCCGCCGTCGCGTGGCGCGCCCCGCCCTGCCGTGGCGCGCCTCGTCGCTCCGTGGCGCGCCTTGTCGTCCCGTCGCTCGTTTCCCCTTTCCGTAGCCCTTTCCTCTCCGCGTTGGGAGCGCTCTCCTATGACTGCGTCCGAAGCACGGCCGCTCACCGCGATCCGCAGGTTCCCGTCCGGTTTCCTGTGGGGGACCGCCACCGCCGCGTACCAGATCGAGGGTGCGGCCGCCGAGGACGGCCGTACGCCGTCCATCTGGGACACGTTCTCGCACACGCCCGGAAAGGTGTTCGCCGGGCACACCGGGGACGTGGCCGTCGATCACTACCACCGGTTCCGCGACGACGTCCGGCTGATGGCCGGCCTCGGCCTGACCGCGTACCGCTTCTCCGTCTCCTGGTCGCGGGTGCAGCCGACCGGGCGGGGCCCGGCCGTGCAGAAGGGCCTCGACTTCTACCGGGCGCTCGTGGACGAGCTGCTCGCGGCGGGCATCCGGCCCGCGCTGACCCTGTACCACTGGGACCTGCCGCAGGAGCTGGAGGACGCCGGCGGCTGGCCGGAGCGCGCCACGGCGGAACGGTTCGGGGAGTACGCGACGCTCGTCGCCGACGCGCTGGGCGACCGGGTGGACCGGTGGACCACGCTCAACGAGCCCTGGTGCAGCGCGTTCCTCGGATACGGCTCCGGGGTGCACGCGCCGGGGCGCACGGACCCGGTCGCCGCGCTCCGCGCCGCCCACCACCTGAACCTCGCGCACGGTCTGGCCGTGCAGGCGCTGCGCGCGGCCCTCCCGCCGCGCGCCGAGGTCGGAGTGTCCCTCAACCTCCACGAGGTCAGGCCGCTGACGCGGGCGCCCGGCGACGTGGAGGCGGCGCGGCGCATCGACACGGTCGGCAACGGGATCTGGCTCGGCCCGATGCTCGACGGCACGTACCCGGAGGACCTGCCCGCGGACACGGCGCGGCTCACGGACTGGGCGTTCGTCCGGCCCGGCGACACGGCGACGGCCCACCAGCCGCTGGACTTCCTGGGCGTCAACTACTACACGCCGACCGTCGTCTCGGCCCCCGGCGGCGCCGAGCCGGGCATGGCGGACGGCGGGCACGGCGGCGGCGCGTTCTCGCCGTGGCCGGGCGCGGACGAGGTCGTGTTCCACCAGCCGCCGGGCGAGCTGACCGCGATGGGCTGGTCGGTGGACGCGTCGGGCCTGTACGACCTGCTGACGCGGCTGGCACGGCAGTACCCGGAGCTGCCGCTGTACGTGACGGAGAACGGCGCCGCGTACGAGGACGTGGTCGGCCCGGACGGCACGGTCCACGACCCGGAGCGCATCGCCTACCTGCACGGCCATCTGGAGGCGGTGCACCGCGCGGTGGAGGACGGCGCGGACGTGCGCGGGTACTTCCTGTGGTCGCTGCTGGACAACTTCGAGTGGGCGTACGGGTACGGGAAGCGGTTCGGCGCCGTGCACGTGGACTACGCGACGCAGCAGCGCACCCCGAAGGCGAGCGCCCACTGGTACGCGCGCGTGGCCAGGAGCGGCGAGCTGCCCGCGCGGGACGCCGACGCGGACTGACCGCGCCGGGCCCGCACCCGGCCGGGGCCGCCTGCCCGGCCGGGACGCCGCGCCCGGCCGGGGCGTGCGGGGGTGCGGGGCTTGCGGGGCCGTACGGGCCGTGCGCGGGAGCGCGCCCCGGCCGGGGTGGGGTCGACGGCCGGGGCGCGCGTGTGGGGGGTGGCGGTTCACGGGGGCGGGGGCCCGGGGGGCGCCGGTGCGAGGGTCCGGGAAGCCCGGGTCCCAGGGCTTCGGGGCCCGCAGTGGCTACTGGTACGCGGCGAACGCCTTGGTGAAGGCCAGCGGCTGCTGGAGGACCGAGGAGCAGGTCGGGTCGGCGTGGTGCACCGCGCCCGCCGCGCACTGCTTGTCGCGCGTCGAGGACCACATGGACAGCCAGCCGATCCCCTTCGACCGGGCGAAGTCCACCAGCTGCGTGGCGTCGTCCACCCGGAAGATCTCCGTCGTGACGTCGTTGACGCCGATCATCGGCGTGACGGCGACCGTCTTCCACGCCGCCGCGTCGGACAGCCCGAGCACGCCCTTGATCTGCGCCTGTGTCGCCGTCGCCGCCTCGATGGCGTACTGCCCCATGTCGGCGCTGTAGGCGGGGCCGTAGTCCATCGCCATGATGTTGACGGCGTCGATCCGCACGCCGTTCCTCCTCGCGTCGGCGAGCAGGTTCACGCCCGGCTGGGTGAGGCCCTCGGGCATGACCGGCAGCGTGAACGACACGTCGAGGCCCGGGTGGGTCTGCTGGAGCCGGGCGATGGCCTGGGCCCGGCGGGTGTTGGCGGCCGTGTCGGGCAGGGCCGCGCCCTCCACGTCGAAGTCGACCTTGGTCAGCTCGTACTGGTCGATGACCTTCCCGTACGCGGCGGCCAGGTCGGTGGCGTTCGCGCAGTCGAGGGCCAGCTCGTGCCCGGCGGCGCCGCCGAAGGACACCCGTACGTCGCCGCCCTTCGCCCGCAGGGCGCCGATCTGCGCGGCCACCTTGTCGTCGCCCAGGGCGGTGACGCCGCCCCAGCGCGGGACGCAGCCGCCGCCGGAGGTGATGAAGGCGAGGTTGAACTCCTTGACGCCGGTCTTCTCGACGGTGTCCAGCAGGTCGTACGCCGGGTGGAGCGAGGTGTCCACGTACGGCGCGAACCGGGCGCCGCCCGCCGGGGTGCCGGTGGCCGTCGGCGTCGGCGTCGGCGTCGGCGTCGGCGTCGGCGTCGGCGTGACCGTCGTGCCGGCCGTGGGCGTGGGAGCGGCGGTGGCGGTCGGGCTCGGGGCGGGGGTGGGCTGTCCGGAGGGACGGCCGGATGGCTGCGGCGTGGGGCCCTGCTCGGCGGAGCACTTCACCCGGTCGATGAGGCAGCCCGTCGGGTCGCCTTGTGCCGCGGCCCCGTCGGCGGCGGTGACGAAGCCCACCGTGACGGACGCGCCGGGCGCCAGCTCCCGGTTCCAGCCCGACGGCTTGACCGTGACGTGCCGCCCGTCGACCGTGTGCTCGCCGTTCCACAGGGAGCGCAGGCGCGTCCCGGCCGGGAGGTCGAACTCCAGCGTCCAGCCGGAGCGGGCCTGCCCGGTCGTGTTGGTGACGACGTACTGGCCGGTGTAACCGCCGCTCCAGGAGCTGGTCCTGGTGTACGCGGCGCTCACCGCGCTCGCCTGCGCCGTGCCGGTGAACGCGAACGCCGCGCCCCCCGCAAGCGCCGCCGCGACCAGCGCGCCGATCGCCTTCGCCCTGCCGCTGGTCCTGCGCCGGTGCGTCACTGTGCCCATCGCTGTGCCTGCCTCGTCCTGCCGGGTGGGGGGTCGGGGGGTCTCGGGGGTGGGGATGTGGGGGGTGTGGGGGTGGGGTCGGCGCAGACGCTAGCGGGCCCGAACCGGACAAAAAGCCCGTTCAGGGCGGCAGTCGTGGATCTTAGGCCGCGCTTAAGGAACGCATCGGCGTGGATTAATGGTCGGGCCTGGCCGGGGCGTCGCGACCGGGCGCCCGGCCCCGGAACCCCCGTCGGCGCGGCTGTGCGAAGATCCGACGGTGCATCCCATCACCGCTGAAGACCCCGCGTGGATAGGCCCCTACCGTCTCCTCGGCCGCCTCGGCGCCGGAGGCATGGGCCGCGTGTACCTCGCGCGCAGCGAGGGCGGTCGTACGGTCGCCGTGAAGCTGGTCCTCCAGGAGCTGGCCCGCGACGAGGAGTTCCGGCGCCGCTTCGCCCAGGAGGTGGCCGCCGCGCGGCGCGTCGGCGGGCAGTGGACCGCCCCGGTGCTGGACGCCGACACGGAAGCGGCCGTGCCGTGGGTGGCCACCGGGTACGTACCGGGGCCTTCGCTGACCGAGGTGGTGGACCGGGACCACGGGCCGCTGCCCGACACGTCCGTACGGGCCCTGGCGAGCGGGCTCTCACAGGCACTGGCGTCCATCCACGCGGTGGGGCTGGTCCACCGGGACCTGAAGCCGTCGAACATCCTGGTCACGGTCGACGGGCCGCGCGTCATCGACTTCGGCATCGCCCGCGCCCTGGACGGGCGGAGCGCCGCCGCCGACGTGCGGACCCGGACCGGGGTGATGGTCGGGTCGCCCGGCTTCATGTCGCCCGAGCAGGTGCGCGGCGAGAGCGTCACCCAGGCGTCGGACGTGTTCTGCCTGGGCGCGGTCCTCGCGTACGCGGCGACGGGGCGCACCCCGTTCGGCGGCGCCGACAGCGGCGTCCACAGCGTGCTGTACCGGATCGCGCAGGAGGACCCGGACCTCGAGGGCGTCCCGTCGAGGATCGCCGGCCTGGTGCGCGCCTGCCTCATCAAGGACCCGGCGGCGCGGCCGACGGTGGCCGAACTGGTCGAGGCCACGCGCGACGCGGAACCGGCGGGCGCCTGGCTGCCCGGCGCGCTCCTGGCGCAGCTCGGCCAGCGGGCGGCCCGGCTCCTGGACGCGGAGGCCCCCCAGGCGGCCCGGCAGGCCCCGCAGGCCCCGCAGCACCAGCACGCGCACCACCACCCCCAGCACCCGCAGTCGGCGGCGCCCGCGCCCGGTCCCGCGACGGCCCTCGCCCCGACCCCGGCGCCGTCCCCGTACGGGCCGACCGCGCTGAACACGCCCCCGCCCGGCCCGGGGCCCGGCCCGTACGGGCCGGTGCAGCACTCCCCGTACGGGCCGCCGCCCCTCCAGCACACCCCGCACCCGCAGACCTACGCGCCCCTGCCGCCGCCCGCCCCGGCCCGCAGCGGCGGGCGCACCGCGCTGATCGTCACCTGCTCGGTGCTGGGCGGCATCCTCCTCGTACCGGTCATCCTGATCATCATCGGCATCCTCGCGGACAAGGAGGCCGAGACGATGCCCGAGGTCAGGAAGATCGAGGGCGCGGTCCCCGACCGGTACCTCGGGTCCTGGGAGGGCGTGATCCGCCTGGCGTCCGGCGAACGGGTGCACGGCCGGTTCGAGATCGAGCAGGGCGAGAAGAACACGCCCGTCGCCAAGGTGCGGCTGACCGGCGCCAAGGCGCTGTGCGAGGGGGAGAGCCCGCTCGGGACGGTGGACGACGAGAAGATCACGCTCGGCGCGGGCCAGAAGACGCGGGCCGTGCCGAAGGACTGGAAGGAGTGCGCGCCCCCGCCGCCGATGGACCTCGCCGCCCGCACGGACGGCAAGCTGGACTGGCGGATGGAGGGCGCGAAGGCGGTACTCGAACCGTCCACGGCCCTGCGGACGGCCGTCCACCCCAAGTACCTCGGCACGTGGCAGCTGCCCGCCAAGCACGCCGACGACCGGCTGAAGCTCACCATCGAGCAGGGCGACGTCGGCAAGCAGGTGGCCACCGCGACCGGCGCGGGGCGCCACAAGGACTGCGTGTGGGTGTCCGTCCTGGCGGGCGCGCACAACGACCGGCTGGTCCTCAGCCCGCTGGAGCCCTCCACGTCGTCCTGCCCGGTGCGCGGCCGGATGGTCATCACCCCGGCGGGCGAGGGCAAGCTGTACGTCACGCGCGGCAACAGCACGGGCGGCGGATCCATGGAGGAACTGACCCGCGTGGAGCCGTAGCGGCTACGAGCCCGTGGCGCGCGGCGCCGACTGCGGCAGCGGCCCGTTCCGGCCCGTCACGCGGGCGCCCCGCGTCGGCGGGTCCGGCGCCTCCCGCGCGTCCGCCGGGCGGCCGGGCCCGAGCCCCGTACGCCGAGGCCCAGCCACACGCGGACCTCCGTGCCACCCAGCACCGACCGGCCGATCCGCACATCGCCGCCCGTGGACTCCGCGACCCGGCGCACGATGTCCAGGCCGAGCCCCGTCGAGCCGTCGCGCGCCCCGCTGTTGCCCCGGGCGAGCGCCGCCGCCGGGTCGGCGATGCCCGGCCCGGCGTCGGAGACCAGCACGATCACCGCGTCGTCGCCGTTGTGCACGTCCACCGCGAAGGCGGTGCCTTCCGGGGTGTGCCGGAACACGTTGCCGAGCAACGCGTCCAGTGCGGCGGCCAGTTCGGGGCGGGCGACCGGGACCCGTACGGGCCGCTCGACCCCGGCCAGCCGTACCGTACGGCCCTCGTCCTCCGCGAGCGCCGACCAGAACGCCATCCGCTCCCGTACGACCTCCGAGACGTCGCAGCCCGCGCCGGGCCCGGCCGCCGTCGTCTGCGGCTTGGCCTCCCGCGCCGTGCGGATGATCGTGTCGACCTCCCGCTCCAGCTGCTCGACGGCCGCGCGGGTCTGCTCGGCCGCCGGGCCCTCCCCCAGCGACGCGGCGTTCAGGCGCAGCACCGTCAGCGGCGTGCGCAGCCGGTGCGACAGGTCGGCGGCGAGCTCCCGCTCGTTGGCGAGGAGCTGGACGACCTGGTCGGCCATGGAGTTGAACGCGACGGCGGCCGAGCGCAGTTCGGCGGGGCCCTCCTCCGGTACGCGGGCGCCGAGCCTGCCCTCGCCCAGGTCGTGGGCGGCGCGCGCCAGGAGCTGGGCCGGCAGCACCATGCGGACGCCGAGCCGGTCCGCGACGGCGACCGACCCGACGACCAGGGCGGCGCCGACCCCGGCGAGGACCAGCCACGCCGTGGCGAGCCCACGGGTCAGCTCGCCCTCCGGGACGAACACCTCCACGACGGCGATCTGCCCGGTGCCCAGCGCGGTCGGCTGGAGCAGTACGGAGCCCCCGGCGACCTCCGCGACGGACGCGCGCGGCGCCCGCCGTACGGTCTCCAGGTCCGCCCCGGCGGCCCGGCCGGTGCCGATCTCCAGGGCGGCGCCGCCACCGGGCGGGACGGGCGGCGCGGGGATGTGCACGGCCATCCGCCCGGCCGCCCCGGCCTGCGTGGAGGCGACGGCCCGCTCCAGCGCGGCCCGGTCGGTGGTGATGGACAGGGTCGGGCCGATCGCGGCGGCCTGCCGCTCGGCGTTGCCGAACGCGCGGTCGCGGGCCAGCTCCTTGATGACCAGGCCCAGCGGTACGGCGAAGGCGAGGACGACCATCGTCGTGACGGCCAGCGCCACCTTGACGAGCGCCCATCTCACCTCGGCGGCTCCAGCTTCACGCCGACGCCCCTCAGCGTGTGCAGATAGCGCGGGCTCGCGGCGGTCTCGCCGAGCTTGCGGCGCAGCCACGACAGGTGCACGTCGATGGTCTGGTCGTCGCCGTACGCCTGCTGCCACACCTCCGCGAGCAGTTCCCGGCGCGGTACGACGACCCCCGGCCGCCCGGCGAGGAACGCCAGCAGGTCGAACTCGCGGCGCGTCAGGTCGAGGTGCCGACCGTCCAGTTCGGCCCGGCGGCGCAGCGGGTCCACGGTGAGGCCGCCGACCCGGAGGACCGCCCCGGCCGGGGCCTCGCCGGTGCCGCGCGCCCGGCGCAGCACGGCCGCGATCCGCGCCGACAGGTGCTCCACGGAGAACGGCTTGGTGAGGTAGTCGTCGGCGCCGTCGTTGAGGAGCCGTACGATCTCCGCCTCGTCGTCGCGGGCGGTCGCGATGATCACGGGTACGTCGGTGATGCCGCGCAGCATCTTCAGCGCCTCCGACCCGTCCAGGTCGGGCAGACCGAGGTCCAGGATGACCACGTCGAACCGGTGATGGGCGACCTCGCGCAGCGCCTCCAGGGCCGTGCCGACGCTGCGCACCGCGTGGGCGGCCTCGGTCAGGTGCCGGATGAGGGCGGAGCGCACGAACTGGTCGTCCTCGACCACGAGCACACTTGCCATGGGCGGCACCGTACGCCATTCGGCGGAATGCGAGGGACCGGTGTTGACGGAGTGTACGGATGGTGCACCATGGCCCGGATGCGAAGAGGACTGGTTCACGCCCTGGCGTGGTCGCTCGCCACGGGCGGGGCGGCCACCCTGTCGTGGTGGGGTGTGCACACGGTGATGGCGGGCACGGTGTACGACCGGCCGAGCGCCCTGCCGTTGCGGCCCGCGGCCCCGGAGCCGCAGGCGGCGTCCACGTCCAGACCGCGCCCCTCCGTGCCGCTCTCCCCGTCCGCGCCCCCGTCCGCGCCCCCGGCGCGCCCCGCGCCCCCGCGGGCCACGGCCCCGTCCCCAACGGCCCCGCCGGACCGGAGCCGTACGCCGTCCCCGTCGCCCTCGCCCTCCGCGCCGACGGCGGCCGGGACCGTGAAGAGCTATGTGGTGGACGGCGGCCGCGCGGCGTTCGACCTGGGCGAGAGGTCCGCCGAACTCGTCTCCGCCACACCGGCGTCGGGCTGGCAGATGCAGGTGTGGAAGGCGGAGGGCTGGCTGCGGGTGACGTTCACCCGGGACGACCGGGAGATCTCAGTGTTCTGCGTGTGGCACGACTCGCCGCCCCGCGTGGAGATCGACGACCGCCGCACCTGACACGCCGCCACAAGGGGCCGGGGTGCGGCCATGTGGACGGTGTCCGTGCGGTGTTGGAGATGTACGGCCCCGGTCCGCCCGGTTCGCGCGCTGCTTATCCTTGGTGCCATGACGTCCCAGCCTCCGGAGCCCACCGGGCGCCCCGCCCCCTCACCAGAGCTCCGCGCCTCCGACGCCGACCGCGAAGCGGTGGTGGAACGGCTGCGCGACGCGGCGGCCGAGGGGCGCATCGATTTCGACGAGCTGGATGCGCGCCTGGAGCAGGCGCTGACGTCGAAGACCTACGCCGAGCTGGCCGAGCTGACCGCCGACCTGCCCAAGCCGGACGTCCCCACGAGCCGTCCCCCGCTGGTGCTCAGGGGCGGCATGTACGGCGCGTCCCTGGGCCCCGGGCGCTGGGAGGTCCCCGGGCGCGTGATCGCCCACGGAGGCGTGGGCGGCGTGAAGGTCGACTTCACCCGGGTCGAGTGCCGCCTCGCGGAGGTCACGGTCGAGGCGTACGGGGAGACGTCCGGGGTCACGATCGTCATCCCCGACGGCTGGGCCGCGGACACCAGCGGCATGGACCCCGGCGTGGGCGGGCTGAAGGACAGGACCACCCCCGACCGGCTCCCGGGAACGCCGCTCATCCGGCTCACCGGGTCCGGCGGCATGTCGGGCGTTGTCATCCGCCACCCCAACCGCAGGGAACGGCGCAAGCTGCACGACAACCCGGCGCGAGACCTTCCCTAGTCGCGGAAGACCGACGACGGGGGCTGCGGGGACGCCTTAGCCGACGCGTCCGTCACCGGGGCGGCGCCGCCGGTGAAGTCCGCGAGGGCCCGGCCGTGTTCGACCCGCCCCGGATGCGGGTCGCTCGCCACGCGGCGCGTGAACTCGGCGACGGGCAGCGGCAGCGCGGAGGCGGCCAGTACGGCGTTGCCGAAGCGGCGGCCCCGCAGCACCACCGGGTCGGCGGCGAGCGCCAGTTCGGGGAAGACGGCGGCGGCCGTGGCGATCTGGCCGCGCAGATGGGCCAGCGGCGGTCCGTCGGCGAGGTTCGCGGCGTACTGCCCGGTGGGCTTCAGGACGCGCCGCACCTCGGTGAGGAACTCGGTGCTGGTCAGGTGCGCGGGGGTGCGGGCGCCACTGAACACGTCCGCTATGACCAGGTCCGCCCAGCCGTCCGGCAGCTTGGCGAGACCGGCGCGGGCGTCGCCGCCGCGCACCCGTATCCGCGCGGCCGGGTCGAGCGGCAGGACCCGCCGCACGAGGCCGACCAGCGGTGTGTCGATCTCCACGACCTGCTGGGTGGAGCGGGGCCTGGTCGCGGCCACGTACCGGGCGAGGGTGAACGCCCCGCCGCCGAGGTGCACGGCGTGCACGGGCCGGCCGGGGGGTGCGGCCAGGTCGATGACATGGCCGAGGCGGCGCTGGTACGCGAAGTCGAGGTGAGCCGGGTCGTCCAGGTCCACGTGCGACTGCGGGGCGCCGTCGATGAGCAGCGTCCACGCGCGGGGCCGGTCCCGGTCGGGTACGAGTTCGGCGAGGCCGCCGTCGACGGGCTCGCTGACCGTCTCCGCCGCCGCTGCCCGTCCGCCCCGCTGCCTGTTCCTCGCCACCCGCCCATTATCGGCCGCGCGGCGAAGAGCCCGGTCGGCGGCAGCCGTCCGCGGCAGTCGTCAGCGGCAGTCGTCGGCGGCTCTGAGGAGGCGGGCGGCCTCGTCCAGGGCGTCGCGCAGCAGCGCCGGGTCGGTGACCGGGTCCGTGTCGGCGGGCGGGAGGAGCCAGCCGGTGCCGGGTACGGGCGGCTCCGGCGCCGCGCCGCGTCGGGCGTCCGGGCCCGCCGGGAGCCGCAGCCCGCGCCCGTCCGTGCGCGTGCAGGCGCTGCCCGGCACGTCCCAGTCGGCGGCCGTGCCGGGCGGGACGAGGAAGCCGAGCGTGTCGCTGGCACCGTCGTGCAGGACGGGGCCGACCGACGGGGCGCCGCGACGCAGGATGTCCACCGCCTCCAGGCCCTGCCGCGCCGGGACCGTCACCAGGTCGCACACCTCGTCCGCCGGATGCTCGCGGGCCTCCGCGCCGTCGAGCGGCCCCGGCGGGGCGGCGCTCTCGTCCCGTGTGGGTGCGTGCCGCAGGGTGGTCTGCGGTTCGCCGTCGTCGCGCGCGCTGGCCTCCATGCCGACCTCCAACAAGGGGAACCCCTCCTCGCCCGAGCCCTGAGCGGAGACACGTTCCGTCTCTCCGGGAGGTTCAACGGCGGGTGGCGTCAACGGCTACGGCGAAATCCCGCCGCAAAGGATGGCACTTCATGGCGGATCGCGGGTGAGATATCCGTTTTGTAGCCAAACCATGGGCATGGACCCCGCCACAGCAGGTACGTTCTTGCTCCGCCGGAACGTCGGCAGCACGTAGGAGAGGGCTCGCCATGGCCTCGTCACGGGCAGTTCCGAATCTCGCCTTCCGCCGTCTGCGGGGGCAGCGCTCACCCGGGGAGTTCGCCGCCGCGGTGCGCCGGGCCGCCCGGGAGATCGGCGAGCAGGTGGCATGTGACGCCCGTTACATCGGCCGCGTGGAGTCGGGTGACATCCGCTGCCCCAACTACGCGTATGAACGGGTGTTCCTGCACATGTTCCCCGGCCGGTCGCTGACCGACCTGGGGTTCGTGGCGCGGGAGCGCGTACGGGGCAGGGCCGCGCGTGCGGCGGCCGGTGCTCCGGCACCCCCCACCCCTTTCCGGAACGATGAGGAGAGCGACGTGCTGCGTCGCGCATTCATGACGGGCGGCACCGCCACCGTGGCGGCCGCCTCCCTCGGCCTCGGCCCCGCCCCCGCCCCCGTACCCGCCGCGCGGGCCGCGGGGCGGGGCGGCGGCGCGGACGCGCTGGGGACGATCCCGGCTCCGCGCGCGGGCGGCCGGTTCGGCGAGTCCGAGGTCGCCGCCGTCGAGGAGGCCGTACGGCGCATCCGGCTGCTCGACGACCGGCACGGCGCCGACGGGCTGTACGCGAGGGCCGCCGTGCCGCTGCGGTCGGCGTACGCGCTGCTCGACTCGGGCACGGCGGCCCGGCAGTCCACGGCGGACCGGCTCCACGCGGGCGCCGGTGAGCTGGCCCTCTCCGTGGGCTGGCTGGCCCATGACTCGGGCCGGGTGGAGGACGCCCGCTCCCACTACGCGGAGGCGCTGGCCACCGCGCGGGTAGGGGGCGATCCGGGTCTTGAGGCGCACGCGTTCTCCAACACGTCGTTCCTGGCCAGGGACGCGGGCCGGTTCCGGGAGGCGGTGCGGGCCGCGCAGGCCGGGCAGCACGCCGCCAAGCACCTGTCGTCGGCGCGGCTGCTGTCGCTGCTGGCGCTGCGGGAGGCGGGCGGCTGGGCGGGGCTCGCCGACCGGGCGGCGTGCGAGGAGGCGCTGGGGCGGGCGCACACCCTGTTCGGGCGGGGCGCGTCGGACGCGGACCCCGAGTGGATGTCGTTCTTCGGGGAGTCCGAGCTGGAGTTCCTGGAGGCCCAGTGCTGGTCGCTGCTGGGCGAAGCGGACCGCGCGGTGCGCCACGCCCGCCGGGCGGCCGCGCTGAACGACCCGAACTTCGCCAGGAACCTCGCCCTGTACCGCGCCCAGCTGGCCGCCGACCTGGCCCGCGACGGCGCCCCGGAGGAGGCGGCGGCGGTCGGCGGGCAGGTGCTGGACCTGCTGGGCGACGTCCGGTCCACCCGCATCGAGTCGATGCTCGCCGAGACCGCCCGCGTCCTGCACCCGCACCGCGCCCGCCCCGAGGTCGCCGCCTTCCTCACCCGCCGCCGCCCCGTGGTGCCCCTCCCGGGCGGCGCGTAGGCGGTACGGGGAGCCGGAGCGGGCACCGCGGGCCGTGCGGGCGGGTCCGGGCCCGTACGGTGGCCGGATGACCGACATGACGCCGTCCGCGTGGTGGGCGCTGCTGCCCGCCCACGCGCGCGTGGAGGCCGACGGGCACGTACTGCGCGACGCGCGCCTGCTCGCGGTACGCGCCGTCTGGCAGGCGGGCCGCCCGCTGGGGCTCGGGCTGCACGAGGCGCAGATGGTGGTGCACGACCGGTACGTCCACCACGGCGACCGGGTCGCGTTCCGCCCGGACCCGCCGCTGGACGTGGAGACGCTCACCGCGCTCGCCTCCGGGGCGCCGGGGCGGGTGGTGGCGGTGGCGGCCGTCTGGGACGGGGACACGGTGCACGACTGGTTCGTGGACCTGGTGGCGGTCACCGAAGGTCCGGCGGGCGAGCGGCGGCTGACCACCGTGTACGCGGACCGGGCCCGGCGGTGGCTCGACGGCGGGGCCCACGCGCCGCGCCACCCGTCGGCCGTCGTCGCCGAGCGGGTGGGGCGGCAGGTCGCGGCGCGGCTGGCGGTGCCGTTCCGCTTCGAGAGCCCGGACGAGCCCGCGTACTGACCGCCGGGCCGGGGCACACCGTGCGGGGCGGCCTACGGCTCCATGTGGCCCGTGTCGTTCCAGCGCTCCAGGGCGGGCTTCCCGTACGCCCAGCCCAGGACCGACAGGCTCGTCGGGTCGAGGCGGATCCGGGCGCCGAACGCGATGTCCTCGCCCAGCCAGCGCGCGGCGATGGTCCGCAGGATGTGGCCGTGCGCGAAGACCGCCACGTCCCGGTCGGCGGAGCGGGCCCACTCCACGACCTCGTCGGCGCGGGCCGACACCTGCGCCAGGGACTCGCCGTCCGGGACGCCGTCGCGCCAGATCAGCCAGCCCGGCCGGGCCGCCTGGATCTCCGCCGGGGTCAGGCCCTCGTACGCGCCGTAGTCCCACTCCATGAGCGTGTCCCACTCCTCGGCGCGGCCCGCGAAACCGGCCAGGTCGCACGTCTCACGCGCGCGGATCAGCGGGCTGGTGCGGATCTCGTACCCCTCGAGGCCCGCCCAGCGGCCCCGGCGCAGCCGCTCCCCCAGCAGCTCGGCGCCCTGCCGGCCCTCCGGTAGAAGGGGGATGTCCGTCCTGCCGGTGTGCCTGCCGAGCAGCGACCATTCGGTCTGGCCGTGCCGGGCGAGCAGGATGCGCGGTGCCATGGGGCGTACTCCTGGAGATCTTGCGCGAGAGGGTGCACACGACGGCGGGTGCAGCGACGTACCCGTCCATCATCCCGTACGCGCGCGTAGCGGCCGGAAGCCGGGCGAGCGGCCCGAACACGCCCCGGTTGTCAGTGGCGGATGCGAGACTTCCGCGGTGAGCGATTCCCTGGGCAGCGGACCGCGTCCGGCTCCGCGATCTCCGCAGACCCCGCACGTCCCGCCGGCCGCCCCGCCGGGGCCGGAGGTCCCGCGTCAGTCGGCGCTGCGGCGGCGGCTGGCCGAGCTGCGCGGCCCCGCGGCGACCCCGCATCCGCTGGACGCCCGCGCGCTGGCGGCCCTCGCGGCGAATCCCGGCTGCCGCCGCCGCGCCCTGCTGGACGGCGCCGGGGTGGACAAGGCCGCCCTCGCCTCCGCGCTGGGCTCCCCGTCCGGGTACGGGCAGTCGCAGTTCGCGTTCATGCGGGGCAACGCCTTCGAGGCGAAGGTCAAGGCCGACGGCGGCGCCGAACTGCTGCGGCTCCTCGGGGCGGACGCCCCGGACGAGGTGGACACGCCCGACCTTGCGGCCGCGGGGCCCGAGGGGCGGGCGGCCAGGACGGCGCTGGCGCTGCGGGAGGCGACGGCGGCGGGCCGCTGGGCGCTGCTCGACCATCCGATGCTGGCGCTGGACGTGGCCGGTTCGCCCGCGTACCTGGAGCCGGACGCGGTGGTGGTGCGGCCGGACGGCCGGTGGACGGTCGTGGAGATCAAGTCGTTCCCGATGATCGACGGCTCGGCGGACGCGGCGAAGGTCGGCGCGGCGGCCCGGCAGGCGGCGGTGTACGTGCTGGCGCTGGAGCGGGTCGCGGCGGTCACCGACGGCGCGGAGGTGGGCCACACGGTGCTGCTGGTCTGCCCGAAGGACTTCTCCAACCAGCCGGCCGGCTCGCCGGTGGACGTGCGCAAGCAGCTGGCGGTGACGCGGCGGCAGCTGGCGCGGCTGACGCGCCTGGAGGACATCGCGGCGGCGGTCCCGGAGGGCGTGACGTTCGATGTGGCGGCCTGTTCGTCGGAGCAGTTGACGGCGGCCGTGGAGGCGGTGCCGCACGCGTACGCGCCGGAGTGCCTGGCGGCGTGCGAGCTGGCGTTCCACTGCCGGGGCCGGGCCCGCGACGCGGGCGCGGTGGAGGCCCTGGGCCGTTCCGTGCGGGGTGAGCTGGGCGGCCTGACGACGGTCGGTGACGTGCTGGCGGCGGCGCGGGGCGAGGCGGGCGACCCGGACGACCCGGCGGTGGCGGCTCTGCGGCGCGCGGCGGCCCTGCGCGCGGAGGCGGTCGCCGAGGCGGCGGAGGCGTGCGCCGGGCCGGGTGCCGGGCCCGGGGTGCCCGGGCAGAGTGCCGGGGCGGGCGTGCGGACCGGTGCGGGGGTGGCCTGATGTCGCTGATCTCCACCCTGGCGCGCCTTGAGGCCGTCGAGGCGGGGCGGGCCCGCCCGCTGGCCACGGTCCGCCACCGGCACGTCTCCGACGCGCCGCTCGTGTTCGTGCCGCTGACCACGTCCGGTGAGGCGGGCGCGCCGCTGGGTGCCCTGGTCGGCACGGACCGGGACGCGCCGCGCCTCCTCGTCGTGCCGCAGCCCCGCGACCGGGACCTGCGGTTCGCGTTCCTCGCCGACCTGGCGGAGGCGGTGCTGCCGTACGTCGACGCGTACGCGGACGTGGTGGAGCCCGCCGAGCAGTCGCAGACGGACCCGGAGACCGGCAAGAAGGTGAAGGTCGAGGTGGAGCTGTGCCTCGACGCGCCGCAGCTGGTCGTTCCGAGCCGGGCGGGCGTGGAGTACGTACGGCTGCTGGGCCGGTCCATGCGGTTCAGGCGCACGGCGGAGCAGGACCCGGAGACGCCGTTCCCCGCGCCGCCCCGCGTACCGCTGCTGGGCCGGTGGCTGACGCACTACGGGGAGCGGGCCCGGGTGCCCGGCTCGTCGCTGCTGCTCGCGGCGACGGACCTGCTGAACCGGCACTGGGCGACCGGCCAGTCCTCGCTGGAGGACCAGCACCTGGGCGCGCTGCTCGCGTGGATCGACCCGCCGGACGGCGAGTCGGGCGCCGCGGCGGCGCTGCGGGCCGAGCTCGGCCGGGACCGGGACGGACAGCTGCTGTGCCCGCCCGCGGGACCGGCGACCGACCCGGCGTTCGACAACCGGCTTCTGGCGCCCGCGATCGAGGCGTACGACCGGGCCCGCCAGGCGCTGGGCGCGGCGGAGGACGGCGAGGCGGCCGACGAGCGGCTGGGCGCCCTGTACCGGGGGGAGCAGCACATCCGGGAGCTGGTGGGGGCGCAGCTGCGGCCCACGTGGGACGCGGTGTGGCGGGCGCTGGACCTGGTGCGGGAGCTGCCGCCGGGGCGGCGCGTCGCGGACCGGTGGACCCGGGACCGCTGGTCGTTCACGGGGCACCGGGACCGGGTGCGGGCCGGTGAGCCTCCGCAGCCGCGCCGGGACGACGCGGTGACGGCGGCGCGGAAGCTGGCCGCGCGGGAGAGCGCGCAGGCGCAGCTGGAGGCGCAGGAGGCGCTGGACGACCCGCTGGTGATGGCGGGGCGGCGGCTGGCGGGCGAGGCGTTCGCCGGGGAGGTGGTGGACGTGACGATGACGTGGACGGAGTCGAAGCGTCCGTCGCCGCGCCCGCTGGTGACCGTACGGACCGATGACGCGCCGCACCTGGGGCCGGGTGTGAAGGCGTACCGCTCGCTGGAAGGGCGCCCGCAGACGGCGGAGTTCGTGGGGTACGACGAGGACGGCGGGGGCGGCGCGGACGGCGGCCGGACGGTGGTGCTGCGGGTGCTGGACCGGATGGGCCGGTCGAAGGAGCCCGCGCCCGGTTCCGTACCGGAGAAGGGCGACCGGATCGTGTGGACGCTGTTCGAGCACGATCAGCGGGTGGGGCCGAAGCTGCCCGACCCCGAGGAGACGCCGTGGACGCACGGCGGCCCGCCCCGCCAGGACGCGGCGGAGGCGCCCGACCCGGTGACCCCGGAGGACGTGCTGTGAGGAGTCAGGTGAGCCAGGTGCTCGACCCGTCGGCTGCCGCCGCAGAGGCGACCCGCGCGATTCTGGAGGACACGCTCCACGGGGACGCGCGGGGCGTCGTCGTGGACTCGCCGCCCGGCGCGGGCAAGTCCACGCTGGTGGTGCGGGCGGCGCTGGAGCTCGCGGCGGCGGGCCGCCCCCTGATGGTGGTCGCGCAGACGAACGCGCAGGTGGACGATCTGGTGCTGCGGCTCGCCGAGAAGGAGCCCGAGCTGCCGTTGGGGCGGCTGCACGCCAGCGACGCGGACGCGTACGACAAGGCGCTGGACGGGCTGGACCAGGTGGTGAAGTCCACCAAGGCGGCGGACCTGGCGGGGTTGCCGGTGGTGATCTCCACGGCGGCGAAGTGGGCGCATGTCAAGGGCGTCGAGCCGTGGCGGCACGCCATCGTGGACGAGGCGTACCAGATGCGGTCGGACGCGCTGCTGGCGGTGGCGGGGCTGTTCGAGCGGGCGCTGTTCGTGGGCGACCCGGGGCAGCTGGACCCGTTCTCGGTGGTGGGCGCCGACCAGTGGGCGGGACTGTCGTACGACCCGTCGGCGAGCGCGGTGTCCACGCTGCTGGCGCACAACCCGGACCTGCCGCAGCACCGGCTGCCCGTGTCGTGGCGACTGCCCGCGTCGGCGGCGCCGCTCGTGTCGGACGCGTTCTACCCGTACACGCCGTTCCGCGCCGGTACGGGCCACGGCGACCGGCGGCTGGCGTTCGGCACGGCGTCGGACGGCTCGGCGGCGGACCGGGTGCTGGACGAGGCGGCCGAGTCCGGCTGGGGCCTGCTGGAGCTGCCGCCCCGGCACACGCCCCGCACGGACCCGGAGGCGGTGCACGCGTGCGCGCTGGTGGTGCGGCGGCTCCTGGACCGGGGCGCGGCGGCCGTCAGCGAGCGCGCCGAGCAGCCGGTCCCGGTCGCGGCGGACCGGGTGGCGGTCGGCACGGCCCACCGCGACCAGGCGGCGGCGGTCCGCGCGGCCCTCGCGGACCTGGGCGTGACCGGGGTGACGGTGGACACGGCGAACCGGCTCCAGGGCCGCGAGTACGACGTGACGGTGGTGCTGCACCCGCTGTCGGGCCGCCCCGACGCGACGGCGTTCCACCTGGAGACGGGCCGCCTGTGCGTCCTGGCGTCCCGCCACCGGCACGCGTGCGTGGTGATCTGCCGCGAGGGCGTCACGGACCTGCTGGACGAACACCCCTCCACGGAGCCGGTCCAGCTGGGCGTGACGGTGAAGTTCCCCGACGGCTGGGAGGCCAACCACGCGGTCCTCTCCCACCTCGCCGAACACCGCGTGCGCTGGCGGCCCTGACCGGGCCGGGCACGAGGCAGGGCACAGGGCCCGGCGGCGAGGCCGGATCGCGGCGGGCGGGCGCCGGCCATGGCCCGCACGCGGGGTTGCGGGAGGCGGGACAATGGTCGGTGGCCGTCTCACCGACGGGGGCGGCGGCACGGCGAGCGGGATGGGAGTCCTCCATGGCGGAAACCGAGCGGAGCGGGCAGCAGCGGCGGCTCAGGCCGGCGCCCCTGCTCTTCGAGCCTGCGGAGGCCGCCGCCGATCCGGAGCACTTCTTCGACCTGGAGTCCATCGAGGACCCGCGCGAGCTGCTCGCCCGGTCCACGGAGCTGACGCTCGCGTTCCGCGCGGCCGCCGACCGGGCCCTGGAGTACCAGGCCATCGCCGCCGCGCAGCTCGCGGACCCGCGCCGGTTCGACCGGCTGACCACCGCCGACATCGCCGAGCGCGCCGAGTGGACGGAGGACTACGCGGTGAAGATGGTCGAGTTCGGCCGCGACCTGCTCCGCGACGGCGCCGGCCGCAGCGGCGACGAGGACTGAGCGGCCCACGGGCCGCCAGGGGCGGCCACCCGGCGGTGGCCGTGCCCCGGGGGCACGCGAGCGGCATATGCCGAGGGCGAAAGATACCCCGCCCAGCGTCGGCCTGTCCCGGTTTCCGGGAACTCTTCGAGATCATCTCGTCACACACGGTAGACCTGGGTGCATGAGTACCTGGCTGCGAGAAGAGACCCCGCTGAGCCCCGCCCACGCCGACGTGGACGAGCGTCGCCCCGACCTCTACCGGCGGTTGCGCGACCAGGCACCCCACCCCACCTCGCAGGTCACCGCCGACGGCGCCGAGTGGCTCGTGTCCGCGTCGCAGTACCCGGCCTCCACACTCGCCCTGTGGGAGGCCCGCCCCGCCGCGCCCGCCGTCCTGCCCTGCGGCACCGCCTTCGACGTGGTGAACGTTCCCGCGATCTTCGGCCGCCGCCTGCTGGACCGGCTCTGGGAGGAGGGCCCCGGCTCCGGGCCGGTCGCCGCGCACCTGGGGCGGATGCTGCTGTTCACCGCGCCCGGCACCAGCCGGCGGCTGCCCGCGCTGCTCGGCTGGGAGGAGTGGGGCGACGCGGTCCCGCCGATGCTGTGCCACGGCGTCGGCGACGCGGTGACCATCCCGCCGCTGGTGCCCGCCACGACGGACGGCCCGCGCTGGGTCGTGGCGCCCGACACGCGTACGCCCTGGCTGCCGGGGCCCGAGGTGCTGCTGTGGGCGTGCGTGCGGGTGGCGCGCGCCACATCCACCCGTGACGTGCGGGTATCGATTTCTCCGGACACCGACGAGGGTGCTAATGTCTACGACGTCAGCAGGCGCCGCTAGCTCAGTTGGTTAGAGCAGCTGACTCTTAATCAGCGGGTCCGGGGTTCGAGTCCCTGGCGGCGCACAGACGGAAGAAGCCCCTCGCGGAAGCGGGGGGCTTCTTCGTGTGCCGGGGTGTACGGAGGCGTACGGCCCTACGGGGTGATCCGCACCGTCCAGCCGCCCGCCGCCGTCCGGTGCAGGACCTCCACGCGGACGCCCTCCTCCGCCACGGTGAGCGACTCGCCCTCCGCGAGCGGCGCGTCCGCGAGCGGCGGGTACACGGACCGGTCCCGGCAGGCCTCCGTCAGCGGATGGGCGTCCACCACCTCCACGGGCCCCGCGCCCGACTCGGTGCCGCCGCGCACCCGGTACACCAGCACGCCCTCCGTGCACGTGCCCCGGTCGTTGCCGAACGCCCCCCGCGCCTCGAACGCCAGGACGCGGTCCGGGCCCGTACGCACCACCGCGAGACGCGGGCCGGGCGCGGCGGGCGCGCCGTTCTCCGCCGCCAGCGGCTGGAGCGTGACCAGCTGCGGCTCCCGTACGCACCGCACCTGGTGCGCGCCGAGCCAGCCGAGCTTCCACTTGTGCCAGCCGAACGGCTCAGGGGCCAGCGCGAACTGGCTGCCCATGACGTCCCAGTCGCCCACATGGGTGTCCCAGTCGCCCTTGCCGTCCACGGGCCGGTTGTACAGGTCCGGCAGGTCGAAGACATGGCCCGTCTCGTGGGCCAGGACGTTCCGGTCCGGCGGGTGCCGTTCGAACAGCGTCACCACCCGGTCGATGTCCGTGCCGTCCGCGCGCAGCGGCGTCCGCAGGTTGACGACCTTCGTCGCGTCCGAGTCCACGCCGGGCGCCTCCGGGTCCGCGACCAGGTAGACGATGTCGTACCGGGAGAAGTCCACGACCGGGTCGGCCACCGCGAGCGCGTCCCGCAGGTAGGCGGCCCGCCGGTCGGCCGCCCAGTCCCGCTGTATGGCGTACGCGGTGGACGGGCGCGGCATGCGCAGCCAGCCGTGCCGGGGGTGGGCGCGCAGCGTGAACCGCCCGTACGAGGCCCGCTCGAAGAACTCGCTCGTGTCGGGGAAGTAGTCGGCGGCGATCGTCTCCGTCGAGTGCGGCGGCGCCGAGTCCGGGAACGACAGGAAGAGCATGACCGCGTCGAGGGTCCGCTCGGGCTTCGGGTAGGCGGCGTTCCAGGTGTCCAGGCCCAGCGAGTGGTGGGCGTCGGTGCGCGGCAGGGCGCACGGCCCCGCCGACGGCTCGCCCGCCGCCGGGCCGGAGACGAGGCCCGTCGCGGCGATGGCGACGAGGGAGAACACCCCGGCGGCCGTGGAGCGCAGGCTCGGGCGGCGCACTCCGCCGTGCAGCGGCGCGGGCGGCTGCGGACGTCGCTGCGCGGGCGGCTGCTGACCCTCCACGTCAACCTCCGGGTGCGAGATATACGGAACGTCTCCCCACCCTGTGCCGTTTTGGGATGGTATGCCCTGTTCCGCTGCCCCACTCGGGTGAGCGGCGGCACCCCCGTACCCCCTGCGCCCCTTCACCGGCAGTCACATCCGGTCGGACCCTGGCCGAGTCGCGCCACACCCGCGCAGAAACGATCGGGCGTGTCCGTTGGGCCGTTCGGCCGTTGTCCACAGGCCGGGGGTCGCTGGAACGGCCCCACGGCAGCGCCCGGGATCGGCACACTTTCCATGGCCGACCTCGCCCGACCAGATCTGTACGTCACAACTGCCCTGCGGGAGCGAGCGGTGAGCGGAACTCCAGAAGGACCGGGACACACAGCGGTCGCACAGCCCAGCACCGCACTCCGGACGACCACGGCGCGTGAGACGACCACGGTGCGTGAGACGGGTCCGGTGGCCGGCGACACCAACGACGGGACCACGGCGGCCGACGGCGCCCATGGCGGGACCACGGCGCACCGCGAGCAGCCACCCACCGCGCAGCCACGCCGCCGGCAACCGCCCCGCGCCCAGCCGCCCCGCCCGGCCGCGGTTCCCGAGGCCGCACCGGGCCCCGCACCCTCCCCCGCGGCGCTGCTGCGCGACGTCCACGCGGCGTTCAACGCGGCGCAGCTCCCCATGGCGGTCGTGGACGGCGACGGTCTGGTGGTCAGCGCGAACGACGGCCTCGCCGACCTCGTCGGCACGGACGCCGCGTCCCTGCGCCGCCGCGCCGCCGCTGAGCTGGTGGACCTGGGCGCCGACAGCCGCACCTGGCACGCGTACCGGGAGGTGCTGCGCGGCCACCGCTCCCGCTTCCGCTGCACGCGCCGCCTCAAGCACCCGGACGGACGGTCGCTGTGGGCGGAGGTCACCGTCGCGCCCGTACCCCGCAGCCGCCATGTGCTGCTGTCCGTCGCCGACATCAGCGACCGCCGCGAGCTCCAGGCGCGACTGCGGCACCTCCAGATGCACGACCCGGTGACGCGGCTGCCCAACCGGACGCTGTTCTTCGAGCGCCTCACGTCCGCGCTGGAGCACGCCTCGTGCGACGCGTACGACTCCTACGACGCGTACGGCGAGGGCGGCACGGGCCGGATCGGCCTGTGCTACCTGGACCTGGACGGGTTCAAGGCCGTCAACGAGACGCTCGGCCACCGGGTCGGCGACCGGCTGCTCGCCGCCGTCGCCACCCGGCTCACCGAGTGCGCCGAGAACGACGCGTACGCGCGCGGGGGCGGCCATCTGGTGGCGCGGCTCGGCGGCGACGAGTTCGCGATCCTGGTCGAGGACTCGACCGGCACGGAACAGCTCGCCGCGCTCGCCGGGGCCGTGCTCGCCGCCGTACAGCGCCCGTTCGACCTGGCGGGGCAGCGTCTTTCGGTGTCCGCGTCCATCGGCGTGGTGGAGCGGGCCGCGGCGGGCACCACCGTCAACGGGCTGATGCAGGCCGCCGAGACGACGCAGTACTGGGCGAAGGCCGACGGCAAGGCCCGCTGGACGCTCTTCGACCCGGAGCGCAACGCGCACCGGATGACCCGGCAGGCGCTCAGCTCGACACTGCGGCCGGCCGTGGAGCGGGGCGAGTTCGCGCTGGAGTACCAGCCGCTGGTCGGCATGGCCGACGGGGCGGTGCGCGGGGTGGAGGCGCTGGTCCGCTGGAACCACCCCCGGTTCGGGACGCTGGCGCCGAATCGGTTCATCGGAATTGCTGAAGAAGACGGGTCCATCGTGCAGCTGGGCCGGTGGGTGCTGCGGACCGCGTGCCACCAGGCCCGCCGCTGGCAGGCCGAACGTCCCGACGCGCGGCCGCTGTTCGTCAGCGTCAACGTCGCCGTACGGCAGGTGTGGGACTCCGACCTGGTCGCGGACGTGGCGGAGATCCTGGACGAGACGGGCCTCGAACCGGGCCTGCTCCAGCTGGAGCTGACCGAGTCGGCGGTGATGGGGTCGGCCGGGCGGCCGCTGCGGGCGCTCCAGGCGCTGAGCGGGATGGGCGTGCGGATCGCCATCGACGACTTCGGCACCGGGTACTCGAACCTCGCCTACCTGAGCCGCCTGCCCGTGTCGGTGCTGAAGCTCGACGGATCGTTCGTGCGGGGCTTCCAGGACGAGGCGCACCCGAACCCGGCCGACGAGGTGATCGTGGAGGCGATGGTGTGCCTGGCGCACCGGCTGGGGCTGACGGTGACGGCGGAGTGCGTGGAGACGGCGGGGCAGGCGGAGCGGCTGCGGCGGATCGGCTGCGACACGGGCCAGGGCTGGTGGTACTCCCGGCCGGTCCCCCCGTCCCGGATCGCGGCACTCCTGCCCCCCGCGCCCTGAACGCCCCGCGCCGCGACCCGTCCGGCGGGGCTGAGGACCGCCCCTGGTCGGGGAGGGTGGGCCTCTCCGGGCAGGGGCGGTGGACTGAGGCGCGCCGCGCAGCCGTGCGGCGTACGGAAGTTGACGTATTGATAGCCGCCGCGCGCGCCCCGCGTCAATGGTCTGGACCAAATGGGGGCTAGACCATTCCGTACGCGTCCGCGATCAGCTCGTACGAGCGCAGCCGCGCCTCGCCGCCGTGCACGCTCGCCGTGATCATCAGCTCGTCGGCGCCCGTCCGCTTCTGGAGGTCGTCCAGCCCGGCCCGCACCTCGTCGGGCGTGCCGTGGACGACGTTCGCCAGCCAGCCGTCCACGAAGTCCCGCTCGACCGGGCTGTACGGGTACGCCTCGGCCTCCTCCGGCGTGGGCACGAGACCCGGCCGCCCGGTGCGCAGCCGCACCATCGACAGCGCGCCGCTCAACGCCTGGCGCCGCGCCTCGCGCGGGTCGTCGGCGGCGATCGCGGACACGCCGATCAGCGCGTACGGGGCGTCCAGCACGGCCGACGGGCGGAACGACGACCGGTACAGGTCCAGCGCCGGGATCGTGTTGCGGGCCGAGAAGTGGTGGGCGAACGCGAACGGCAGGCCCAGCGTCCCGGCGAGCCGCGCGCTGAACCCGGACGAGCCGAGCAGCCACACCGGCGGCCGCCCCGCCGGGCCCTGCACCGGGCCCGGCACGGCGTGGATACGGGCGTACGGGTGGCCGTCCGGGAAGTCGTCGTCCAGGAACCGGATCAGCTCGGCGAGCTGCTGCGGGAACTCGTCGGCGCCCTCGTCCAGCCGGTCCGCGCGGCGCAGCGCGGCGGCGGTGGCGCCGTCCGTGCCGGGCGCGCGACCGAGGCCCAGGTCCACCCGGCCGGGCGCCAGCGCCTCCAGGGTGCCGAACTGCTCGGCGACGACGAGCGGCGCGTGGTTGGGCAGCATCACGCCGCCCGAGCCGAGGCGGATGCGGCTCGTGTGGGCGGCGAGGTGCGCGAGGATCACCGCCGGGGAGGACGAGGCGACGCCGGGCATCGAGTGGTGCTCGGCGACCCAGTGGCGGTGGTAGCCGCGCCGCTCGGCCAGACGGGCGATCTCCACGCTGGTGGCCAGCGCCCGCGACGCGGTGGACCCCTGCCCGACGGTCACCAGGTCCAGGACGGAGAGCGGCACGGGGGCCGTGCCGGGCGCCCCGCCCCGGATCGGGTCGGTGGCGGCGGCGGTGCCGACGGGCCGTACCGCCGCCGTGCCGTCCGTCGCCGTGTGCTGTGTCTCGTCGCTCACCGTGGGCCCTCCTGCGCCATGACGTCTCTACGCCATCGCCTAACAGGAGGCACCATCCGCTTATTCCCGGCTCAGCCCCGGCGCGCCCTACGCCCTCGGCTCCCACACGTCCCGCGGACCACGGCGGACGAACAGCGCGCCCAGCTCCTCGCCCCACACCCCGTGCCGCTCCGCGAGCCGCAGCCCCTCCCACACCGTCACCAGCGTCCCCGTCAGCACGGGCTTCCCGGCCGCCGCCTCCGCCTCCGGGACCTCAGCGACCGTCGGCACGGAGGTGTCCGGGACCAGCACCGCCTCCGCGCTCGGGTCGTCGGCCGCCCGCACCAGATCGGGCAGCGGCAGCCCGCCGTGCGCCCGCGCCTCGCCCACCACCTGGATGCCCGCCGCCTCCAGGAACCGGACCACCGCGCCCGCCACGTCGTCCGGGTACCCGCCCGCCACCGCCACGCGGGTCGCGCCGACCGCCCGCGTCGCGTGCGCGAAGCCGATCGCCGTACTGGACGCGGGGAGGCCCGCCGTCAGCGCCAGCGCCCTGGCGTGGGCCCGCGCCGCGTCCCAGCCCTGCGCGAACGACGCGCCCGCCGTCGCCCACACGACCGCGTCGGTGCCCGCGAGACGCAGCCGCTCCGCCCCGGCGGCCAGCCGCTCCGGGTCGGTGCCGGGCCCGTCGTACACGACGGGGTCCACGCGGATGTCGCCGCCCAGCAGCGTCTCGATACGGCGGTAGTCGTCCTCCGGGTGACCCTCCGGGCGGAGCAGTCCGACGGTGGTCATGGCAAAGCCTCCTGTAATCGGTAGCGCCGATCCGGCATACCCCGAGCGGGTCCGGGTAGCGGCGCGCCCATGGCTCGTACAGCTCGTCGCACAGACAACAGAGACAGGGAATCAGGATCGGTGAGACGCCGCTCGTTGCTCCTCGGCACGGCGGCGTTCGGCGTGTCGGGGGCGCTCGGCGCCGCCGGGTGCGCCCGCGTTCCCACCGGGGACGCCCTCGCCCGGCTCAGATCGCAGGGCACGGTACGGCTCGGCATCGCCGGGGAGGTGCCCTACGGGTACGTGGACGAGGACGGCGCCTTCACCGGCGAGGCGCCCGAACTCGCCAAGGTCGTGTTCCGGCGGCTCGGCATCGACCGCGTCCAGCCCGTGGCGACCGACTTCGGCTCCCTCATCCCCGGCCTCAACTCACAGCAGTTCGACGTCGTGTCCGCCGGCATGTACATCAAGAAGGACCGCTGCCGGCAGGTGCTCTTCTCCGATCCCGAGTACCAGATGCTGGACTCCTTCATCGTGCGGAAGGGCAACCCGCTCGGGCTGCGCTCGTACGAGGACGTGGTGCGCCGCCGGGCCCGCCTCGCCACCGGCGCCGGATACGCGCAGAGCGCCTATGCCGTGGCCGCCGGGTACCCCGAGAAGCGGCTCGTCATTCTCCAGGATCAGGTCGCGGGGCTGAACGCCGTCGAATCCGGCCGGGTGGACGCCTTCGTGGGCACCGCCCTCACCAGCCGCCAGGTGGTGCGCGGCAGCGCCAGGACCGAGGCGACCGAGCCGTTCGCCGCCGTCGTGGACGGCAAGCGGCAGATCGACGGCGGCGGCTTCGCGTTCCGCCGCACCGACCGGGAGCTGCGGGACGCCTTCAACGCCGAGATCCACCGCATGAAGCGGAGCGGCGAGCTGTTCCGCATCATGCGCCGGTTCGGCTTCACCCGCGCGGAGATGACCACGCTGACCGCCGAGGAGCTGTGCCGATGACCATGGGACTCTGGCAGAACTGGGTCCTGCCCGGCATCTGGGTCACCGTCCAGCTCCTCGTGTACAGCGCGCTGCTCGGCGCGGTGGTGGCGTTCGGCGTCGGCATGGCCCGCACCCACCGCTCGCGGCTCGTGCGGTTCGCCGCCACCGCGTACACGGAGATCTTCCGGGGCGTCTCCGCGCTGGTGCTGATGTTCTGGCTGTTCTTCGTGGTACCGCCGCTGCTGGGCTGGCAGTTGGTGCCGATGTGGGCGGCGGTGCTCGCGCTGGGCCTGTCGTACGGGGCGTACGGCGCCGAAGTGGTGCGTGGCGGCCTGGCCGCCGTACCGCCGGCGCAGCGGGAGGCGGCCGTGGCGCTGAGTCTGACGCCCTGGCAGCGGATGCGGCTGGTGCTGCTGCCGCAGGCGGTGCCGGAGATGCTGCCGTCGTTCTGCAACCTGCTGGTGGAGCTGCTCAAGGGCACGGCGCTCGTGTCGCTGCTCGGCGTCGGGGACGTGTCGTTCGCGGCGTACCTGGTGCGGCTCGCCACCCAGGACAGCGCGCAGATCTACACGGCCGTGCTCGTCATCTACTTCGTCCTCGCCCTCGGGGTGACCCGCTCCATGAAGGCGCTGGAGCGCCGGGCGAAGGCCAACCTGGGGATGGTGGTCAAGTGACCTGGGACTGGTCCGCCGTCGCGGACTTCCTGCCGAGCTTCGCCGACGGGCTGCTGGTCACCCTGCAGGTCCTCGTCCTCGGCTCGCTGATCTCGTTCACCCTGGGCCTCGTGTGGGCGGCCGGGCTGCGCGGCCGGAGCCGGCTGGTGCGCTGGCCGGTGACCGCCGTCACCGATTTCGTCCGTACGACGCCGCTGCTGGTGCAGCTGTTCTTCCTGTACTTCGTGCTGCCCGAGTGGGGCGTGCAGTTCTCGGCGCTCACCACCGGCACCCTCGCCATCGGGCTGCACTACTCGACGTACACGGCGCAGGTGTACAAGGCGGGCATCGACGCCGTACCCGCCGGGCAGTGGGAGGCGGCGAGGGCGCTCAGCCTGCCCGCGCACCGCACCTGGTCGGCGGTGATCCTGCCGCAGGCGGTGCGCCGCGTCGCGCCCGCGCTCGGCAACTACGTCATCGCCATGCTGAAGGACACGCCGCTGCTCGCCGGAATCAGCGTGCTGGAGATGCTCCAGCGGGCACGGCTGGAGAGCGCCGACACCTTCCAGTACACCGAGCCGCTCACCGTCGTCGGTGTCGCCTTCATCCTGATCGCCTACCCGGCTTCCCTGCTCGTCCGCACTCTGGAGCGCCGCCTTGTCCACTGACCCGACCACCACCCCGCCCGCCGGTCCGTCCACCGAACTCGTCCGCTTCACCGACGTGTCCAAGCGCTTCGGCGAGAACACCGTCCTGGACGACCTGTCGTTCACGGTCGACGCGGGCCGCCACGTCACGCTGATCGGCCCGTCCGGGTCCGGCAAGACGACGATCCTGCGGATGCTGATGACGCTGGAGCGGCCCGACAGCGGCACGATCGAGGTGGGCGGCCGACGGCTGTTCCCCGCCGACGAGAGGCAGCGCCGCGAGGTGCGCAAGGACATCGGCATGGTGTTCCAGCAGTTCAACCTGTTCCCGAACATGTCCGTGCTGCGCAACGTCACCGAGGCGCCCGTACGGGTGCTCGGCATGAGCCGCGACGAGGCCGCCGAACGGGCGCGCGGACTGCTGGACCTGGTGGGGCTCGCCGCCAAGGAGGACGCGCGGCCCTCGCAGCTGTCGGGCGGTCAGCAGCAGCGCGTGGCCATCGCGCGGGCGCTGGCGATGCGGCCGAAGGTGCTGCTGCTGGACGAGGTGACGTCGGCGCTCGACCCGGAGCTGGTGGCCGGGGTGCTGGACCTGCTCACGGACATCGCGCGGACCACGGACATCACCATGGTGTGCGTCACGCATGAGATGAATTTCGCCAGGGACATCTCGGACGAGGTTCTCATGTTCGACTCCGGACGCGTGATCGAAGCCGGTTCACCGGAGAAGATCTTCTCCGACCCGGAGCACGAACGCACTCGCGAATTCCTGGGCGCGGTGCTCTGACCTCGCCTTACTCGCCCCCGCCGTGCCACTGGCATATACCAGGGGAGCGCGTCGCAGCGTGCGCGGCGGGGCGGGGCGTACTTCTTGCCAACGGCTGGCCCGTAAAGGGTCCTTGGCGGTTATCGTGGTACGGAAGGTAGCTTGCGGTCACAACCTGGTAGGGGGAAACCGTGGCGCTGAAGCCCGAGCCGACCGCGCCGTTCCATTCGGTGCAGTACGCCCTGCGCGTCCTCGAAACGGTGTCCCGGCACGGCGGCGGGGTCACCGACGCGCAGATCGCGCGCGAGACGGGCCTGCCGGCCGCGCACCTGACGCCGCTGCTGCGCATGCTGCGGCGCGAGGGGTACGTGGAGCAGGTCGCCGACGGCGCGTACATCGTGGGCGACTCGCTGGTGCTGCTCGGCTCCGGCGTCACCCGGCGCGAGGCGCTGGAGGCGAAGCTCCAGGAGACCCTCACGGAGCTGCGCGACTCGGTCGGCGCGGCCGTGTACATCAGCCGGTACATCGACGGCGAGGTCAAGATCACGCAGATGGCGGACGGGCCGCACACGCCGAAGGTCAACGAGTGGGTGGACTTCCGCTCGGCGGCGCACGCCAGCGCGGTCGGCAAGTGCCTGCTGACCCAGCTCGACCAGAACGGGCGGCGCGACCACCTGGCCCGCCACAAGATCGCCCGGCTCACGTCGCGGACGATCACCAGCGAGCGGGTGCTGTTCTCCAAGCTGGACAGCCAGCCGCCGACCGTCCCCGTCCTGGACCTCCAGGAGTACGCCGTGGGCACGGTCTGCGCGGCGGTCCCGCTGACGGCCGGTTCGTCGGTCGGCTGCCTGGCCCTGTCCCTCCCGATCGAGCACGCCCACCGGCTGCGCTCGGCGGCGGACACCCTGAACCGCAAGGCCGCGCCAGTGGTGCTGTCGCTGGCGCTGTGAGACCGCCGGGCGGCGCAGCCCGCCGGCCCCGCGAGGCTGCCGTGTGAGAGTGCGCGGCGGGGCAGAGGCTCCGGGCGCGGTCCGGACCGGTGGCGCGGGCTGTGAGGCGGCGCCCAGGCCGGTGGCGCGGGCTGTGGGGCGGGAGCGTCGGGCGGTGGCGCGGAGCACCCCTGAGGACCGGGTAGTATTACTTCTGTCAGCGGGCGCCGCTAGCTCAGTTGGTTAGAGCAGCTGACTCTTAATCAGCGGGTCCGGGGTTCGAGTCCCTGGCGGCGCACAGACAGGAAGGCCCCTCGCGAAAGCGAGGGGCCTTTCCGCTTGCCGGGCGTACGGGTGCTTCCCGGGCGTGCCGGATACCGCGCCGGGGGTGCCGGTCCCGGCTCAGGCGCCCCGGTCGGCGGCGGCCGGGAGGGTGTGCCCCGTGTAGAACGCCACGGTCAGGTCCCGCACCAGGTCCTTGCGCTCGTAGTCGTCCAGCTCGACCAGGCCCCGCTCGGTGAGCCGGTGCATCATGTCGTCCACCGCGTCCACGACCGAGCCGAGCACCGCGTCCCGGTGCTGCGCGTCGATCGCCGCGATCCGGCGGCGGCGCATCGCTGCCGCGATCTCCGGGGCGTACTCGATCCGCGTCGGCTGCGCCGAGAACACCTCGATGCCGACCGGCGCGCACTCGGCGGCGACCATCCGCGTCATCGCCTCCCCCACCGCGTCGGCGTCCCGCAGCGTCGGCTCGCCGCCGTGGAACACGTCGGCGGGCAGCCGGGACAGCACGCGCGCGAGGGCGGCCTCCACCTGTTCGCGCAGGTACCGCTCGTGGTCCGCCACGGCGAACGCCGCCCGGACCGTGTCACGGACCCGCCACACGACCAGCACGACGACCCGCAGGGCCGTGCCGTTCGCGTCGACGGCGGGCAGCGGTTCGCTGCGCCAGTGCCGCAGCCGTACGTCGAGACGGCGGCGCAGCAGCAGCGGGCTCACCCACAGCAGGCCGGTGCGCCGCACGGTGCCCCGGTAGTCGCCGAACAGGGTGAGCACGGAGGCGTACCCGACCCGGCCGCGCACCAGCCCGCCGAACGCGAACATCGCCAGCAGCACACCGGCCGTCAGCAGCGCGGACGTCCCGAGCGGCAGACCCCGGTACGGGCGGAACGGCAGGCCCAGCATCCGGCCGAGCCCTTCGGGCAGCGCGCCCGTCCACCACGCGGCGAACCCGCAGGCGACGAGCGCGACCGCCCCGGCGGCCAGCCCCGTCCAGCCGGGCAGCGCCACGCCCTCCCGCTCGACCGGCGCCGCGCCGAGGACCGTGCCCCGCCGCGCTCCGGCGTGCCGCCCGCGCCGTCCGCCCTTCGCCCGCGTGGCGGCGGCCGCGTCCGGAGCGCTCCCGGCCCGCGCGTCGGGACGCCCCTGAGGCCGCGCCCGCCCGGTTCGGGCCGGTGCGGCGGGGGCGGTGGTGCCGGTGCTGGGGCCCCGGAGGCCGGTGCCGTTGGTCCGGCCCCGGGGGGCGGGGTTGGTGGTGAGGCTGTGGGGGGCGGGGTTGGTGGCGAGGCCGGGGGCTTCGCCGGTACCGGCCGGGGAGTCGGTCCCGCCGGGGCGGGACTGGTGGGGGGAAGTGCCGTTCCGGGACAGGACGGCCCGCAGGGGTGCCGTCTCCTCCGGGGCCACCACCCGGCCGACGGCGGGCCCGTCGGCCAGGGCCGTGGCGGCGCCTGCCGCGTCTCCCGCGTCGGCGCCGTACGGCCCGGAGGCGAGGGGCTGGTCCAGGCGGAGGGGCGCGGCGAGAACCGGGCCGGTGGCCGGGCCCGTGCCCGTGCCCGTGTCCGTGTCCGTGTCCGCCGGGCGGTCGGCGCGAGGCGTTCCGGTGGCGGTACGGGACACGTCCGCCGCCGGGCCGTCGGTTTCCTCGCCGGTCGGCGCTTCGGTTCCCCGTACCGGGGCGCGGTGCTTGCCGCCCGACGGCCTGGGCCCCGGCTCGGGGGCGGCCTCCGGGCGGGCGGATCCCGCCGCGTGCTTGCCGGCCGGCTCCCGCCGCTCCCCCTGGGCGTCGGCCGCGCCGGTGCGCGTCTCCTCGGCAGCAGGCGGTTCGGGGGCCTGTACGGGTCCGGGGGCCTGTACGGGTCCGGCCACGGACCGGGCCTCGGCATGCGCCGGGGCCTCCGCCGTGCCGGGGCCTGCGGCGCGCGGGGGCTCGGCCGTGGGCGCGAGGGGCGCCTCGACCGGGTGGGACGCCTCGACCGGGTGGGACGCCTCGACCAGGTGGGACGCCTCGACCAGGTGGGACGCCCGGTCTGCGACGCGCTCGACGGGCGGCTCGGTGGGGCCGTCGCCCGCCGGGGCGGAACGGTGCGGCTCGGCGAGGCGGAGTGCCTCGGCCGACAGCGCATCGGCGCAGACGGCCCGGTCGGTCGCGGCGGATCGCTCCGCGACCGACGGCTGCCGGTGGTCCGGCGCGGCCGCCGTGGGGGGCGTGGCGGGGCAGGGCGCGGCGGTACTGCCGAGGGGCGCTGCTGCCGGGGCGTCCGAGGGCGCTTCTGTACCGGGCGTCCCGGCACGGTCCTCCTCCGCAGCGGCCGGGGGCCGGCCGGTGGCCGCGGGCGCGGGGGGTGCGGGCGCCGCATGAGGCGCGGGCCGGGCCGGGGCGGCCGACGGCTCGGTGAGGGGGGTGGAGGCGAACGGCGGCTCCGGGGCGGGGGCGACCGGCGGCTCGGCGACCGGGGCTTCGGCGACCGGGGCTTCGGCGATCGGCTCCATCCGAGCTTCGGTGGCCGGGGGCGCGGCCGCAGCCTGCCGTACGGCCGTCGTGGTCGTCGCCTCGCCTGCCGCCACCGTGCCGCCCGGCTCCGCTGCCGTACCGGGGGCGTCGGCGGGAGTCGCCCCGGCCGACGGCGGCTCGGGGGCGGCCGGGGCGGTGTGCTCGGCGGCCACCGGCCGGTGGGCCCCCGGCTCCGGCGCGCGCGGTGCCGCCTCCACGCCGGGGCCACCGCCGGTCGGGGCACCGCCGGTCGGGGCACCGCTGTTCGGGCCGCCGTCGCTCGGGGCCGCCGGTGCGGGCCTGACGTGGGGCGTCGCCGTGCCGGGGGCCGTGGCCGACCGCACGGGACCCGCCGCGGTCCGGTCACCTCCCGCCGGTACGGGCCTGACATGGGGTCCCACCTCGGGCACGGCGCCCGCCCTCGTGGCGGGTGCGTCCTCCGTCGTGCCCGGCGTCTCCGGACGCGCCCCGGGACGGCCCTCGGGCCAGGGGTTCTCCGGGCGGGGAGTCCCGGGCCGGGGGGCTTTGGGACGCCGGGTCTCGGGCCGGGGGGCGGGGTCCGTGCGAGGACCCTCCACCACCACGGACGGGGTCGGCTGGAGCAGGTTCGGGACGTCCACCGGGGGCGGGGGCGTCCTGCGGGTGTGGTGCTCGGTCATCGGAAGAGCCGCCTCCATGTCTCCGGGCCCGGGTGGCCGTCGGCCGCGCCGCCGCGCCAGCCCTGGGCGCGCTGGAAGTCCTGGACGTTGCGCCGGTCCGCCTCGCTCCAGCGCGGGCCCGGACCGGTGCGGTAGTGCTTGCCGTAGCCGCGCCGCACCAACTGGCGGCCCAGCGTCTCGACGTGCTGGCTGGACTGGCCGGGCCGGAAGTGGGCCCGCCCCGGGTACGGGGGCGGTGCCTGTCCCGCGGCGGGCGGGATGTCCCGGCCCCGGCCGGTGGTGAGCAGCCGCCAGGTGTGCGGCCCCGGCAGCCCGTCCGCCTCCGCGCCGCGCCAGCCCTGCGCCCGCTGGAACGCCGCAGTCGCCCTGCGGTCCGCCGCCGTCCACTCGGGCCCGGGCCCCGTCTCGTAGAAGCGGGCCCCGCCGCGCTGCACGAGCATCCGGCCCAGGTGGGTGACGTGCGCGTTGACCGCGCCGGGGCCGAAGTGCCGGGTGCCGGGGAACGCCGTGGAGGACGGGGCTCCGCCCGTCGAGGTGCCGTCCGCGACGACGCCGAGGTAGCGGTAGCCGACGTACCGGTCGGAGTCGGTCCAGTACGCCAGCGGGGTCGGCTGCTTGCGGGTGTGCGGCTTCGTCTGCTCGTACGCCAGGTAATGGGTGCGCCGGTCGTCCGTCCAGCCGCCGAAGATCGTGACGTGGGACCCCTTGGTGGGGTTCGCGGGGTTGTGGAACAGCAGGATGTCGCCCGGCTGGAGGTCCGCCCACGCGATCTTCTCCGCGTAGCGGTGGAGGCTGCCGGTCCACTCGTTGGCGGGCAGCTTCCACGCCATGGAGACATAGCCGGAGCAGTCCTGCCGGTAGCCGTCCGACCAGTACTTCTCCATCGAGTACGGGACCTTCTCGGTGACCCAACGCTCGGCGCGGGCGATCATCTCCGCACGGCTGACCTTCGGCAGCGGCGCCTGGGCGAGGGAGCCGCCCGCCGGGCCCGCGAGGGGGCGGCCGTGCAGCCCGGTCGTGCCGCCCTGCGGGTTGCCGCCGGACGGGTCGCCGGACGGATCGCCGCCCGGGTCCCGCCCGGTCGGCCCGGCGGAATGCGGTGACCCGGCGGATTGGGGCGGACCAGCAGGCTGCGGTGGGCCCGCCGGTGCCGGGCCGGCCGCGGCGGGGGTGCCGCCGCCCAGCACGACACCCGCCGCGGTGAACAGGACGAGTGCGCGCCGCGCCCCGTGCGCGGCGGGGTGCCCGCCCTCCCGTACGGCCGGGCGGAGCGCGAGCTCCCGCCGCCGCCGGGCGCAGCCGGGGCAGGGACAGTCGGCGGCGGGTTCGTACTCCTCGAAGACCGGAACGGCCATACGGTTCTTCCCCTCGACACTCGACGAGATCTCTCCGTGCATACGGCATTTTGACCGTCAAAAGGGAAAAAACGACCATCCGACAGGCCCGGCGAGCCGGGAAATTCTCGGCCCGCCCGACTGCCGGACGGCCGGGCGGTCGGGAGCACCCTCCGGCGTCGGGTAGAGTTGTGCAGGTCAGCAGGCGCCGCTAGCTCAGTTGGTTAGAGCAGCTGACTCTTAATCAGCGGGTCCGGGGTTCGAGTCCCTGGCGGCGCACGCGAAACCGAGGCCCCCTCACCGAGTGAGGGGGCCTCGGTCGTTCCTCCGTGCGGCGGTGGCGGGCTCAGCGGATCGCGGTCAGGTACGCGGAGACGACGACGTTCGCCGTGTAGCTGGACGTGGCGCGGTCGAAGGTGCCGCCGCAGGTGATCAGCCGCAGTTCGGCGCGGGCCGGGTCGCGGGGCCCGTACGCCTGGTGCGCGTCGAACGCGTGCCGCGAGAAGACCCGTACGTCCTCCACGGTGAACTCCGCGACGGTGCCGTCCGCGCGGGCCACCCGCACGACGGCGCCCGGCCGGGTGGTGCCGAGCCCGTGGAAGACGGCGGGCCGGGTCCTCGTGTCCACATGGCCGACCAGCAGGGCCGTGCCGCGCGCGCCGGGCGTGGTCCCGGCCGCGTACCAGCCGACCGTGCGCGGCGCCTCGTACGGCGGCGGCTCGATCGCGCCGGACGGCTCCAGTCCGCGCGGTACGACCGGGACACCGTCGATACCGAGCGACGGCACGGCCAGCCGCTCGGGCGCGGCGGGGGCGGCGGGCGGACGCGGGGGCGGCAGCGGTACGCCGCGGGGGCGGCCGACGGCGGCGACGTCACCGGTCGTCGGGGCGGAGAGACCGCCCTGCCCGGCGGTGACCTCCTTCCCCCACAGCCACATCAGCACCAGGACGAGCGCCCAGACCAGGCCGACGGCCATCCGGCCGGTGCCGGTGCCGGACGCGCCGCTCTCGGCGAGGGGGCGGGGCGCCATGTCAGTCCGCGTCACGGCCGCGGCGGCGGCGCGCGGAACGCACGGCGACGGCGACGGCGGCGACCGCAGCGAGGACCAGCCCGATCACCGTGTGGCGGGTGCCCGGCCCCTGCCCGGCGGCGCCCGGCGCTTCCGCGACGGGCCCGGCGACGCTCGGGGCGTCCGCGAGCCGGTGCGCGACGGCGTCCACGACCGGTGGAGGGGCGCCCCCTCCGCCCGCCCGGACGGGGGCGTGGGGCGTGGGGCGCGGCGCGGGATCGACCTGGACGCGGCCCGCGTCGCGGTGGGTGCGGCCGCCGCAGACGACGGTCAGCGGGTACGAGCCGGCCGCCGTGCCGGACCGTACGGTCGTGTCGCCGTACAGGTCCCCGCCGCCCCCGCCTCCGCCGCGCCCCGACAGCGCCACGTCCGCGACGAACACCGGGGAGCGGACCGTCCCGCCGGGCCCCGCACAGCCCTGGACGCGGACGTCCAGGTCACCGCCCGGCGCGACCGCCCCGGGCGTGACCACCGCACTCACCCGCCCACGCTCCGGCCCGGCGGAGGGCCCGGAGACCGGCCCGCCCGACGGATCACCCACCGGCCCGGCAGCAGGCCCGCCCCACGGGTCGCCCGCCAGTGCGGGGGCGGCGGCCGGGGCGAGGACGAGGACGGCGGCCGCCGTCGCGGCACGGACAGCAACCACACCTGGACGCATCGTGAACCTCCTCGTAGGAAGATTCACCCGGATCGCCGCTCCCCGCATCCCCGGAGGGCACGCGGAGAGGCCCCCTACCGGCCGGTAAGGGGCCCCCACCTCACCTCTTCGCCGGTCAGACCCGATCGACCAGATCGGCGATGGAGTCCACCACCGACGACGGCCGGAACGGGTAGCGGTCCACGTCCGCCGGGGTGGTGAGCCCGGTGAGCACGAGGAACGTCTCCATCCCCGCCTCCAGACCGGCCAGCACGTCCGTGTCCATCCGGTCGCCGATCATGGCGCTGGTCTCCGAGTGGGCGCCGATCGCGTTCAGCCCGGTGCGCATCATCAGCGGGTTCGGCTTGCCCGCGAAGTACGGCTCGCGGCCGGTCGCCTTGGTGATCAGCGCGGCGACGGAGCCGGTCGCGGGCAGCGGGCCCTCGGCGGACGGTCCCGTCTCGTCCGGGTTGGTGCAGATGAACCGGGCGCCGCCGTTGATGAGCCGGATCGCCTTGGTCAGCGCCTCGAAGCTGTACGTGCGGGTCTCGCCGAGGACCACGTAGTCCGGGTCGTGGTCGGTGAGCACGTACCCGATGTCGTGCAGCGCCGTCGTCAGCCCCGCCTCGCCGATGACGTACGCGGTGCCGCCCGGCCGCTGGTCGTCCAGGAACTGCGCGGTCGCGAGCGCCGACGTCCAGATGTTCTCCACCGGCACGTCGAGCCCCATCCGGTACAGCCGGGCGTGCAGGTCGCGGGCCGTGTAGATGGAGTTGTTCGTCAGGACGAGGAACGGCCGCTCGTTGTCCCGGAGCTTGCGGATGAAAGCGTCGGCGCCGGGGATCGGCACGCCCTCGTGGATGAGGACGCCGTCCATGTCGGTCAGCCAGGATTCGATCGGCTTGCGCTCTGCCATGGGGCGGGACTCCTGCCGTACAGATACCGCTTGCGTGCTGGGGGCGCCGCGACAGCGCTGTGGCGGCGCCCCCAGGGTAATCACGATGTGCGGATCTTGACCCCGTCGACCACCCAGTACCAGTTGTTGGAGCCGGTGTAGCGGAAGCGGAAGTGGACCGTGGTCGCCCCCGGCGGCACGTCGGCCGTCAGCGACTGCGGCTGGGCCACCACGTCGGAGGTGTAGGAGCGTACGACCGTCGGGATGCCGCCGTTGAACGAGGCGAGGACCTGCGCGGTCTGGCCGGACTCCTGGCGGTAGTGCGTGGTGAAGTCCAGCGTCACTCGGGACGCGCCGGTCACCCCGTACGCGGGCGTCACCAGCGTCGATTCGAAGCGGCCCGAGTTCGCCTTGTCGTCCCACTCGTCGGAGTCGGCGACGGCGAAGACGCCCCGGGAGCGGACGTTCAGCTCGCGCCACTGATCGCGCTGGGTGCGGGACCAGAAGTCGTCCGTGGAGAACGACCAGCCGCGCCACTCGGTGACCCCGCCCGTGCCCATCGCGTTGTTGACGACGGACCAGCCGCTGGGCGGGGTGTGGGTGAAGCCGAGCACCCCGGCGGGGATGCCCGTCTCGTCCACGCGGCCGGACAGCGACCCGTACAGGGAGTCGAAGGGGTCGGCCGACCGCTCCTGGACCGGCTTGCCGTCCAGGCCCCACGCCGGGTCAGGGGTGACGCCCAGCTGGTGGAAGACGGTCGCCGCCACGTCCACCAGGCGCGTGTCGTGCGGGCGCGCCCCCGCCGCGATGCCCGGCCCGGTGGCCAGCACGAACGTGGACCGCTCGGCGATGGAGCTGCCGCCGTGGCCGCCCGCGTCCACATGGCCGTGGTCGGTGCAGACGATGACCGTCCACCGCTCGGACGCGCGGGTCGGGCGGGCCTCGATCGCGGCGAGCATCCGGCCCAGCTGCGCGTCCTGCACGGCGATCGCGTCCAGGTACCGCTGGCCGGTGCCGTACGCGTGGGCGACGACGTCCGTGTTGCCCAGGTACACGAACAGCACGTCCGGGTTCTGGTCGCGCAGGACGGAGACCGAGGTGGCCGTGATGGTCTCGTCGTGGCCGGCGTACCCGTCCCGGTCGCCGTCCAGGACCAGCTTGGCGTCGGCTCCCGCGGTGACCGTGCCGTACGTGTCGAGCGGCTTCCAGTCCACCGCGGCGAACAGCGACAGCGCGGGGCGCACCTGGTGGAGGCGGGCGAGGAAGCCCGGGTAGCGGGCGTAGTCGCGGCCGGTGAAGGTGTTGTCGCGCACGCCGTGCTTGTCGGGCCACACGCCGGTCGTGATGGTGGACCAGCCGGGGCCCGAGGACGTGGCGGCCATGGGGTTGGCGTACAGGAGCGACGTGCCCAGCGTGCCGGCCGCGCGCATCGTCTTCAGGTTCGGGGCGTTCGCCGCGTCGACGCGGTCGAGGCGCAGGCCGTCCATGCCGACGACGAGGACCTTGTCCTGGCTGGTGCCGTTCGGCAGCGTGGGCACGGCCGCGGTGGCGGCGTGGGCGGGGGCGGTGACGGTTCCGGCGGCGGCGAGGGCCGCGGTGGTCGCTGTGGCGGCGAGCACGGTACGGCGGGGTATGCCGGCGGTCGGCATGGCGGGTCCTCCGTGGAGTCCGGACGGGTGGGGTGTGGTGCCGTGGTGGTCTCGTGGTGCGGATGGTGCCGGGTGCGGTGGTGCGGGACGTGCCGGGTGCGGATGGTGCGGGGTGGTCTCGTGGGGCGGCGGCACGCGGCACGTGCCGCGTGCGGTGGTGCCGTCGTGCGGTGGTGCCGTCGTGCGGGGATGGTGCGCGGTGCGCGGGTCATGGTGGCGCCCGCTCGGGGCGGGCGCCAGGGTCCGTACGGTGAAGAACTGACGGACGCTCAGCTTCCGGTGGCCGACTTCCACGCCTCGATGTACGAGGTGAGGTTCTTCTCGATGTCGGACCACTCCGGCTCGAAGACCTCCACGTCCCGCATCAGCCGGTCGAGCGCGATGGCGTTGGCGTCGGTGGGCTTGATGTCCGTGCGGGCCGGGAAGCCTCCGCCGACCGCGCTGGCCTGGCGCTGCGCCTCCTCGCTGAGGAGGTGGTCGAGCAGCTTCTTGGCGTTTTCCGTGTGCGGGGCGTCCTTGACGAGCCCCGCGGTGTACGGGAGGGCGAACGTGGTGGGCCCGCCGCCCTCGCGGGCCGGGAACCAGATGCCGAGGTTCGGCATGGACCGCGACTGGGCGAAGTTCATCTGCACGTCCCCGTTGGCGACGAGCAGTTCGCCCTTGTCGACCTTGGGGGCGAGCTTCGACGTGGACGACGACGGGCCGACGTTGTTGGCCTGGAGCTTCCTCAGGTACTCCATCGCCGGGGCCTGCCCGCCGAAGTCGTGCATGGCCTTGATGACGACGGCGGTCCCGTCGCCCGCGACACCGGGCGTCGAGTACTGGAGGCGGTCCTTGTACTTGGGGTCGAGCAGTTCCTCCCAGGTGGTGGGCGGGGTCTCCAGCTCCTTCTTGTTGTGGACGAACCCGAAGTAGTTGTTCACGACGGCCGTCCACGTGCCGGTGGGGGACTTGCCCGCGGGGTGGACGTGGGCGGTGCCCTTCGGCGTGTACGGCTGGAGGAGGCCCTTGGAGTCGGCCTGCTGGATGAACGGCGGCAGCGTGACCAGGACGTCGGCCTGGGTGTTGCCCCGCTCGCGCAGGGCGCGCTGCACCATCTCGCCGGAGCCGCCCTCGACGTACTTCACCTTGATGCCGGTCTTCTTCTCGAAGTCCTCGAAGACCCGGTCGTACCAGCCGTCGCCCTTCTCGCCCTTGAGGCCGTCGGCGCTGTAGACGGTGACGACGTTCTCGTCGGACGCGGCGGAGCCGGAGCAGCCGGTGAGCGCGGCGAGCAGTGCGGTGGCGGTGACGGCGGCCGCGGCGGCCTTCCGGAGGGCGGGTGCGGACATGACGGGTCTCTCCTGGGTTTCAGCGGTACGTGGCACGGGTGCGCAGGCGGGTGAGGGCGGCGAGGACCAGCAGCGTCGCCGCCATGAGGACCACGGCGAGGGCCGAGCCGGTGAAGAGGGAGCCACGGTCGGTGGCCGTGAAGACCAGTACGGGCAGCGGCAGCCAGTCGGGCGGGTAGAGCATCATCGTGGCGCTCAGCTCGCCCATGGACAGGGCGAAGCAGAGCCCGGCGGCGGCGTTCAGCGACGGCAGCAGCAGCGGCAGCCGCACCCGCCACAGGACGTGCGCGGGGCTCGCGCCGAGCGACGCGGCGGCCTCCTCGTACGCCGGGTCGAGGCGGGTCAGCGCGGCCGAGACGGACTGGTGGGCGAACGCCGTGACTAGCACGGTGTGCGCGACCAGCACGATCCACGGCGTGCCGTTGAGGAACAGCGGCGGCCGGGAGAACGCGACCAGCACGGCCAGGCCGACGACCACCGACGGCACGGCGACGGGCAGCATGAACAGGGCGTCCACCACCCGGCGTACGCGGGGCGGGAGCCGCGCGGACGCGAGCGCCGCCCAGGTGCCGAGGACCAGCGCGAGGACGCTGGCCGTCGCGGCGGTGACCAGGCTGGTGGTGAGCGCCTGGAGGGACTCGCCGCGTACGGCGGAGGCGTAGTGCGCGGTGGTCGGGCCCGATGGCAGGGCGCCGGACCAGTTCGTCGCGAACGACGCGGCGACGACGACCAGCAGCGGCAGCGCGAACAGCGGCAGGAAGAGGACGGCGAACAGGGCCCACGCGGCCCAGCGGCCCCTAGCGGTGTGCACCAGCACGGCGGCTCACCACCCGGTACAGGGAGTAGAGGCCCACGGACAGGGCGACGTTGACGACCGCGACGACGCAGGCGGCGACGTAGTCGGACTCCAGGATCGCCTTGCCGTAGATCAGGGTCGGCAGGGTCGTGACGCCCTTGGCGCCGGTGAACAGGACGATCCCGAACTCGTTGAGGGAGAGCACCAGGACCAGTCCGCCGCCCGCCGCGAGCGCGGGCAGCGCCTCGGGGAGGATCACCCGCCGCACGATCCGCGCGGGCCGCCCGCCCAGCGAGGACGCGGCCTCCAGCTGCGCGGTGTCGAGCTGCGCGAACGCGGCGAGCAGCGGGCGCATGACGAACGGCGTGAAGTACGTGATCTCCGCGAGGAGGACGCCCCACGGCGTGGTCAGGAACCGGAACGGGCCCGTCGGGTCGCCGGTGGCGTCGGTCCACAGGCCGTTGGCGATGCCGACCGTCCCGTACAGGAAGAGCAGGGCGAGGGTGACGAGGAAGGAGGGGAAGGAGAGGAACACGTCCACGAAGCGGGCGACCGCGCGCGAGCCGGGGAACGGCACGAACGCGAGGACCAGCGCGAGGACGAACCCGAGGAGCAGGCACCCGGCGGTCGCGCCGAGCGCCAGCAGGACGGTCGTGACGAGCGCGTCGCGGAACGCCTCGGAGGTGAGGACGGAGGCGTACGCGCCGGGGGCCAGGGACTCCTGTACGACGAGGGCCAGCGGGTACAGGAACAGCAAGCCGAGCACGGCCAGGGGCGGGACGGTCCAGGCGGCGCGCGGCAGCCGTGCGGTACGCGTCCCCGCCGGGGCGGGCGGGGCGGGGACGGCGGGGGTGTCCGGCGGGGTGGAGCCGGGCGCGGTGGTCGTCGCGGCCCCGGTGCGGGGTGCGGTGGTGGCGTCAGCGGCCATGGGCGCTCACCTCGGCGGCGGGTTCCCGCGTCGCGGGGCCGGCCTCGGGCCCCGGGGCCCGCTCGGCGGCCGGTTCGGCTGCCCGCTCGGCTGCCGGTACCGCCGTGGGTACGGCGTCCGACGGGGCCATGTCCGCCGGGATCAGCGCCGCGTCCTCCGGGGCGAAGTGGACGGTGACCTCCGCGCCGGTGAGCGGCGGCTCGCACAGCTCGCGCACGTCGGCCCTCACCCGCTGCCCGCCGGGCAGTTCGACGTGCAGGCGGTGGGTCGCGCCGCGCCACCGGACCTCCGCGAGGCGGCCCGTCAGCGCGTTCGGGCCGTCCCCGAGGCCGACCAGGTGGGGCCGTACGCACAACGTCGCGGCGGCGCCCCGGGCGGCGTCGCCCACGGGGACGTCCAGCTCCCGGCCCGCGAACGCCACGCCCGTCCCGTCGGCGGTCACGGTCACCGGCAGCAGGTTCGCGTCGCCGACGAACGAAGCCGTGAACTCCGTACGGGGACGCCGGTACAGCTCGCGGGGCGTGCCGCAGTCCCGCAGGCGGGCCCGGTCCATGACGGCGACCCGGTCGGCCAGGGTGAGCGCCTCCACCTGGTCGTGGGTGACGTACAGCATCGACACGTCCGGCAACTCGCGGTGCAGGCGCGCCAGTTCGCCGAGCATCCCGGAGCGGAGGCGGGCGTCCAGGGCGGACAGCGGCTCGTCGAGCAGGAGCACGCCTGGGCGGATGGCGAGCGCGCGGGCGATGGCGACGCGCTGCTGCTGGCCGCCGGACAGTTCGCGCGGGTAGCGGCGGGCGTACGCGCTCATGCCGGTCATGTCGAGGGCGTCGGCGACCCGGCCCGCGATGTCGCGGCGGGGGACCTTCCGCGCCTTCAGCCCGAAGGCGACGTTGTCCTCCACCCTCATGTGCGGGAACAGGGCGTAGCTCTGCACGACCATGCCGATGCCGCGCTGGTACGGGGGCAGCGCCGTGACGTCCCGCCCGCCGATGAGGACCCGCCCGGAGGCTGGCCTGACGAACCCGGCGAGGGCGCGCAACGCGGTCGTCTTGCCGGAGCCGGACGGGCCGAGCAGCGCCATGACCTCGCCCGGTTCGACGGTCAGGTCGAGGGAGTCCAGGACGGTCGTGCCGCCGTATACGACGGACACGCGCTCGAAGCGGATGCCGCTCACCGGGGCTCCCCCACGCCCGGCTTCCCCGCGCCCGGCTCCTGCGCGCCCGGCGCCTCGACGGCCTCGATCAGTGCGGGCAGTCCGGCGACGGAGGACAGGACGTGGGTGGCGCCGTTTTCGGTGAGGCGGGCCCGGTCGTGGGCGCCGGTGAGGACGCCCGCGACGAGCCCGGCGCCCGCGCGGACGCCGCTGAGCATGTCGTACGCGGTGTCCCCGGCGACCGCGACCTGCCGCACGTCGTCGACGGCGCCGGTGCGCAGCAGCGCGGTGAGGACGAGGTCCGGGCAGGGGCGGCCGCGTCCGCCCGCGTCGGCGGGGCACAGGGCGAGGTCGGCGAGGTCCCGCCAGCCGAGCGCGTCGAGGAGGGTGTCCTGGGTGACGCGGGCGAAGCCGGTGGTGAGGACGACGGTGCGGCCCGCCTCGCGCAGGGCGCGGACCGTGTCGGCGGCGCCCGGCACGGGGGTGACGGCCCCGGCGGCGACCCGCTCGGCGTACGCCTCCTCGAAGGCGGTGTTGGCGCGGCGGGCCATGGCCTCGTCGCCGCCGAAGAGGTGGCGGAAGACGGAGATCTTGGACTCGCCCATGGTGGCGCGGACATGGCCCAGCATCGGGGCGGGGTCCTCGCCGAGGCGGCGGGCGGCGGCGGCGAAGGCGTCCTCGACCAGACCGCCGTCGGAGACGGTGGTGCCGGCCATGTCCAGGACGACGAGGTTCAGCTGCGGCATGGGGTTCCTCACCAGTTCAGTTCGTCGGCGGTGGTCTCGGCGATGGCGGGCGCGCAGGTCATGCCGCGCCCGCCGGGCCCGGTGACCAGCCAGACCCCCTCGCGGACGCGCTGGCGGTGGACGACGCGGCCCGTGTCCACGCACTGCGCGTACACCCCGGCCCAGCGGCGGCGGACCGGCGGCAGGGGCCGCCCGAGGAGGCCCTCCACGACGCGCGCCAGGTGCTCGTACGGGTCCTCGGCCGTGTCGAACGGGAAGGGGTGCTCGTACTCGTGGGTGTCGCCGATGGTCAGCCCGCCGTCGAGGCGCTGCACCATCAGCAGCTGCATGTGGTGGGCGGCGGCGACGGGCTCCTGCGGCTGCCCGGCGGCGAGCGCGGCGGATTCGTAGGCGGGGTAGTAGCGGAAGCTGTCGGCGTCCGCGACGGATGTGGTGAGCGGCTCGCCGAGCGGGGCGGTCTGCATCATCTGGAGGCGGACGCGGCGTACGGGGATCTCGCCCGCGACCCCGCGGACGAGCCCGCCGAGCCAGGCGCCGGTGCACAGGACGACGGCGTCGCCGCCGTGGGTGTCGCCGTGGTCGTCGCGGACGGCGTGCTCGCCCACCACGTCCCGTACCTCGCGGTTCGGCAGGAAGGTGTACCGGCCGGACGCGAGGAGCGCCTCGCGCAGGGCGAGCTGGGCGGTGCGGGGCTCGACGGCGGCGTCCCGCTCGCACCACAGGGCGGCGGTGAAGTCGCCGCGCAGCGCGGGGTTGATGGCGCGTGCCTCGGCGGGGGTGAGCAGCTCGAAACCCCGGGCGGCGGCGTCGGGGCGGGCGGCGGCGGCCTCGGCGGTGGCGCGTTCGAGGTCGGTGCGCACGGGGGTGAGGGAGCCGTTCGGGCGGAAACCGAGGCCCGGCACGCTGCCGCCGACGCGCTCCCACAGCTCGCGGGCGCGCAGGGCGGTGTCCAGCTCCTCGCCGGACGCGCGGCCGCTCACCCAGATCTGGCCGAAGTTGCGGAGGGACGCGCCCCGCGCCTCGCTCTCGCGCTCGATGTGGACGACGTCGTGGCCGCGCTCGACGGCGTGCCAGGCGTGCATGGTGCCCAGCACGCCCGCGCCGACGATGACGACCCTCTTGGATTCCTTCGCTGTCACGCCGGAAACGGTCGTGCCGACGGGTGACCTGGCCGGGTCGGCGGAGCGACCGGCCGGTGAACGACCCGCCAAACCTGGCCTAGACCCGTTACCGTTCCGTGACTTGACGGCGGGTCACATGGCCGGTTTTCCAGGAGGAATCGGGCCGCCGCCGGGCCCCGGACCTCACCCCAGGCGAGTCGTGAAGCTGAACCGGTCGCCCCGGTAGAGGCTGCGCACCCGCTCCAGGGGCCGGCCATCGGCGTCACGGGACAGCCGGTGCAGCAGCAGCATGGGCAGCGCGGGCGGGGTGCCGATGAGCAGCGCCTCGCGCGGGGTGGCGAGGACGGTCTCGATCCGCTCGTCCGCGTCGCCGAAGCCCGCGCCGAGACGGTCGCGGAGGTACGCGTAGAACGACGAGTCCGGGTCGAACTCGACGTCCAGGCGCGGGGCGCGGGCGACCGCCACGTAGGTGCTCTCCAGGCCCATGCGCTCGTCGTCGGCGAGCAGGACGCGCTCCATGTGCCAGACGTCCTCCCCGGCGCCGAGCCCCAGGTCGGCGGCGAGCGGCGCGGGCGCGGCGAACCGCTCCAGCGTCACCAGCCGCCGCCCGGGCGTGCGCCCCTGCCGCCGTACGCCCTCGGTGTAGCTGGCGAGGGCGAGCGGTTGCTCCAGCTTGGGCCCGGCGACGACCGTCCCGCGCCCCTGCCGCCGCAGCCGCCCCTCCAGCAGCAGCTCCCGCAGGGCCTGCCGCACGGTCTCCCGCGACACCTCGTACCGCACGGCGAGGTCCCGCTCGGTCGGCAGCGCCCCGCCCTCCCCCAGCTCCTCGACGAGCCGCGCGACGTGCGCCTTGACCGCGTAGTACTTCGGCACCCGCCCGTGCTCGGGCACCCCGGCCCGCACGGGCGCGCCGGGCGCCGGATAACTCGGATGATCCACGGCTGTGATGCTCCCAGACCCAGGTGAACACCAGGAGCAGTACGGCCTCAGGGGGTGCGGCGGCGGGTGAGGACGACGGCGGCGGCGCCGAGGGCCAGACACGTGGCGGCCGCCGCGGCCACGGGGACGAGCCGCGAGACGGGGCGGTGGCCCGTGCCGGCCAGCTCGTGCGACGGGGTGGGGCTCGGGGGGCCGGTCGGCGGCCGGGGCGGTGCGGGGGTGCCGGACGGGGCTGGAGGGGTGGATGCGGGTCCGGTGGTCCTGGCGGGTCCGGTGGTCCTGGCGGGCCCGGTGGACCGGTCCGGAGCCGCCGACGGGTCGGCGTGGGCCGGTTCGGACGGGTGGGCCGGTTCGTGCGGTACGGACGGTCCGGTGGGGGCGGTCACGGTGAAGGCGTACGGCGCGGACGTGCCGACCCAGTCGCCGTCGTCGCCCCGGCGCTGCACCACCGCCGCCGTGGCCGTCACCCGGTCCGGGCGGGCCGCCCGCGTGAAGCCCAGGTGGACCGGGACGCGGACCGTGCCGGACGGGGGGACCATGAACCCGGCGAAGGCCCGGTCCGTGTCGTCGTCCAGGACGCCCACGAGCTCCCGGTGGTCGGTGTGCTCCATCCGCACGGGGCGAGCGGGGCCTCCGGGCGCGGTGGAGAACGCCATGCGGACCGCCTCTGGGGCCAGCGCGCCCGACCGGTCGGTGAGGACGATGACGGGGTGGATGTTGCGGCATGCCTGCCGGGTCGTGTTGGTCAGTTCCACGTACCAGGTGCGGGGAGCCGCGCCAGGCCGGTAGGCGGCGGGGCCCCCGGTGACGCGCGTGCGGAGCGGGAAGTCCGCCGCGCCCCGGTCGCCGCAGCTCGGCTCCCGGCTCGCCACGGCGACCTCGGCGGGCGCCGGGGTGTGCGGGGCGGGGGGCGCGGCGTGGGCGGAGGCGGGCGGTGGGGCAGCGTGGAGGGTGCGGGGCGTCGCGTGGGCGGCGTCCGGCAGGAGGTGCGGGAACGCGAGGACGGCCAGTGCCGCCGGGGCGGAAAGGGCGGTACGCACGCGCATGGGACTGCCTCCGCTGCTCGCCGGGCGGTCGTCCCCGGAGGCCTTCCACCCGCGCGTCGCGCCCACCCCGCCCGTACGGCGCGATCCGCCCGAACGGCCCAGCGCGGCGCGCCCCTCCGGGCGTTCAGACGCCGAACACCGGCGCCAGCACCAGTTGCGCCGCGCCCTCCGCCACCAGGTGCGGCCCGCCGGGCGCGGGCGCGGCGGGCACCGGGGGCTCACCCGTGCGGCGGGCGAGCCCGGCCAGTGCGGCGCCCACGCCCCGTACGAACCGCTCCGGCGCCGACGCCACGACCCGGCCGCCCAGCAGGACCCGGTCGATGTCCAGCAGCCCCGCCAGGTTCGCGGCGCCCACCCCCAAAACGCGGGCCGCCCCGTCGAGGTCACCGCGCGCGACGGCGGCCAGGCACAGCGCCTCCAGGCAGCCGCGCCCGCCGCACCCGCACGGCGCCCCGTCCAGCTCCACCGTCTGGTGCCCGAACTCCCCCGCCCCGGTCCGCGCGCCCCGGTACAGCGCGCCGCCCAGGACCAGACCGGCGCCGAGCCCCGTACCGACGTGGAGGTACGCGAACGAGCCCGCGCCCGGCTCCCGCAGCGCCAGCGCCAGCGCCGCCGCGTTCGTGTCCTTGTCGAGCACCACGGGCAACCCGCCCAGGGCCTCCCGCAGCGCGTCCCGCAGCGGGAACCCGTCCCACGCGGGGAAACCCGTCACCCGGTGCGGCACCCCGGCCGTGTGGTCCAGCGGCCCGGGCATGGCCACGCCCGCCCCCATCAGCACACCCGCTCCGGCCTCCCCGGACCGCGCCCCCGCCGCCGCCTCCCCCCGCAGCGCGGCCACCTCGGCGACGGCGGCCGCCAGTACGTCCCCGGGGCCCGCGCCCAGGTCGAGCGGGCCGGTGCGCGCCGCGACGGTCACCCCTGCCAGGTCCACCAGGACGGCCGTCAGCCGGTCCCGGTCCAGGTGGAGGCCGACGGAGTGGGCGGCGCCCGGGACCAGGCGCAGCAGCGTGCGGGGCTTGCCGCCCGTGGAGGGCCCGCGCCCGGCGTCGGCGGCGAGGCCCTCCTCCCGCAGCCGGGCGCTGATCTTGCTGACGGCCTGCGGGGTGAGCCCGGTCCGCTCGGCGAGCTCCAGGCGGCTCACCCCGTCCTCACCGGCCGCGCGGAGCAGGCCGAGGATGCGGGCGGTGTTGTGGCTGCGGAGGCCGGAGAGGTTCACGTACGGCATTTTCCCGGCCCGGCTTGCGGTAACGCAACAGCGTTGCTTAAGTGGCGTCCATGAGCACACGCCTCTCCCCGCTGCGCGTCGGTCTCGTCGGCTACGGCCTGGCCGGCTCCGTCTTCCACGCCCCGCTGATCGCCGCGACCGAGGGCCTGGTGCTCGACACGGTCGTCACGTCGAACGAGGAACGGCGCGCGCAGGCCCGCGCCGAGTTCCCGGGCGTGCGGCTCGCCGCGTCGCCGGACGAGCTGTGGGCGCGGGCGGACGAACTGGACCTGGTCGTCGTGGCGTCCCCGAACAAGACGCATGTGCCGTTCGCGACGGCCGCGCTGGAGGCCGGTCTACCGGTCGTGGTGGACAAGCCGGTGGCGGGGACCGCGGCCGAGGCGCGGGCGCTGGGGGCGCTGGCGGCGGAGCGGGACCTGCTGTTCTCGGTGTTCCAGAACCGCCGCTGGGACAGCGACTTCCTGACGCTGCGGGCCCTGCTGGAGAGCGGTGAGCTGGGCGGCGTACGGCGGTTCGAGTCCCGGTTCGAGCGGTGGCGGCCGCTGCCGAAGGGCGGCTGGCGCGAGTCGGGCGCCCCGGAGGAGATCGGCGGGCTCCTGTACGACCTGGGCAGCCATCTGGTGGACCAGGCGCTGACGCTGTTCGGCCCGGCGGTGCGGGTGTACGCGGAGGCGGACGTACGGCGGCCGGGCGCCGAGGCGGACGACGACACGTTCATCGCGGTCACCCACGCGGGCGGGGTGCGCTCGCACCTGTACGTCAGCGCGACCGCGCCCCAGCTGGGCCCGCGCTTCCGGGTGCTGGGCGAGCGGGCCGGGTTCGTGACGTACGGCCTCGACCCGCAGGAGGCCGCGCTGCGGGCGGGCGCCCGGCCGGTCGCCGGTGAGCCGTGGGGCGTGGAGCCAGAGGAGCTGTGGGGGCGGATCGGCGCGGGCGAGTCGCCGGTGACGGGCGGCGGGCGGCCGGTGCCCTCGCTGCCGGGCGACTACCCGGCGTACTACGCGGCGGTCGCGGCCGCCCTGCGCGACGGTACGGCCCCGCCGGTCACCGCCGAGGAGGCCGCGGCCGCGCTGGACGTGCTGGAGGCGGCGCGGCGCTCGGCGCGGGACGGCGCGGCGGTGGACCTGGCCTAGCGGCCGGGGGCGTGGCGGGCGGGTGGACGTGCCGAGCCACCCGTAGCGGCCGGGGCGTGGCCGGCATGTGCACGTGCCGAGCCACCCCCGGCCCCTCAGGCCGCGCCCCCGGGCCCTCGTTCAGGCGTCCTTCAGCTCCTGACGCTGGCGGCCGAGCCCGTCGATCTCCAGCTCCACCACGTCGCCCGCCCGCAGGTACGGCTTGGGCTCCGGGTGGCCCATGGCGACACCGGCGGGCGTGCCGGTGTTGATGACGTCGCCCGGGTACAGCGTCATGAACCGGCTGACGTACCGGACGACCTCCGCGACCGGGAAGATCTGGTCCGCCGTGCTGCCGTCCTGCCTCAGCTCGCCGTTCACCCACAGGCGCAGCCGCAGGTCCTGCGGGTCGGGGACCTCGTCGGCGGTGACCAGCCACGGGCCGAGGGGGTTGAACGTCTCGCAGTTCTTGCCCTTGTCCCAGGTGCCGCCGCGCTCGATCTGGAACTCCCGCTCCGACACGTCGTGCGCCACCGCGTACCCGGCGACATGGGCGAGGGCGTCCTCCGCCGAGTCCAGGTAGCGGGCCGTGCGGCCGATGACCACGGCCAGCTCCACCTCCCAGTCGGTCTTGCGGCTGCCGCGCGGGACGAGGACCGTGTCGTCCGGCCCGACGACCGTGTCGGCCGCCTTCAGGAACACGACGGGCTCGGCGGGCGGTTCGGCGCCCGCCTCGCGCGCGTGGCCGTGGTAGTTCAGCCCGATGCACACGACCTTGCCGACGCGGGCGACCGGCGGGCCGATCCGCAGGCCGGTCGCGTCCAGCGGCGGCAGGACGCCCGCACCGGCGGCTGCCCGGAGGCGGTCCAGCGCGGCCCCGTCGGAGAGCAGGGCCCCGTCGATGTCCGTGACGAGGGCGGAAAGGTCACGGAGGGTGCCGTGCTGGTCGAGGAGGGCGGGCCGCTCGGCGCCCGCCGGTCCGACGCGCAACAGCTTCATGGTCTCTCTCCCTGGTGGTCGAGGTGAGCCCCGGCCGATGGGGTGCGGCCATCGTCGGATTGGCCGATCCTCCAAGAGACGGGGTCACCCGGCAAGCCCGTGTTCACGTACTGGACCGCCGCGCGGCGGGGCTCCCGCCCTTCGGGCCTCCCTCGGGCCGGAGCAGTACGGCCCGCTCCGCGGCGCTCCACGTCGTGCTGGTCACCACGTACAGGGCGGCGGCCAGCGGGACGACGGCGACGGTCACGAGCGTCGCGAACGACATCAGCGGCATCACCTTGAACAGCGCGCCCATGCCGGGCGCCGCGCTCTCGCCGCCCAGGGCGTCCATCTGGGCCCTGGTGGTGCGGTAGGTGTACGTGGCGACGGCGGCGACCAGGGCGAACAGCGCCACGTACACGAGCCCGGACGGCCCCAGCGGCCCGCCCTGCGCGAGGGCGTCGGCCCACCGGCCGCCCAGCGGCGCGCCCAGCAGCGTGTGACCGGACAGCTCGTCACGGGAGAACAGGTGGTACAGCAGGAAGAAGACCGGCACCTGGAGGAGCCCGGGCAGACACCCGGCGAGCGGTGACACCTGCTCGCGGGCGTGGAGTTCGAGCACGGCCCGCTGGAGGCGGTCCGGGTCCTTGGCGTACTTCTTCCGCAGCTCCGCGACGCGCGGCGCGAGCCGGGCGCGGGCCCGCTGGCCGCGCGCGGCGGCGACGGCGAGCGGAAGGAGCGCCGTACGGACGAGGACGGTGAGCAGGACGATCGCGGCGGGCGCCGGGACGATCCCGGAGAGCCACGCGAAGAACGCGACAAAGACAGACAAGGAAGACCCCTGAGTCGTCGTGCCGTCGGATGCCGACGGCGAAGGCCGGAGCGGGCGACACACGGCGTGGCGGCGAAGCGGGGTGGTGAACGCGCGGGGAGAGGACCTCAACCCGCGCGACGAATCAGCGGAGCCGGAAGAAACCCCGGATCAGCGAACCGCGACCGCCGCCGCAAGGCGCCGGCCGGGGGCCCTGGGGCGGCGGCGCCCGGAGGCGTCGGGGTCACGTTGCGGCAGGAAGGCGGTGCGCCGGTCCCGGTCGCGCAGGGCGGTGCGCACCCGCGTGGGCGGCACGGTCGGGACGGTACGGGCGCTGAGGACGGCGCAGGCGACGAGCGCGGCGGCGGCGAGCGCCACGGCGGAGAGGGTCGGGCCGTCCGCGAGGAGGACGACGGCGAGGAGGAGCGGCAGCAGCAGGCGCAGAAACGTCCCGTACACGCGAGCCTCCCCCTCCATGCGACCCCTGTGGCTCTTCTGCCCGCCACCGTACAGGAGTTCACCCGATGGGCGCCCCGGTGCCTCCGTGCGCGTGGCTTGTCCGCGCACAACCCCGCCGGACCCGGGTCGTACGGCAGTACGGTGGTGACCATGCGCCTCGACACGCCTGCTGACCACACCCACGAAGCCGAGCGCCTGCTGCGCACCGCGGAGCAGTACCCCGGGGACCGCGAGCCGCTGTTCCTGCGGGCGGCCGCGCACCTGGAGCTGGCCGGCGACCGCGCCCGCGCGACGACGCTGTACGACACGCTGCTGTCCACGCCCCCGGAGCCGGAGAACCCGCACCTGGTGCGGGCGCTGAAGGCGGCCAACCTGTGGGAGTACGGGCACGAGGCGGAGGCCCGCGCCATCATCGACGGCCTGCGGGCGACGACGCCGACGGACGCGGCGGCCTGGGAGATCGCCGGGGAGGCGCTGGAGGCTCACGACGAGCTGGAGGCGTCGGAGGAGACGTTCACGGCGGCGGCGCGGGCGCTGGTGCCGATGCCGCACGAGCAGGAGGTGCCGTACGCGGCGCAGTCCCTGCTCACGTCCCGGCACCGGGTGCGGCGCCTGCTGGCGCGGGAGCACGACGACTGGGACGTGCTGGCGGACCGGCTGCACCTGGGCGCCGTCCCGCTGGACGAGCTGCACGACCCCAAGCGGACATGGGCGCTGGGCTCGTCGGACCCGGCGGAGCTCCAGGCGGAGATCACCCGCCTGCGCAGCGAGCTGGGCGCGTACCGCACGGCCCTGTCCCGCCCGTTCCCCGTGGCCGTGCTGCTGTGGCCGCGCGAGGAGCTGGCCGAACTGCTGGCGGCGTACCCGGAGCTGGAGGCCGAGTACCCGACGCACGAGGCGCACCTGACGGACCTGGAGGCGTCGCTGCGCGAACTGGCCGCGGCGGGCACGCCGAACCTGGGCATCGTGCGGGGCACGGTCCCCTCGTACGAGGCGTTCGCCGCGTCCGAGGGCGCGTCCCCGTCCAACGCGGCGCTGCTCCCCCAGTACGCCACCACCCTCGCCGCCCGAGGCCGAGCCCTCCCCTGGCCCCCGCCCCGCACGTCCCCCTGCTGGTGCGGCTCGACCATCCCGTACGCCGACTGCCACGGCAAGGCGGAACTGTAGAAGCGGCGGAGGGCCGGGTGGTCGGGCGGCGATGACATCGATCACTCCAGGAGCCGCCCGGCGCCCTCCATCGCGCGTGGTGACCCCGCCCAGCCACCGTCGGGGCACTGCCAAATCGCGGCGATGCCGAGAGTGTCCAGGTAGGCGGCGTAATGCTGGACATCATCGGTGAAAAGGGCCATCAGGCGCGGGTCTGGCAACCCTCGCCTTCGGTACTCGAAGTGCCGGTACTCATACAGCTGGGCCACGGCCTCGCGAACGGCGAGCCGGGCGTTACCGGCCTTCACCACCTTGCCTTCGACTAGCCATTCCCTCAGCGGGTCGCCACTCTCCCGCAGGACGAGATCACGGGGATGCATGTCTCGGCTGTGAACGTGGAAGCCCTTGGCTGCGGCATGATGCGCGAAGCGACGAATCAGCACCTCATGCCGCTGTTCGCGCTGGTACGTGCCGCCCTGGACATCGACGACGTAACCGTCGCTGCCCTTCGCCCTGAAACCGGCGAGCGGGTCGGTGTCCTGGTGATTGGGGTACGGATAGTCGACGACCGGCTCGGACGGGGACGGCATCGTGGGCGTCAAGAGGCGGTGTGCCGCGGCGGCGTCGTGTAGGAGGGACACCGCGTCGCGCAGATCCGACGCCAGGCGCTCCTCGGCCGGAAGGTCCGCGATCTCGTAGCGCCGAGCCGCCACGTTGGCGCTCTCGTACGCGCGGGGACGCCAGTGCTTCTTCTCGGCGTGAAGACGAAGGGCGTCCCGCCACAGCGAGGCCAAATCCGGCCGTAGAGCGGCGCGCAAGGTCTCCGCCTGGGCCGCCAGTATCCGCCGGAGCGGTTCACCCTTGCCGTACTCCTCCTGGAGTGCGGTCACTCCCTGCTGAAGGGTGAGGGTGACGGACGTCCGGCTCGTGTCGAAGATGTAGGCGAGGTACAGCCCGTCATGCGACTCGTTGTTGATGTCCCAATCGTAGACGCCTATCCATGGCGTCGTACTCGCGGTGCCTTGGCCGCCGTACCCCACCGCGTAGCAACGCGGCGGCAAGGGCAAGTCGGCGCGTCCCTTCACCGACCTCAGCAGCGCTTGACCAGCGTGGTCATTGGAGGCGCGCCCCTGCGGGTCGTAGACCTCCGCCACACGTATGAGCAGATCATGAAGAGACACACGCAGAAGCTATTCCTATGTGATCGAAAGCGACATGATCTCGATCACATAGGGGCGATGGGTGAGAGGCGGCACGGCACATCCAAGAACGTGCCGAGGTGACGCGCCGGCACACCGGGTGACCACTCACCCACCACCACGACGCACACGGCACTTCCACCGCTGTGGCGGACAACCACCCATTCCTTCGGTGCTTCGCGGACACTGAGGCGCGGCGCGTTAGCCTCGGTGGTGGTGTTGTTGATGTGGCAGGAGGGTTTCACATGGGCAGGGTTCCGGCGGCGGTCGTGGCCGCGAGTGGGCTTGTCGGGGGTTACGCGGTCGCCCGGTGGACCAGGAAGCGGCCGCTCGGCGGGGTGACGCTGGCCGCCGCCGGGGCCGTGGCCGCGCGGGAGTGGCAGCGGAGCAGCGGCAACCTCGCGGCGGCCGGGCTGAGCGCCGCGTACGTCGCCGCGTTCGCCGGGTCGCACCCGCTGGCGAAGAAGGTCGGCGCCTGGCCTGCGGTGTTCTCCGTCGCCGGCGGCATGGCCCTCGCCTCCTGGGCCGTCACCCGCCGCGCCTGAAGAGGCATGGCCGCCGGGCCCGACGAGGCCGATGCGCGGGCGGGCCCGAAGAGCGTTGAGCGGGCGGGCCCGAAGGGGCGTTGAGCGGCGGGCCCGACAGGACATGGGGCCGCCCTGCCCGGAGAAGCGTTGAACGGGCGGGCGGCCGCGCCCGTACTGATGGGCACCTCCCCGTAGTAGGGGCGGATGGCCGGCCGGCAGGGGCCGGTCATCCGCCCAGGGAGTGCGACACCGTGTAGATCAGCAAGCCCGCCAGCGCGCCCACCACCGTGCCGTTGATGCGGATGAACTGGAGGTCGCGGCCGATGTGCGCCTCGATCTTGCGGGACGTCTGGTCCGCGTCCCAGCCCGCCACCGTGTCCGAGATCAGCGACGTGATCTCCGTACGGTACGTCGTCACCACGTACGCCGCCGCGTCCTCCAGCCACCCCTCGACCTTCCGCTGGAGCTGCGCGTCCGTCGTCAGCCGCGCCCCCAGCGACAACAGCGACGCCCGCGCCCGCAGCCGCAGCTCGCTCTGCTCGTCCTCCGCCGCCGACATGATCATCGCCCGTACGGAGCCCCACGCCGACGCGATGATGTCCTGCACCTCCGGCCGCGCCACCAGGTCCGACTTCAGCCGCTCCACCCGCGCCCGCGTGTCCGTGTCCGCCTGGAGGTCCGCCGCGAAGTCCCCGAGGAACCGGTCGATCGCCCCGCGCGCCGGATGCGCCGGCATGTCCCGCATCTCCGTGACGAACCGCAGCAGCTCCTTGTAGACCCGCTCCCCGACCTTCCGGTCCACGAACCTCGGCGTCCACCCCGGCGCCCCGCCCTGCACCGCGTCCATCACCGAGTCGCCGTGCGTCACCAGCCAGTCGTGCGCACGGGCGCACACCAGGTCCACCGCCCGGTGGTGCGCCCCGTCCGCGACGACCCGGTCCAAGGTCTTGCCGATGCCCGGCGCGATCTCCGCCGCCTCCGCCCGCCGCGTGATCGCCTCCCCGACGACCGCCTGCACGTCGGCGTCCCGCAGCACGGTCAGCGCGCCGCGCAGCGCCGTGGACAGCTCCGCCGTGACCCGGTCGGCGTGCGCCGGCTCCGACAGCCACGCCCCGAGACGGCCCGCGATGTCCAGGGCGTGCAGCCGGGTCCGTACGACGCCCGCCGACAGGAAGTTCTCCCCGACGAACTTGCCGAGCGACTCGCCGAGCTGGTCCTTCTTCGTCGGGATGATCGCCGTGTGCGGGATGGGCAGGCCCATCGGGCGGCGGAACAGCGCCGTCACCGCGAACCAGTCGGCCAGCGCGCCCACCATGCCCGCCTCGGCCGCCGCCGCGACATAGCCGGGCCAGCCCGTCACCCCGGACGCCCCCGCCCAGGTCGCCAGCGCGTACACCACCGCCACCAGCAGCAGCAGCGCCGTCGCCGTGGCCTTCATACGGCGCACGCCGCGGCGCTTCTCCTCGTCCTCCGCCGTGTACGAGAAGCCGCCGACGCCCGCCGTGCGCGTCGCCTCCCTGTCCGTAGTGCTCATTCGCTCCGCCCTGTGTCGGCTTCGGGGCTCGCGCCGCCACCCTGTTCTCCTCCAGGTACTCCCGAAACGCGCCGCGAGTTCCCGGGGAGGCTACTTTTCCAGGGATTTGGGGGGCTTATCGCCTTTTCGGGGCTTCCGCTTCACCTCGACGCCGCCCATCAGCGCGAACCCGGTGATGCGGACCCGCGGCGAGCCGGGAGAGCCGGGTCCGGTGCCCCGGTCGTCGAAACCGCCCATCAGGCCGAAGCCGTTCACCTCGACGTGCAGGTCCGGCGGGACGACGATGGACACGCCGCCCATGACGGCGAAGCAGCGGATGACGATGTCCCGCTCCTCGAAGTCGGCGTCCCTCAGGTCGAGGTCGCCGCCGCCCATGACCGTGACCGCCGTGAAGGCGCGGCCCACGCTCCACCGGCCGCCCCGCCCGAACCCGCCGCACACCGCGACCCCGCCACGGGACGTCGCCGGCCTGCCGATCCGGGCCGCCCAGCCGCCCTCCTCCCGCGACGCCACGCCCCAGCCGCCCGTCGGCACGGGCGCGGCGGGCGCGCCCTCACCGGGGGCGGGCAGGTCGCTCACCAGGGGCACCAGTTCACCGCGCGTCTTCGCCCGGTACGCCGCGTCGAGCCGCTCCTCGAACTCCGCCATGTCCAGGCGGCCCTCCGCGAGGGCGTCCCGCAGCCGCTCGGCGATCCCCTCCCGCTCCGTGTCCGACGCGCGCATCGCCGCCGGACCGGCACCGGAGGCGGCACCGGCACCCGCCGCCGAGCGGCCGGGGGTGTGCGCACCCTGCGGGCGGTCGGGGTCGTGCGGGTCCTGTGGGCGGTCGGGGAGCCGTTCCGGGTCCGTCATGTCCCCAGCCTAGGCGGACCGCCGTTCCTCGTACATCTTCGCGATGACCGCCTCGATGTCCGGCTCCCGTACCGACAAGTCGACCAGCGGGTACGCCCCCGCCACCTCCGCGACCAGCGGCGCCGCCGACGCCGACGCCGGGAACGCCAGCCACTGCCGGGGCCCCTCCACCCGTACGACACGGGTGCCGGCCACCTCGATCGGCGGAAGCTCCCGCTCCAGGTCCACCACGAGCGTCCGCTCCCCCGCGCCCGCCTCGTGCAGCCCGCCCAGCGTGCCGTCGTACATCAGCCGCCCGTGGTCGATGACCATCACGCGCGTGCAGACCTGCTCGATGTCGGTCAGGTCGTGGGTGGTGAGCAGCACCGTCGTGCCCCGCTCGGCGTTGAGGTCCCGCAGGAACTCCCGCACCCGCGCCTTCGACACGATGTCGAGGCCGATCGTCGGCTCGTCCAGGTACAGCACGTCAGGGTCGTGGAGCAGCGCCGCCGCGATGTCGCCGCGCATCCGCTGGCCGAGCGACAGCTGCCGCACGGGCACGTCCAGCAGGTCGCCCAGGTCGAGGAGTTCGACGCACCGGTCCAGGTTCTCCCGGAACCGCGCGTCGGGGACCCGGTACATGCGGTGGACCAGCCGGTACGAGTCGCGCAGCGGCAGGTCCCACCAGAGCGTCGTCCGCTGCCCGAACACGACCCCGATGCGGCGGGCCAGCCGGGTCCGCTCCCGCGCCGGGTCGATCCCGGCCACACGCAGCCGCCCGCCGCTGGGCGTGAGGATGCCGGTGAGCATCTTGATGGTGGTGGACTTGCCCGCGCCGTTCGGCCCGATGTAGCCGACCATCTCGCCGCGCGCCACCCGGAAGGTCAGCCCGTCCACGGCCCGCACCTGCCGCTTCTCGCGCCGCAGCAGCCCCACCCGGCGCCGTACGTCGAAGACCTTCTCGACGCCGTCGAGGGCGATGAAGTCCCGCCCACCGGCGCCCCGTTCGGCAGGGCCCTGCCCGGCACGGCCCGGTTCGGTCGTCGTCACGCGTCAGCTCCCCGTGCTCCGGTACGAACGGACACCCACGCGCCACGCCAGCCCCGCCAGCGCCACGCACACCGCGGCGACCAGCGGGGACGCGAACGACGCCCACGACGGCAGCCCGGCCGGCGCCTCGCGGCCCAGCACGTACAGCGCGGGCACCCAGTTGACGAACGCCAGCGGCACGACGTACACGACACCCCGCACCAGCTCACCGGCGAAGATGGACGGCGGGTACTGGAGGAGGGTGTTGCCGCCGTACGTGAACGAGTTGGCGACCTCCGCGCCGTCCTGCGCCCAGAACTGGAACGCCGCCCCGGCCGTCATCACCGACCCGAAGATCAGCGCGCCCGTCACCACCATCAGCGGCACCATCACCGCCTTCAGCACCGTCCACTCCACGCTCTCCAGCACCACCAGCGACCACACCAGCACCAGCAGCCCCTGCATCAGCCGCCCCAGCCGCCGCAGCGCGAACCGGTCGGCCGCCACCTGCGCGAAGACGGGCACCGGGCGCACCAGGAACGTGTCGAACGTGCCCTCCCGCACCCGCCGCCCCACCCTCGACACCTGGCCCATCACCAGATCGGCCAGCCCGAACGCCGTGCTCGTCGTGCCGTACAGGAACGCCACCTCCCCGAAGGCGAACCCGCCCAGGCCCCGCACATGGCCGAACATCATCATGATCACGACGAAGTCGAAGAAGTTCACCGTCAGGTTGGACAGCAGCGTCATCGCGAAGGAGAAGCGGTACGTCATCGTGGAGCGCATCCACATGACGGCGATCAGCCCGTACGCGCGCAGCCCCTCCACGGCCATCGCCACGCGCCCGACCGCGGGTACGCCCCCGGCGAAGCCGACGCCGACGTCCCCGCCCGGCTCCCCGGCCACGTCCCCGCGCCCGGCCGCGCCCACGCCCACGCCGACGTCCCCGCCCGGCTCCCGGACCGTCCCGCTAGCCACCCTGCACCACCACCCGCCGGGTCGCGGCGGCCTGGAGCGCGCGGCCCGCCGCCAGCAGCACCACCGCCCAGCCCGCCTGGAACCCGTACGCGCCCACGAGTCCCCAGCCGGTCCGCTTCTCCAGGAACACGTCGGCGGGCACCTGGAGCATCGACGCCCACGGCAGCATCCGCGCGACCTCGCCCAGCGCGCCGGGGAAGACGGTCAGCGGCAGCAGCATCCCGGAGAAGAAGACCCCCGACAGCCACGCCACCTGCACCACCCCCGCCCCGTCGAGCACCCAGAACACGGACAGCGCGACCAGGTACCAGACGGCGAAGCTCACCACGACGCCGAGCAGCACCGAGAGGAGGAACGCGGGCCAGGTCAAGGGGTTCTCGGGCAGCGCCATCTCGAAGGCGAGAGCGCCCACCGCCATCGGAACGACCCCGCGGCCGAGCAGCTGGAACGCGGCGCGGCCCAGGTTCGCGGAGAACCACCACAGCTGGAGGTCGGCGGGCCGGTACAGGTCCACGGCGATGTCACCGCTCTTGATGCGCTCGATCAGCTCGTCCTCGAACCCACCGCCCATCAGCGAGGACGCGGCGAGCAGGGCCTGCCCGAGCCAGACGAACGCGAGGGCCTCGGCCAGTTCGTAGCCGCCGAGGCGCGGGCGCTCGTCCCACAGGGCCATGTAGGTGAACGCCAGGATGAAGCCGAAGACGGTGTTGGTGAAGACGCCCGCGGCGGTGGCCACCCGGTAGGTGGCGTGGCGGCGGAAACCGCCGGTCAGGACGGTCCAGTACAGCCGCATGACACCACCTCCCCTCAGGCCCCGCGCCCACCGTCCGACTCCCCGTCAAAGCGGGTGAGCCTAGCCAGCGGTGCGTCGGGTACGCGACTGCTTTTCGCGCCGAAGGGACGCGGGGCGGCGCGCGGACCCGGGTGTTCCGCCTCGGGATACGGGTGCTCCGGGCCGGGGTACACGGCTCGGCGCCCGGCGCGGTGCACTATAAAGAGGAGTGATAAAACATCACAATTCGGACAGTGATCACGACCATGACCGCGACCGTGCCGGAGACCCAGTGAGCGACGCCCCGCCGCAGCCCCCCGCCGAGCCGGGCCGGGGCTGGGAGCCCCGTGACCCCACCGTCCAGAACCAGGGCGAGGCCGACGCCCCTCCCACCCCCACCGAAAGCCGCGGCAAGCGGCGCGAGAAGTCCCGGCCGACCGAGCCGACCGAGCGGACCGAGAAGGCCGCGGGAACCGCGCAGACCCGGAGGACGGAGAAGACCGACCGCACCGGAAATGCCGGACCGTCCGGAAGGACCGACCGGACTGGACAGGCCGAACGGACCGGGAAGGCCGAACCGTCCGGGAAGGCCGACCGGACCGAAAAGACCGAACACCCCGAACAGCCCGGCCGCGCCGGCAAGGCCGACCGGACGGGAGAGACCGAAACACCCCGCCCCGCCGACAAGGCCGGGAAGAAGCCTCCCCGGCCCCCGCGCACCGGATGGCGCCGCGCCGTCCCCACCTGGAGGATGGCCCTCGGCGGCCTGCTCCTCCTCGTGCTCCTCCTCGGCGGCGGATTCCTCGCCGGGTACCACCTCATCGAGATCCCGCCCGCCAACGCCACCGCGACCGCCCAGGCCAACGTCTACCTGTACGCCGACGGCAGCCCCCTCGCCCAGGCCGGCCAGGTCAACCGCGAGAGCGTCCCCCTCAGCCGCGTCCCCCGCCCCCTGCGGCAGGCCGTGCTCGCCGCCGAGGACCGCGACTTCTACACCGAGCCCGGAGTGGACGCCGGGGCCATGCTCCGCGCCTCCTGGAACACCGTCACCGGCAAGGGCACCCAGGGCGGTTCCACCATCACCCAGCAGTACGTCAAGAACTACTACCTGGGCCAGGAACGCACCGTCACCCGCAAGGTGAAGGAGTTCTTCATCGCCATCAAACTGGACCGCGCCAAGTCCAAGGAGCACATCCTCGAGGGCTATCTCAACACCAGCTACTACGGCCGCAACGCCTACGGCGCCCAGGCAGCCGCCCAGGCCTACTACGGCAAGGACGTCCAGGACCTCGACACCGCCGAGAGCGCGTACCTCGCCTCCCTGCTCAACGCCCCCAGCGCCTACGACGTCGGCGCCCGCCCCGCCAACCGCGCCCGCGCCGAGGCCCGCTGGAACTACGTACTCGACGCCATGGTCCAGGAGGGCTGGCTGCCCCGCGCCCAGCGCGCCGCCCTCCGCTTCCCCGACGTCCTCCCCTCCCGCCCCGCCGCAGGGCTCGCCGGGCAGCGCGGCTACGCCGTCCAGGCCGTCAACTCCTTCCTCGCCCGCCACGGCATCCTCTCCCAGAAGGCCCTCGCCGCCGGCGGCTACCGCATCACCACCACCCTGCGCGAAGACCGCATGGACGCCTTCGCCGAAGCCGTACGGCAGCAGGTCCTGGACCGGCTCGACCCCGAGAACAACCCGGCCGACCGGTACGTCCGCGTCGGCGGCGCCTCCATCGAGCCCTCCACCGGCAAGGTCGTCGCCCTCTACGGCGGCGTGGACTACACCCGCCAGTACGTGAACAACGCGACCCGCCGCGACTACCAGGTCGGCTCCACCTTCAAGCCGTTCGTCCTCGCCTCCGCCGTCGCCCACGGCGCCACCACCCAGGGCGGCGAGGCCATCACCCCCAACACCGTCTACGACGGCACCAACAAACGCCCCGTCGAAGGCTGGACCGGCAAGGCGTACGCCCCCGCCAACGAGGACGACGTCAGCTACGGCGGCATCCCCCTCCACACCGCCACCGACCGGTCCGTCAACGCCGTGTACGCGCAGCTCGCCGTGGACGTCGGGCCCAAGAAGGTACGCCGCACCGCCATCGCGCTCGGCCTGCCCGCCGACACCCCCGACCTCACCGCGTCCCCGTCCATCGCGCTCGGCCCCGCCACGGCCAGCGTCCTCGACATGGCCGAGGCGTACGCCACCCTCGCCAACCACGGCAAACGCGGCCTCTACTCGCTCGTCGAGAAGGTCGAACGGATCGACCCGGCCGGCGACCAGGCACTCCCCCTGCCCGCCGCCGGATCAGGCACCCGGCAGGCCGTCAGCCGCGAAGCCGCCGACACGACCACCGCCGTCCTGCGCGGCGTCGTCGAAGGCGGCACCGGCACCGCCGCCCGCGCCGTCGGCCGCCCCGCCGCGGGCAAGACCGGCACCGCCGAGGACGACAAGGCCGCCTGGTTCGCCGGATACACCCCCGACCTGGCCACCGTCGTCGCCCTGATGGGCCAGGACCCCAAGACCGGCGCGCAGAAACCCCTGTACGGCGCGATGGGCATGCCCCGCGTCAACGGCGGCGGCGCCCCCGCCGAGGTGTGGGCCCACTACACGGGCACCGCCCTCGACGGCACCCCGGCCCGCGACTTCGACCTGAGGATCGCGGAAGGCGCCGAGATCCGGGAAGAGGCGGAACCGGAGGACCTCACGGAGGAGGCGGGCGCCGAGAGCACGACCGGGAACGCCACCGACGACCGGCCCCGGCACCAGTTCGCACGACCAGGGCAGCCCGCACAGCCCGTACGGCCCGGCGAGCCGGGACACCCCGGGCCGCAGCCCGCCGGGGACGGCATCCAGATCATCGAGTGACGACCGCCCGACCCCGCAGGTGGGGGCTCAGTGGCCCGACGTGGCCTTGAGCCCCACCACCGCCACCAGCAGCAGACAGACGAAGAAGATCCGGGCGGCCGTCACCGGCTCACCCAGCACCACCATCCCCACCACCGCCGCACCGGCCGCGCCGATGCCCACCCACACCCCGTACGCCGTGCCGATCGGCAGCGTCCTCGTCGCCTGGGCCAGCAGCACCATGCTCGCGACGATCCCCAGACAGGTCGCCACACTCGGCCACAGCCGCGTGAACCCGTCCGTGTACTTCATCCCCACCGACCAGCCGACCTCCAGCAGACCGGCGACCACCAGCAGAACCCAGGCCATGACGACACACACCTTCCGACAGGAGACCTCACCGGTGTGCGTCGTCTTTGCCTTGCCCCGGTACGGCGCGTCTCGTCGGGTGCCCTCCACGGTAGCAACCACCACGGGGCACCCGTAGGCGGAGAGACGATCAGAGATAGAGCCCCGTCGAATCCTCGGAGCCCTCGAAACGGTCCGCGGCCACCGCGTGCAGGTCACGCTCGCGCATCAGCACGTACGCCACCCCCCGCACCTCCACCTCGGCCCGGTCCTCCGGGTCGTACAGGACCCGGTCACCGGGCTCCACGGTACGGACGTTCTGACCGACCGCGACCACCTCGGCCCAGGCCAGCCTGCGGCCTACCGCGGCGGTCGCCGGGATGAGGATGCCGCCTCCCGAGCGCCGCTCGCCCTCGGGAACGTCGGACCGGACCAGCACCCGGTCGTGCAGCATCCGGATGGGCAACTTGTCGTGGGTGTTCTCGCTCACCCCACGAACTTACCTGCCCCGCGCCCCCGCCCCCGCCCGAGGGGCCCGGCGGACCCTCAGCGCCGGTGCTTCCGCGACGACGACACCGCGATCAGCCCGATCACACCCACCGCGAGCAGCGCCACCGGCACCACCCGCTCCAGCCGCGGCGCGCCCTGCTCGTCCACGAACCGGGCCCGCACGTCGGTCACCATCCGGTTCACGGCGACGAAGGCCCGGCCGGCCGTCTCGTCCACCGTCGAGGCCACCTTCGCCTTCGCGTCACCGATGATCGTCTTCGGGTGCACCCGTACGCCGATCTCGTCGAGCGTGACGGCGAGCTGCTCGCGCCGGCGGACGATGTCCGCCTCGATCTGCGCGGGGGTCCTGTCGTCCGACACCGAGCTGCCTCCGTTGGTGGTCGTGGATCTCCGGTTCGCTTCGTCATGGACAGTTTGTCAGCTCGACCGGCCCGGGGCTGTCCCAGACCCCCCGTTAGGCTCGGTCGGGTACCGCCCGCACCCGCCCCCGAGGAGAGCCACAGCCATGAGCGAGCGACTGCAGCCCGGCGACACCGCCCCCGCCTTCACCCTGCCCGACGCGGACGGCAACGACGTCTCGCTCGCGGACCACAAGGGCCGCAAGGTCATCGTCTACTTCTACCCGGCGGCGCTCACGCCCGGCTGCACCAAGCAGGCGTGCGACTTCACCGACAACCTGGAGCTGCTCGCCGACGCCGGGTACGACGTCATCGGCGTGTCGCCGGACAAGCCGGAGAAGCTGGCGAAGTTCCGGGAGAAGGAGGACCTGAAGGTCACCCTGGTCGGCGACCCGGAGAAGAAGGTCCTGGAGGCCTACGGCGCGTACGGCGAGAAGAAGCTGTACGGCAAGACCGTGACGGGCGTCATCCGCTCGACGGTCGTCGTGGACGAGGACGGCAAGGTCGAGCGCGCCCTGTACAACGTCAAGGCCACCGGCCACGTAGCCAAGATCATCAAGGACCTGGGCATCTGAGCCCCCGCCCCACCCGAACGGCCCGCACCGCCTCCACACCCGGCGGTACGGGCCGTTCCGCTTATCGGACGTGACCGTCCGATAGTCGGTTCGTTGTTCCGTGCGAGGCCACGAACAGCCGGCCGGACGGGGAGGGGGCACGCATGGGGGTCAGTCCGTACACGAAGGAGCGCCTCGAGGAGGCCGCTCGCGGGGCACGAACACTGTCGGAGGCCCTGACGAGACTGGGGGTCGATCCGGAAAGCCCCTCTCGCCGCTATCTCAGGGAGCGGATGAGGCGGCTCGGGGTGGACACCTCGCACTTCGAACGGGAGGGGGTGAGGTGGACCAGGGACACCCTCCAGGCGGCCGTCTCGGCATCCACGAACATGTGCGAGGTACTGCGCCACCTCGGCCTCGGGGTCGTCGGCGGCCACCACGCGCACATCAGCCGTCGCATACGCGCGTACGGCATCGACACCTCGCACTTCCGGGCACCGAACGGTCGCGGCAGGCCCTGGCGTCACCGGACGCCGGAGCAGGTCCTCGTCCAGCAGCCCTCCCACTGGGCCAGGCGCGTCCCGGGCGACCGGCTCACCTGGGCGATGACCGCGCTGGGCGTGTCGAAGCGGTGCGCGCTGTGCGGCGCGGGTCCGGTCTGGCGGGGCAGGCCCCTGACCCTGGAGGTGGACCACGTCAACGGGGACTGGCGGGACAACCGGATGGGGAACCTGCGCTTCTTGTGCCCCAACTGCCATTCGGTCACCGATGGTTACCGGGGCCGTGGCAAGCGGGCCACCCGGGGAGGCGCCTCGTGAGCGGTGGTGGCGTGCGCTACACCCGGGAGCGGCTGGCCCAGGCGGCCGAGCAGTGCACCGACCTGGACGAGGTCATAGCCTTCTTCGGCACGCCGCCGTACGGCAAGCTCCGCAGATACCTGACCAGGCGGTTCGCCCGGTTCGGCATCGACATCTCGCACTTCGCCCCCGACGCGGTCCCAGGCCGGCCGACGCCCTGCGAACTGCGGGAGGCGGTCGCCGCTTCCGTATCCGTGGCGGAGGCACTGCGCCGTCTGGGCCGGCCGGACAGCCGCACCCAGCGGGCGAGGTTCCGCCAGTGGACCGCCGATGAAGGCCTCTCCACCCAGCATTTCCTCGGACAGGCGCACGGGCGGGGCAAGCGGGGTGCGACACCGGCCAGACGCCCCGAGGACATCCTGGTCAAGCACGACGCCAAGCGCCGGACCAGGACCCATCTGCTGCGCCGCGCGCTGCGCGAGACCGGCGTACCGGAGGTGTGCGCCGAGTGCGGGGCGGGGCCCGAATGGCTGGGGCGGCCCATGACGCTGGAGGTCGACCACGTCAACGGCGACTGGAGCGACGACCGGCGCGGGAACCTGCGGCTGCTGTGCCCCAACTGCCATGCGATCACCGGAACGTGGTGCCGGGGCGGAAACAGGCGGGCCACGTAGACGCCCACCGCTTCCCCGGTAGCATGGCGGGCACACGCGGCCGTTGCTGAATTGGCATAAGCGGAGGTTTTAGGTGCCTCTGGGCGTTGGCCCATGTGGGTTCGAGTCCCACCGGCCGCACAATCGAAGAGGGGCCGTCCGATCGGGCGGCCCCTCTTCGCGTGCGCTCAGCCCAGCAGTTCGCGGACGACCGGGGCCAGGGCGCGGAAGGCCTTGCCGCGGTGGCTGATGGCGTTCTTCTCGTCGGGGGTCAGCTCGGCGCAGGTGCGGGTTTCGCCGTCGGGCTGGAGGACCGGGTCGTAGCCGAAGCCGCCGGTGCCCGCGGGGGTGTGGCGGAGGGTGCCGTCGAGGCGGCCCTCCACGACGCGTTCGGTGCCGTCCGGCAGGGCGAGGGCGGCGGCGCACGCGAAGTGGGCGGCGCGGTGCGGGGCGTCGATGTCGGAGAGCTGGGCGAGGAGCAGGTCGAGGTTGGCCTTGTCGTCGCCGTGGCGGCCGGCCCAGCGGGCGGAGAAGATGCCGGGCGCGCCGCCGAGGACGTCCACGCAGAGGCCGGAGTCGTCGGCGACGGCCGGGTGGCCGGTGGCCTGGGCGAGGGCGCGGGCCTTGAGGAGCGCGTTCTCCGCGAAGGTGACGCCGGTCTCCTTGACGTCGGGGACGTCGGGGTAGGCGTCGGCGCCGACGAGCTCGTGGGTGAGCCCGGCGTCGGCGAGGATGGCGCGGAGTTCGGTGATCTTCCCGGCGTTGCGGGTGGCGAGGATCAGGCGGGTCATGCCGTCCAGTATCGCGGGACGCGGGTGGGGGGTGGTCCGGGTCCGGGGTCGGCGCGTGGCCCCCGGGGGCGCGGGGTGTTCTCCCCGGTGCCCGGAGGCGCGGGACACCTCCCCGGCTCCCCGAGGGCAGGAGTGTCTCCCCGGTTCCCCGGGGGCGCGCCCGGGTGGGGCGCGCCTGCGGGGTGGGGGCGCGGTTTTACGGCGTGCAGACCTTGCCGACTTCGGCGGCCGCGCTGGTGACGGGCGTGAGGTCGGGGGTCGTGTCGCCGTTCTTGACGCTGGTGCGGACTTCCTCGACGCCCTTCGACAGGTCGTCCACGGCCTTGGACAGGTCGGCGTTGCCGGTCGAGTCCTTGAGGCCGGCGAGCTCCTTGTCGATGGCGTTGAGGGACTCTTCGATCTGCGTCGGGTCGCCGGCGTTGGAGGCCGCCTGGGTGAGGCGGTCGACGCTGGTGGCGATGGCGTCGGCGGCCTTGACGCAGCCGACCGCCGTGTCGAGGGCGCCGCATCCGGTGAGGGTCAGGGCGGCGGCGAGCGCGGTGCCGGTGACGAAGGCGGTGGTGCGGGTGCGGCGGTGACGGCGCATGAGCGGGTGTCCTCCCCTGGCTGGTTACGGGCGTACGGTACCTTCCGCACGCCCGTGTCGGGTGAGACGCCGTTGGGTGGCGGCTCGGTTGCCCACGGTGTCAGAGCGTCGTTTCGAGGGCTTCGCGCTGGAGTGCGGCCAGGTCGGCGCAGCCGCCGGTGGCGAGGTCGAGGAGCGCGTTGAGCTCCTTGCGGTCGAAGGGCTCGGCCTCGGCGGTGCCCTGGACCTCGACGAATCGGCCGTCGCCGGTGCAGACGACGTTCATGTCGGTCTCGGCGCGTACGTCCTCCTCGTAGCAGAGGTCGAGGAGGGGGGTGCCGTCGACGATGCCGACGGAGACGGCGGCGACGGTGCCGGTGAGGGGCTTGCGGCCGGCCTTGACGAGTTTCTGGCGCTGGGCCCAGGCGACGGCGTCGGCGAGGGCGATGTAGGCGCCGGTGATGGCGGTGGTGCGGGTGCCGCCGTCGGCCTGGAGTACGTCGCAGTCGAGGACGATGGTGTTCTCGCCGAGCGCCTTGTAGTCGATGACGGCGCGCAGGGAGCGGCCGATGAGGCGGGAGATCTCGTGGGTGCGGCCGCCGATCTTGCCGCGGACGGATTCGCGGTCGCCGCGGGTGTTGGTGGAGCGGGGCAGCATGGAGTACTCGGCGGTGACCCAGCCTTCGCCGCTGCCCTTGCGCCAGCGGGGGACGCCCTCGGTGACGGAGGCGGTGCAGAAGACGCGGGTGTCGCCGCAGGAGATGAGGACGGAGCCCTCGGCGTGCTTGCTCCAGCCGCGCTGGATGGTGACCGGGCGGAGCTGTTCGGGCGTGCGGCCGTCGATACGGGTCATGGGGAGAGCCTAGGCGGTGCGCGGCACCGGCCGCGCCGGTCGGGTGAGCTGCGGGGCGCCGACCGGTGGGCGCCTGCCGTGAGGGGCGGATGCGCGTCGCGGCGGGGGTGGGCCGATGGCCGGTGGGCGGGTGGGTCGGGCGACCGGTGGCGCGGCGTGCGGGCCGGTGGGCGGGTGGCGGGCCGGGCGACCGGCGGGTGGCATGCGGTGTGCGGGCCGGTGGGCGGGGTGGGCCGGGCGGGTGTGCGGGCCGGTGGGTGTGACGCGGCCCGCCTGCCGTGCCGGTCGGGCTGGGGCGGGGCGGGCCTCTTCATACGGCCGGTGGCGACTTCGTACGCCTCTGGCGGCTCCGTACCGGCCTGCGGCCTCCCCGTACGGCCTATGGCGGCTCCGTACCGGCCTGTGGCCTCGGTGTAGGGGCGGGCCCCCGACGTACGGCGTGCGGCCTCGGCGTACGGCACGGGGCCCCGGTGTGCGGCCCGCCTCGTCGGCGTGCAGCGGGGGCCCCGGCGTGCGGCAGGCGGGCGGTCAGGGGCCGTACGGTCTGCGGCCGGGCGTCGTCCTGTCGCGGCCGACCGTCACATCATGTCTTCGATCTCGGCGGCGATGGGGTCCGCGTCCGTGCCGATGACGACCTGGATCGCGCTGCCCATCTTGACGACGCCGTGGGCGCCGGCGGCCTTCAGGGCGGCCTCGTCGACCAGGTTCGGGTCGCTCACCTCGGTGCGCAGGCGGGTGATGCAGCCCTCGATCTCTTCGATGTTGTCGATCCCACCGAGCCCGGCGACGATCTTCTCAGCCTTGCTGGCCATGTGTTTCTCCCTGGTGTTCACGGGGCGCGGTGTCGGCGCCCCGTACGTCCGCGTTCGTCACGGTAACTCACGGTTGGCCCATCTACGCAGGCGAGTCGCCGTCCGGTCCACGACCATGACGATCACCGGCACCCTGCCCGCGGCCGGCTCCGGCCGAGCCTATCGCAACTGGTCTACACCAGTCCTGTCTCCCGGGAGGACGGATGAGCGACGACCGTACGGCGGGCGCGGCGACCGCCGCCGCGCCCCGCAGGTCGCGGCGGAGCGCCCTCTTCCAGGGTCTCCAGAAGGTGGGGCGGAGCCTTCAGCTGCCGGTGGCGGTGCTGCCGGCGGCGGGTCTGCTGGTGAGTCTCGGCAACCTGTTCTCCTCGACGCTGCACGGCGGCTTCTGGGAGAGGGTGTCGGACGTGCTGATGAAGGGCGGTACGGCGATCCTCGACGGGGCGTTCGGACTGCCGCTGCTGTTCTGCATCGGGGTGGCGATCGGGTTCGCGAAGAAGGCGGACGGTTCGACGGCGCTGGCGGCCGTGGTGGGTTTCCTCGTGTACTTCAACGTGCTGAAGGCGTTTCCGCGCGAGGGGACGGTCACGGCTGACGTGCCGGAGGGGGTGCCGCAGAACCCGGGGGTGCTGGGCGGCATTCTGATCGGGCTGCTGACGGCGGTCGTGTGGCAGCGGTTCCACCGGACGAGGCTGGTGGACTGGCTGGGGTTCTTCAACGGGCGGCGGCTGGTGCCGATCCAGATGGCGTTCCTCTGCGTGGTGCTGGGGGTCCTGTTCGGGTTGCTGTGGGAGCCGGTCGGGGACGCGCTGGAGTGGTTCGGGCGGCACCTGATCGGGCTGGGCTCGTGGGGCGCGGGGATCTTCGGCATGGCGAACCGGCTGTTGATCCCGGTGGGGATGCACCAGTTCCTGAACACGTTCTTCTGGTTCCAGGCGGGTGAGTTCACCAAGCCGGACGGGACGGTGGTGCGGGGTGATCTGACGCGGTTCTTCGCGGAGGACCCGACGGCGGGGCAGTTCATGTCGGGCTTCTATCCGATCATGATGTTCGGGCTTCCCGCGGCGGCGCTGGCGATCGCGCACACGGCGCGCCCGGAGCGGCGGGCGGAGGTGGGCGGTCTGATGACGTCGGTGGCGCTGACGTCGTTCGTGACGGGTGTGACGGAGCCGCTGGAGTTCTCGTTCATGTTCGCGGCGCCGCTGCTGTACGGGGTGCACGCGCTGCTGACGGGCGCGTCGATGCTGATCACCTGGGCGCTGGGGGCGCACACGGGCTTCAGCTTCTCGGCGGGCCTGATCGACTACGTCGTGAACTGGCATCTGGGGACCAGGCCGTGGCTGATCATCCCGATCGGGCTGGGCTTCGCCGTCGTGTACTACGTGGTGTTCCGCTTCGCGATCACGGTGTTCAAGCTGCCGACGCCGGGGCGGGAGCCGGAGGAGGCGGAGGAGGAGATGGCGCGGCAGACGACGAAGCCGTAGGGCGTCCGCCAAACCGCGCGCCGCACCGCGCCGCGAGTGCCCCTGGACCGACCGGTCCGGGGGCCTTCGCGTGCGCCCACCGGAGGGGGCGGATGGGGTTGGCCGGCGGGGCCGTGTGGCCGGGCACGGTTCGTGAGGCGGGCGTTACGTATTTGCAGGTTCCTTATCTATCCCCGGCCGTGCTACAACAGGTCTACACCACTAATGGTGTAGACCACGCGGCGGTCTCTCCTGTGCCGCAGCCACCCCCGAAGACGCCGCCGTCCCCCCTTTTCCTTCCCTGGCGGCGCCTTGCCCACTGGAGGAAGTAGATGAGTACGGCCAGCACCGCCCCCGCGGCGGAGAAGAAGAAGGGCGCGGGCGCGATGGCTGTCATGCAGCGCATCGGCCGCAGCCTGATGCTGCCGGTCGCCGTGCTGCCCGCCGCCGCGCTCCTGGTGCGGTTCGGCCAGCCCGACATGCTCGGCCGGGAGTCGTTCCCGACGTTCATCACCAAGATCGCGGGCTATATGGCCGCGGGCGGCGGCGCGCTGCTCGACAACATGGCCCTGCTCTTCGCGGTGGGCATCGCGATCGGCTTCGCGAAGAAGTCGGACGGGTCGACCGCGCTGGCCGCGGTGACGGGTTACCTCGTCTTCAAGAGCGTGCTGGCCACCTTCACGGACAGCAACCTGCCCAAGAAGGAAGCCATCGTCGACGGCAAGATCGTCATGGTGGAGCAGGCGGTCGACGCCAAGGTGCTCGGCGGCGTGGTCATGGGCCTCATCGTGGCGCTGCTCTACCAGCGCTTCTACCGGACCAAGCTGCCGGACTGGGCGGGCTTCTTCGGCGGTCGGCGCCTGGTGCCGATCCTCTCCGCCTTCGCCGGTCTGGTCACCGGCATCCTCTTCGGCCTCATCTGGCCCTGGCTCGGCGCGGGTCTGCACTGGTTCGGTGAGAGCCTGGTCAACTCCGGTGCCGTGGGCGCGGGCATCTTCGGTGTCGCCAACCGCGCGCTGATCCCGGTCGGCATGCACCACCTGCTGAACTCCTTCCCGTGGCTCCAGGCGGGCGAGTACAACGGCAAGAGCGGCGACATCGCGCGCTTCCTCGCGGGTGACCCGACGGCCGGGCAGTTCATGACCGGCTTCTTCCCGATCATGATGTTCGCGCTTCCGGCGGCCTGCCTCGCCATCGTCCACTGCGCGCGCCCCGAGCGCCGCAAGGTCGTCGGCGGCATGATGTTCTCGCTCGCGCTGACCTCGTTCGTCACCGGTGTCACCGAGCCGATCGAGTTCACGTTCATGTTCATCGCCCCGGTGCTGTACGCGGTGCACGCGGTGCTGACCGGTGTCTCGATGGCGCTGACCTGGGCGCTCGGCATGAAGGACGGCTTCGGCTTCTCCGCGGGTCTGGTCGACTTCATCCTCAACCTGGGCATCGCCACCAACCCGTGGGGCCTCGCCCTGGTCGGCCTGTGCTTCGCCGCGGTCTACTACGTGGTGTTCCGCTTCGCGATCATCAAGTTCAACCTGCCGACTCCCGGCCGCGAGACCGACGAGGAGCTGGCGGAGCTCCAGAAGGCGGAGGCGAAGTAACCCGCCCCTCGCTTCGGCGGAAGGCCCCGGGACCCGGTCAGGGTCCCGGGGCCTTCCCCGTTGCCGTACGTCCTCACACGCGCCGGGCGCTACAGCTCGTACACCGCGCCGGGCCGGGCCAGCTCGGCCGGTCCGTCGTACACCTCGCGCGCGTCGGCGAGGTTCCGCTCGGCGTCCGTCCACGGCGGGATGTGGGTGAGGACCAGGCGCTTGGCGCGGGCCCGGGTGGCGTGGACGCCCGCCTCGCGGCCGTTCAGGTGCAGCTCGGGGATGTCCTCCTTGCCGTGCGTGAAGGACGCCTCGCACAGGAACAGGTCCGCGTCGGCCGCCAGCTCGTCGAGCGCGTCGCACACGCCCGTGTCGCCGGAGTACGTGACGGCCTTGCCCTCGTGCTCGATGCGGATGCCGAACGCCTCCACCGGGTGGCACACCCGCTCCACCCGCACCCGCAGCGGGCCGAGTTCGAACGAGCCGGGCTTCAGCGTGCGGAAGTCGAACACCTCGCTCATCGCCGTGGGCGACGGCACGTCCGCGTACGCCGTGGACAGCCTCTGCTCGGCGCCGTCCGGCGCGTACACGGGGATCGCCTCGCAGCTGCCGCCGTGCCGGTAGTACCGGGCCACGAAGTACGCGCACATGTCGATGCAGTGGTCGGCGTGGAGATGCGACAGGAAGATCGCGTCGAGGTCGTACAGACCGGTGTGGCGCTGCAGCTCGCCGAGGGCGCCGTTGCCCATGTCGAGGAGCAGCCGGAAGCCGTCGGCCTCTACGAGGTAGCTCGAGCAGGCCGAGTCCGCGGACGGGAACGACCCGGAACAGCCGACGACGGTGAGCTTCATGGAGCGTGAACCTCCGTGGACGGGAGCGGGGAAGCGCTGACGGGGGGAGGTCGTGCGGTGCGACGAGCGTACGGCGCGGGGCGGCGGGGCGCGCCTTCGCAGCGGCCCGTTGTGGGGGAACTCACCCGTGCTGTCACCGGTTCGGATGGACGTGGTGGCCGTGGCGGGGTTGAGCGGGGCCGGGGGGCGGGGCGGGGTGACCCGGGTGGGCGGGCGGCCGGGCGGGGCGCGGCGCGGGCCGGTAACGTCCGGGGGTATGGACACGTCCTGGTGGCTGGCGCTCGTCGCCGTCGTGGTGGTCGCGCTCGTCGCGGCGGTGGCCGACGGCTGGGGGCGCGGTGGCCGCCGGCCCGGTGGTCGTCGGCCGGGCGGGCCGGGTGGGCGCGCCGGGCGCGGAACCGGTGCGCGGGGGCCCGGTGGGCGGACGCGGCCTCCCGGGCGGCCCCCGGTGCGGCGGCCCGAGGGTCCGCGGACGGCGCCCGAGCGACGGCCGGAGCCGGGTGACATCTGGTGGGCCGAGGTGCCGTTCGAGGACGGGCCGGGCGCGAAGGACCGGCCGTGCCTGGTGCTCGCGGTACGGGGCGACTCGGCGCTCGTCGCGAAGATCACCAGCAAGTACCGGGAGGAGCGGGCCGGGGTGATCGCGCTGCCGCCCGGGTCCGTGGGGGACGCGCGGGGGCGGGCGAGCTTCCTGGAGACTGGGGAGCTGCGCGATGTGGGGCTGTGGGAGTTCCGGCGGCGTGTGGGGTCGGTGGACCCGCTGGTCTGGGACCAGGTCCGGCACCTGACGTCCGACTAGGCGGGCCGCGTTGCTGGGTGGTGGGCGGGGCCTGTGGGTTCGGTGGTGGGCTGCGCCGGCTGGTCGGCGGTGGGCGGCCGCGTCATTCGGTGGTGTGCCGGGCCTGTTGTCCGGTGGTGGGCGGGGTCGGACGGTCGGTGGTGGGCGGGGTCGGACGGTCGGTGGTGGGCGGAGCCTGCGGCTCGGTGGTGGCGGGCCGCATCCCCCGGTTGGAGGCGGGCCGGTGGGTCATGCGGTGGTGTGCCGGGCCTGTTTCTAATTCGGTGGTGTGCGGGGCGGTGGCCCTTGTAGGTTGTGCGTCGCGTCCGCGCCTGACGGTGCGCCCGGCTGCGGCTACTTCCTTCGAATCCAAGTGATGCCGCCGCCTCTCCTGATCTCGGCAGGCGTGGGCGTCTCTTCGCCCCGTGGGCCCCTGCGGCCGGGGGTGTCCAGTTCGCCGAATCCGGGGGGATTCCCTGCCTCGTCACGCCCCGCGCGTCTCCAAGATGTGGTCCGAGATGCTCGTGGCGCCGCACATCGCGGCGACCGCACGCTCACTGCCCTCGGCACGGCCCCACCACGTGCCCGCCCAACCGGGCTTCCGCACCCACGCGGGCGGCCCCGCCGTCGTACGGGAGCCGCGCCAGGAGCTGTTCCTCCTCGCCGTCGGTAACTTCGTGTCCCAGGACACGTTCTACGAGAGCGGCGAGGAGCGGGACGGCCGGTACGCGCGGCTCGTCGCCCGGCTCGCCGTCGAGGACCCCGTGTGGACGGCCGGTCTGCTGCGCTGGCTGCGCGCCGAGGGCAACCTGCGTACGGCGTCCCTGGTGGGCGCGGCCGCCTATGTGCGGGCGCGGCTCGACGCCGGGGTGACCGGAGGCCCGTCCAACCGGTCCGTGATCGACTCGGTGCTGCTCCGCGCCGACGAGCCCGGGAAGCTGCTGGCCCACTGGGTCTCGGCGTACGGGCGGAGGGTGCCGCAGCCCGTGAAGCGGGGCGTCGCCGACGCCGTACGCCGCCTGTACACGTCCCGGGCCCTGCTGAAGTACGACACCGCGTCCCACGCCTTCCGGTTCGGCGACGTGCTGAACCTGGTGCACGCGTCGCCCGACCCGGGCAGGCCGTGGCAGGGCGCGCTGTTCCGGTACGCGCTGGACCGCCGCCACCGTCCGGAGCGGGCGGTTCCGCCGGGCTCCGACGAGCTGCTGACCGCGCACCGGGCGTTGATGGGGCTGCCCGTGGGGGAACGGCGGGCGGTGGTGACAGGGCCCGGCGGCGCGGAGCGGCTGGCCGCGGCGGGTTTGACGTGGGAGGCCCTGGCGGGCTGGCTGCACGGGCCGTTGGACGCCGCCGTGTGGGAGGCGGTGATCCCGGCGATGGGACCGATGGCGCTGCTGCGGAACCTGCGGAACTTCGACGAGGCTGGCGTCTCGGACGAGGTCGCGGCCCGGGTCGCGGAGCGGCTCTCGGACCCTGCGGAGGTGGTCAGGTCCCGGCAGTTCCCGTTCCGCTGGCTGGCCGCGCACCGGCACGCGGCGTCACCGCGCTGGTCGGACGCGCTGGAGCGGGCACTCGGTCACAGCCTGGGGAACGTGCCGTGCCTGCCCGGCCGGACGCTGATCCTGGTGGACCGGTCCGACTCGATGTTCTGGGACACGGTGTCGGAGCGGTCGAAGCTGACCCGGGCGGACGCGGCGGCCGTGTTCGGCGCCGCGCTGGCCCTGCGGGCGGAGCGGGCGGACCTGGTGGAGTTCGGCTGGGGCAGCAAGGAGGTGCCGTTCGAACGGGACGAGCCCGTGCTGGAGGTGGCGGAGCGGTTCCGCCGGCTCGGGGGCACGTACACGGAGAAGGCGGTACGGAGGCACTACCGGGAGCACGACCGGGTGCTGATCGTCACCGACGAGCAGACCGCGCCTTACGGGCCCGCGGACCCGGCCGGGACGGTCCCGCGACGCGTACCGGTCTACACATGGAACCTGGCCGGGTACCGGCCCGCGCACGGCCCGGCGGGCCCGCACCGGCACACCTTCGGCGGGCTCACGGACGCGGCGTTCCGGATGGTCGGCCTCATCGAGGCCGGCCGGGAGGCCGCGTGGCCGTGGACCGGCGAGGGATCCTGAGGGGAAGCCGACGAGAAGCCGACGGCACGCCGGTCGTAAAGACCCGGGCCGTTACGACCCGGGCCTTCAGGACGGCGCTACGCCCAGAGCTGGCCCTGGAGCGTCTCGATGGCCGCCTCGGTGGTGGAGGCGGTGTAGACGCCGGTGGAGAGGTACTTCCAGCCGCCGTCCGCGACGATGAAGACGATGTCGGCGGACTCGCCCGCCTTCACCGCCTTCCGGCCGACGCCGATCGCCGCGTGCAGCGCCGCGCCGGTCGAGACGCCCGCGAAGATGCCCTCCTGCTGGAGGAGGTCGCGGGTGCGGGTGACCGCGTCGGCGGAGCCGACGGAGAAACGGGTCGTCAGGACGGAGGCGTCGTACAGCTCGGGGACGAAGCCCTCGTCGAGGTTGCGCAGCCCGTACACGAGGTCGTCGTAGCGCGGCTCGGCGGCGACGACCTTGACGTCCGGCTTGTGCTCGCGCAGGTAGCGGCCGACGCCCATGAGGGTGCCGGTCGTGCCGAGCCCGGCGACGAAGTGGGTGATCGACGGGAGGTCGGCGAGGATCTCCGGGCCGGTCGTCTCGTAGTGCGCGGCGGCGTTGCCCGGGTTGCCGTACTGGTAGAGCATCACCCAGTCCGGGTTCTGCTCGGCGAGCTCCTTGGCGACCCGTACGGCCGTGTTGGAGCCGCCCGCCGCGGGCGACGAGATGATCTCGGCGCCCCACATCGCGAGCAGGTCGCGCCGCTCCTGGGAGGTGTTCTCCGGCATGACGCAGACGATGCGGTACCCCTTGAGGCGGGCCGCCATCGCCAGGGAGATGCCCGTGTTGCCGCTGGTGGGCTCCAGGATCGTGCAGCCCGGTGTCAGACGGCCTTCCTTCTCCGCCTGCTCGATCATGTACAGGGCGGGGCGGTCCTTGACGGAGCCGGTCGGGTTGCGGTCCTCCAGCTTCGCCCAGATGCGCACGTCGTCCGACGGGGACAGGCGCGGCAGCCGGACGAGCGGGGTGTTCCCGACCGCGGCGAGGGGGCTGTCGTAACGCATCAGTACATGCCGCCGGCGACCGCCGGGAGGATCGTGACGTTGTCGCCGTCGGACAGCTTGGTGGAGATGCCGTCGAGGAAGCGGACGTCCTCGTCGTTCAGGTACACGTTGACGAAGCGGCGGAGCTCGCCGCCGTCCACGATCCGGTCCTGGATGCCCGTGTGGCGGGTCTCGAGGTCGGCGAACAGCTCGGCGAGGGTCGCCCCGCTGCCCTCGACGGCCTTGGCGCCGTCGGTGTAGGTGCGGAGGATGGTCGGGATGCGGACCTCGATGGCCATGGTGTGGACTCCTGTGAAGGCTGAAGGCTGGGGGCTGAACGCTGCTGAAGGCTGGAGACAGACGGGGCCTGCCGGGCGCCGCGGACCGGGCGCCCGCGGGGGTCGCGGGTGCGTGCGGGAGGCGGGTCGTGCGCGAAGGGCCGCGGCTCAGGCGGCAGCGCCGCGTGGACACATGGCGCTGGCGAGGCGGCACAGGTCGACGTGCAGCCGCGCGACGAGCAGGACGGTGCCCGGCGTCTGTTCGCTCACGTCGATGGAAACCATGCGGTCATCGTATCGATTCCCGGTCGCCCGATCGGAGTGTGATCTCGCATGCCGGACGGGACCCGCTCACCATGCGGGCCCCGTGGCGGTGAGCCGCAGGTCAGTACGTTCCCGGGCGCCCCGGCGGGTGCCGGTCCGGCTGGCGTTCGACTGCCATACGGCGGCTCCCCGTACGGCTTTTCCGGTACGGCGGCTCCCGGCGCGGCTTGTTCCCGGCACGGCGGCTCCCGGCGCGGCCCTGCGTGCGGCGTTCAGTACGCCTCGACGACCTGGACTTCTTCCTCGGTGATCTCGCCGTCCACGATGCGGAACGAGCGGAACTGGAAGGGTCCCGCGTCGTCGGTGTCGGCCGTGGACACCAGGACGTAGTGCGCCTGGGGCTCGTTGGCGTAGGAGACGTCCGTGCGGGACGGGTAGGCCTCGGTGGCCGTGTGCGAGTGGTAGATGACGACCGGCTCCTCGTCGCGGTCGTCCATCTCGCGGTACAGCTTCAGCAGGTCACCGGAGTCGAACTCGTAGAACGTGGGCGAGCGGGCCGCGTTCAGCATGGGGATGAAGCGCTCTGGGCGTCCGGAGCCGGCCGGCCCCGCGACCACGCCGCACGCCTCGTCGGGGTGGTCGGCGCGGGCGTGCGCGACGATCTGGTCGTACAGGGCCCGTGTGATGGTCAGCATGGGCATCAGGATAAGCAGACGAGCCCGCCCGTACCGAAGTGTGGTACGGACGGGCCCACATGCCGGACAGAAGCCGATCGGGCGGCCGGGATCAGCGCCTGAACGCGGCGTTCTCCGGGTCGCGCGAGCGGAGCACCAGGTAGGAGACGCCCAGGATGAGCGCCCAGATCGGGGCGCAGTACAGGGAGACCCGCGCCTCGGCGTCGATGCCCATCATGACGATCACGCCGAAGATGAACAGCAGCGCGAACCAGCTGGTGAAGGGGGCGCCGGGGGCCTTGAACGAGGACTGCGGCAGTTCGCCGCGGTCGGCCCTGGCGCGGTAGCGGATCTGCGAGATCAGGATCATGATCCAGGCCCACATGCCGGAGATGGTCGCGAAGGAGACGACCTTCTCGAACGCGTCGCCGGGCCACTGGTAGTTGATCCACACGCCGACGAGCATCAGGGCGGCCGAGAAGGTCGTGCCGATCAGCGGCGTGCCGGACCTCGTCAGCCGGGTGAACAGGCGCGGGCCCTGCCCGTTGAGGGCCAGGTCGCGCAGCATGCGGCCGGTGGAGTACATGCCGGAGTTGCAGGAGGACAGGGCGGCGGTCAGCACCACGAAGTTGACGATGGCGGCGCCGACACCCAGCCCCATCTGCTCGAACGCGGCGACGAACGGCGAGACGCCCGGCTTGAAGTGGGTCCACGGCACGACGGACAGGATCATGATGAGCGCGCCGACGTAGAAGACGGCGATGCGCCACGGCACGGTGTTGATCGCCTTGGGGAGCGTCGTCTCGGGGTCCTTGGACTCACCGGCGGTGACACCGACGAGCTCGACCGCGAGGAAGGCGAACATCACGATCTGGAGGGTCATGACGGTGCCGCCGATGCCCTTGGGGAAGAAGCCGCCGTCGGCCCACAGATGGGTGACGGACGCGGTGTCCCCGGCGTCGGAGAAGCCGAGCGTGAGGATGCCGGCGCAGATCAGGATCATGCCGACGATGGCGGTGACCTTGACCATCGAGAACCAGAACTCCAGCTCGCCGAAGAGCTTCACGGAGATCAGGTTGGCGCCGTACAGGACGACGGTGAAGACGAGCGCCGATATCCACTGCGGGATGTTCCACCAGTACGTCATGTACGTGGCGGCCGCGGTGACCTCGGTGATGCCGGTGACCACCCAGAACAGCCAGTACGTCCAGCCGGTGACGAACCCGGCGAACGGGCCGATGAACTCGCGGGCGTACTCCGAGAAGGAGCCGGACACGGGGCGGTACATGAGCAGCTCGCCCAGGGCCCGCATGATGAAGAAGATGACCAGGCCGGCGATCGCGTACGCCAGGACGAGGCTCGGGCCCGCCTTGGAGATGGCCTTGCCCGCGCCGAGGAAGAGGCCGGTGCCGATGGCTCCGCCGATGGCGATCATCTGGATCTGCCGGGCGCCCAGGCCCCGCTGGTAGCCCTCGCCGACGGCCCCGTCGCCGCTGTGGTCGTTCTCGACCTTCGATGAGGTCATGGTTTTCGGTGCGCCTTTCTCCACGCTGATCCCCCCGGACATGGCTGGAGTGCCGCCGGCGGTCGGCCGGCTGTGGCGCCCCCGGGAGCATGGGTGGCGCTCCCGGGCGGTCGTGCAGATGTATCACGGCCCCGGCGCACGGAACGGGGGGCCCTGTGGCCCGCATCACGCCCATAAGGTGACTGTCCGGCTGTTACCCGGCGAAAAAGGACGACTCATTATTAAGAGATCGTTATACGGAGTTGAGCGTCCGCTGAGCGAACGCGAACGGGGGGCGTACCGGAGGCGGGCCGGGCACGGGTGCGCCCCCCGCACCGGGGGTCCGGTGCGGGGGGCGCGTGGGTGGTGCGGTGGCGGGGTGTGGGGGTCACCCTGCCGCGAGGGCGGCGGTCACAGGGACTTGGCCGGCTCCTCCTCCCGCTCCTCGGGGTCGGCCTGGCCGGCCTTGCGGGCCTTGACGTGGTCGAGGAAGGAGTTGAGCTCCTTCTTGACGACGGGGGCCAGCAGGTAGAGGCCGATGATGTTGATGACGGCGAGCATGAAGAGCACCGCGTCGGCCATGTCGATCAGGGTCTGGAGCGTCAGCAGCGAACCGGCGACGGCGAAGACCGTGTAGACGACCTTGTAGGTGATCTCGCTGGCGCGGCTGCGGCCGAAGAGGTACGTCCAGGACTTGAGGCCGTAGTAACCCCAGGTCAGCACGGTGGAGATGGCGAACAGCATCACCGCGAAGGTGAGGATGTACGGGAACCACGGCATGACGGTCCCGAAGGCGTCGGAGGTGATCGTGACACCGCCGATGGACTCGCCCGCGCGGGCCTCGCCCCAGCTCTTCGGGTTGGCGATGACGATGGTCAGCGCGGTCATGGTGCAGATGACGACCGTGTCGATGAACGGCTCCAGCAGGGCGACCAGGCCCTCGCTGGCGGGGTGCTTGGTCTTCACCGCGGAGTGGGCGATCGGGGCGGAGCCCAGGCCGGCCTCGTTGGAGAAGGCGGCGCGCTTGAAGCCGATGATCAGGGCGCCGAGGACACCGCCGGCGACACCCTGCGGGTTGAACGCGCCCTCGATGATCTGCGCGATCGCGCTCGGCACCTGGGTGACGTTGACGAGGATGACGACGAGGCAGGCGACGATGTAGATGCCCGCCATGGCCGGGACCAGCTTGCTGGTGACGTTGGCGATGGAGCGGATGCCGCCGAGCAGGACGATGCCGACGAGCGCGGCGATCAGGATGCCGAAGAACAGGGCGCCGGCGGAGGAGCCCATCACGCCGTCCTCGCCGCCGGTGACGGAGACCAGCTGCGCGTAGGACTGGTTGACCTGGAAGAGGTTGCCGCCGAAGAGGCCGAAGAACAGGACCATCGCGGAGGCCAGGACGGCCAGGACCTTGCCGAACTTCTTGCCGCCCGCGCCGAAGCGCTCGGCGAAGCCCTTGGGCAGGTAGTACATCGGGCCGCCGGAGACGGTGCCGTCCGCGTGCTCCTCGCGGTACTTCACACCGAGGGTGACCTCGACGAACTTGGTGGCCATGCCGAGGAGACCGCAGAGGATCATCCAGAAGGTCGCACCGGGGCCGCCGATGGAGACCGCGACGGCCACACCGGCGATGTTGCCGAGGCCGACCGTGCCGGAGACGGCGGCGGTCAGGGCCTGGAAGTGGCTGACCTCTCCGGCCGCGCCGTGGTCGTCGTACTTGCCGCGCACCACATCGACGGCGAGCCGGAACTTGCGGAGCTGGACGAAGCCGAACCAGCCGGTGAAGACGAGACCGGCGACCACGAGCCAGGCGACGATGAGCGGGAGCTCCGTGCCGGCGACCGGGACGGAGAAGAAGACGACCTCACCGAGCCATGTGGCGATGGGTTCGACGAATTCGCTGACGCCTTCGTCGATCGATGTGGTGATGGAGTCCAGAGACATCTGACTACCTCAATGGCGCAGGGGACCTGCTGGGCGGCACGGCACAGCAGCAGAGGGGTGCGGGTTGAGCGAACGCCGTTGTCCGATCCGGCGACGTGTTCACCCCGTCGGCCGCGGACTCGGACGACGTGGGTCACACATGTCGTGCGTGAGTGGCTGGATTGATCCACTCTCCACCGGGTGGCTTCGTTGCCTACTGGTGGAGTTGCGAAGTTTTACCACGTGGTTCACTGATCGACGCGTGACCTGGGTCACAGACTGGCGGTGGAAACCAGCCACTGGGAAGAGAAGTGCAGGAGCGGTGACGCGATCGTTATGTGGAATGCGCCGTTCGATCAGCGGACGGGGGGAAGGGGCGGAAAACGCGGTAGGAGACGGCTCCTGCCTGCACCCATTACGCGCGGTGACCATGATCGGGGCCGCCCTCTCGACGCCCGGCCCCGGCCCGTGGGCCCACCCCTACGGGTCGCCTGCGTGCGGAGCCACCGGCCCGCACCTACCCACCCAGACCCCCACAAACCACCCGGTGGCCACCCCCGCCCCTGAGCGCCGCGCGTCGCCCCGCGGGCGAGCCACTGGTTCGCCCCCGCCTTCGGGCACCTTGTCGGCGGGCGGCGGGCCACTGCAGATGCGGGCAGGCTGACCCGCTCCCCCGTTGTGGGCAGGCGCTCGACGTCCTTGGGGGAGGACCATCTGCCCACAGCGGAGCGGAGGCCCTCAGCGAGTGCGCGCCCGGGGGCTGGGACAGCGGAGACCGGCCACGCAGGGCGGGCAAGCCCGCAAAGGCTTCGGGGCGGTGGCGCGGCGGCACGCAGGCGCCGCCCAGGGGCGCGGGGCGGCGGGACCCGTCGGGGAGGCGGGCAGGCCGCACGGCGGGGCGTCGACGGAGACTTCGGCCCGCCGCAGGGCGCTCATGGGGGGCCGTGAGCGCGGGGCAGACCCGCAAGGCCGCCCGCCAGGGGGCGTGCCGCCCACCGGGCGCGGGGCGGCACGCAGAGGGCGGGGCCGGCCAGGGGCGTGCCGTACAGCTGGGGCCGCGTCGGGGTCAGGACATCAGGGACTCGACCAGGGTTTCCTGGAGGGCACCGAGCCACAGGTAGGCCATGACCATCGGTTTGCGCGGGTCCGAGTCGGGCAGCCGGTACAGGTCGCTGTTCTCGTCCTCGTCGGTGACCTCCAGGCGCGTCCCGATGGTGAGGCGGAGGTCGTTGAGCGCGCCGAGCCACCGGTGGCACTGCTCGGCCGACAGCTCCAGGCGACCGCCCGCGGGCAGCGCGTCGAGGCTGCGTACGACGGCGAGGGCGTCGTCCCGCTTGCGGGTGCGCAGGTCGTTCTCGGTGAACCGGCGGAACTCCGCCGACGCCGCGCGCAGTTCGTCGTCGCCGTCCCCGTACGCGTCGGGGAACAGGCGGGCCAGCGCCGGGTCGGAGGGCTTCTCGCTGGGGCCGTCCTGGAAGAGCGCGGCGAGCGGGTCGTCGTCCGGGCCCGGCTCCTCGCCCGGTCCGATCAGCTCCAGCATCTGCACGGCGAGCGAGCGGAGGATGGAGATCTCGACGTCGTCCAGCCGGACGGCCGCGCCGCCGCCGGGCAGCGCCTCGAAGTGCCCGCTCATCAGCCGCGGTCCTGGGAGAGCGTCGCCCACAGCCCGTAGCCGTGCATGGCCTGCACGTCGCGCTCCATCTCCTCGCGGGTGCCGCTGGAGACCACGGCCCGGCCCTTGTGGTGCACGTCGAGCATCAGCTTGTGCGCCTTGTCCTTGGAGTAGCCGAAGTACGCCTGGAACACGTACGTGACGTAGCTCATGAGGTTGACCGGATCGTTGTGCACGATCGTCACCCACGGCACGTCGGGTTCGGTGACGGCCTGCCCCTCTTCCGCCGGGGCCGTGCGTTCGATCTCTACGGGAGCCACACTCACTCCCCCAATGCTGCCACTGCCCATGCGCCACCGCACAAACGGACCGTCGGACTCCGCTACGAGCCCCCTCGCGACCCGCGCGCGGGGCCGCCGAAATGTCCTCGAACGAGAAATCGTCACTCTGACGAGTATTCGGGGTACGATCCTGGCATGAACGCTGCGGACCTAGGGCTTCCGGTGGCTGTGCCGTCCACCGCGCTCTTCACCGACCAGTACGAGCTGACCATGCTCCAGGCCTCCCTGAGGGGCGGCACCGCCGAGCGGCGCTCGGTCTTCGAGGTCTTCACCCGGCGCCTGCCCGAGGGCCGCCGGTACGGGGTCGTGGCCGGTACCGGCCGCGTCCTGGACGCCGTGGAGAACTTCCGGTTCGACGACGCCGTCCTGGCCTTCCTGCGCGAGCGCGGCATCGTGGACGAGCCGACGCTCGCCTGGCTCGCGGACTACCGCTTCGGCGGGGACATCTGGGGCTACCCCGAGGGGGAGGTGTACTTCCCCGGCTCGCCGGTCCTGCGCGTCGAGGGCTCCTTCGCCGAGTGCGTGCTGCTGGAGACGGTGATCCTCTCCATCCTCAACCACGACTCCGCCATCGCCGCCGCCGCGTCCCGGATGTCGGCGGCGGCGGGCGGGCGCGGGCTGATCGAGATGGGCGCACGGCGCACCCACGAGCTGGCCGCCGTCGCCGCCTCGCGCGCCGCGTACGTGGGCGGTTTCGACTCGACGTCCGACCTCGCGGCCGGTTTCCGGTACGGCATCCCCACCGTCGGCACGTCCGCGCACGCCTTCACGCTGCTGCACGACACGGAGCGGGACGCGTTCCGGGTGCAGGTGGAGTCGCTGGGGCGGGGCACCACGCTGCTGGTGGACACCTACGACGTGAGCGAGGCCGTGCGGACCGCCGTGGAGGTCGCCGGGCCGGGACTCGGAGCCGTACGGATCGACTCCGGCGACCTGCTGCTGGTGGCGCACCGGGTGCGGCAGCAGCTGGACGAGCTGGGCGCCCGCGACACACGGATCGTCGTCACCTCGGACCTGGACGAGTACGCCATCGCCTCGCTGGCCGCCGCGCCCGTGGACGCTTACGGCGTAGGGACGCAGCTGGTCACCGGCAGCGGCCACCCGACCTGCTCGATGGTCTACAAGCTGGTCGCCCGCGCCGACTCGGCCGACCCGGACGCGCCGCTGCGGCCCGTCGCGAAGAAGTCGCTCGGCGGGAAGGCGTCGGTCGGCGGCCGCAAGTGGGCGGCCCGGCGGCTGGACGCCGACGGCGTCGCCGAGGCGGAGGTCGTCGGCACAGGGCCCGTACCGGAGGAGCTGGCCGCGCGGCAGATGCTGCGCCAGCTGGTCAAGGGCGGTGAGGTCGTCGCCCGGGAGCCGCTGGACGCGGCACGGCAGCGGCACATCGCCGCCCGCGCGGGGCTGCCCCTTTCGGCCGTGCAGCTGTCGCGCGGCGAGCCGGTACTGCCGACGGAGTACCTGACGCCGTAGCCCGGCCTTTCCCCCTCCCGTTGGAAGGGGGAAGTCTCTAGGCTCGAAACGCCCCTCGCGGCGACCCTCACCGTGACCACCGACCGCTCCCCCACCGTAAGGACAACCGCCATGCACCGCGCATTGATCGTCGTGGACGTTCAGAACGACTTCTGCGAGGGCGGCAGCCTCGCGGTGGCGGGGGGCGCGGACGTCGCCGCCGCCATCACGGACCTCGTCGGCGAGACGGCCGGGGTCGGCTACCAGCACGTCGTCGCCACGCGCGACCACCACGTGGACCCGGGCGACCACTTCGCGGACCACCCCGACTTCGCGCGCTCCTGGCCGCCGCACTGCGTGGCGGGCACCGAGGGCGTCGGGTTCCACCCGAACTTCGCGCCCGCCGTCGCCTCCGGGGCGGTCGAGGCCGTGTTCGACAAGGGCGCGTACGCGGCGGCGTACAGCGGTTTCGAGGGCACCGACGAGAACGACGTGTCCCTCGCGGACTGGCTGCGCGCGCACGACGTGACCGAGGTGGACATCGTGGGCATCGCGACGGACCACTGCGTGCGCGCCACTGCGCTCGACGCGGTCGCGGAGGGCTTCCGCACCCAGGTACTGCTGAACCTGACGGCGGGGGTGAACGCGGAGACCACCGGCAAGGCGCTGGAGGAGCTGCGGGCGGCGGGTGTGCGGCTGACCGGCCAGCCGGTCGTCTGACCGGGGTCCGTCCACTGGGGGTACGCCGCCGGGGCGCGGGCCCACGGGCGGCTCGGGCGCCGGGCGGGTGCCCACGGGCGGCTCAGGCGCCGGGGCGGGGGCGCGGGCGCCGGTCCCGGGGCCTCGGCCGGGCTTCAGGGCCCTCAGGGTGTTCCGGGGCTCAGGAGGGCTCGTATGGGGCGCCACAGTTCCGGCTCGCGGCTCGGGGTGGTCCGCCACAGCAGCCCGTCCGGGTGGTGCAGCACGGCCGTGATCTCGTCCGGCGTCGGAGGGTGGGAGTTGCCCCGCAGGTAGACGCGCAGGCCCAGGTTGCGCAGCCGGGTCAGGGCGCGCGGCCGGTTCACCGCGTGGACCAGGATGCGGACCTCGCCGTCACCGGCCGGGTTGGGCAGGCTCAGCGCGACGACCATGCTGCCGCCGGGCAACTTGCAGAAACCACCACCGGGCATGCCGAAACGCTCCCCCGTCGAATGCTTGTCCATCAGGACTCGGTCACCCGCACCTAAACACGATCGGCCGCCGCCCGCCAGGGGGCGACGGCCGATCAGGCCCTGACCTGCCTCGTTCCCGCGCCCCTGGGGCCGCGGGAACTCAGCGGTGGATCATCACTTGGTGGACGGACCCACCTGGACAGTGATCGTGCGGCCGTTGCGCGGCTGCTCGGTGATCGCGATCCGGGTGTTGGTGTCGTTCACCTTGACGCCGGCCCGCGGGTTGCTCTCGAACCAGTAGACGCCCTTGCGGTCGTCGAAGACCGGGTTCCCGGCGAGGCCGCCGAAGCCCTGGGCGACGTCGGCCTTGTGCAGGGTGACGCGGTCGGTGCGGAAGCGGCTGAACGGGGCGTCGTACGACTGGATGCGGTTGCGCATCAGCGTGCCGTCGGCCCAGGTCAGCGGCTTGGCGTGGGCGTCGATCGGGAGGACGAGGCCCTCACCGGGGTGGACGGCCGTGTTGTTGTCCTTCTGGGAGGTGTCCCACTTCCAGATCAGCAGACCGGTCTGGTACGGGTAGTGCTCCACCCAGCCGGCCTTGTCGCCGCCGAACCCGAAGTTGTACGGGCCGACCTTCAGCGTCGCGTCGTACGAGACGTACTGGCGGTTCTCCGCGATGTAGTACTGGGGGTACTCGTCGCTGATCGCCTCGCCGATGCGGGAGAAGCCCTTCGACGTCCAGCCCGCGGCCTCGGCCTCGGCGTCGTCGGAGAAGACCGGGGCGCCGTCGGCGGTCACGATGATGTTGTCCGCCGCGAAGCCCTTCTGCGCCACGCCGCCGTCCGTCTGGTAGCGGAAGCGGAGGTCGATCTTCTTGCCCGCGTACGCGTCGAGCGAGTACACGAGCTTCTTGAACGCCTCGGACGTGCCGGTCAGCGCGGTCGCGCCGCTGGCGTCCTTGGTGATCGGCGCGCCGTCGGCGGTGCCGTCGAGGGCGGTCCACTGCGCGCCGCCGTCCGTGGAGACCTCGGCGTACAGGTAGTCGTACTCGGCCTCGATGTCCCACCAGCCGTCGAGCGACAGCTCGGCCCTGGCCTTGCCCGTCAGGTCGACGGAGCGGGTGAGGGTGTTCTTGAGGTCGTCACCCATGTTGCTCCACCACTGGGTGGCGCCCTGGACCGGCTTGACGATCGGGGTGGTGACGCTCTTCTTCGGCAGCTCGACGATGAGCGCCTGCGGGTTCTTCGTGTTGTACGCGGCGACGCCCAGCTTGTGCTTGGACTTCGTGGCGGCCTTGGCCTTCTCGTAGTCCAGCCAGCCCAGCTGGAGCTTGTCCCAGGCGGTCATGTCGCCCGGCATGTCGCCGATGGCGTCCTTGCCGGTGCCCAGCCAGGAGCCGGAGGACATCAGGGACCAGAAGCCCGTGGAGTTCTCGGCGCCCGCGCGGCCGGACGTGTCGTACAGGTCCGGCAGGCCCAGGTCGTGGCCGTACTCGTGGGCGAAGACGCCGAGGCCGCCGTTCTCCGGCTGCATCGTGTAGTCGCCGACCCAGATGCCGGTGTTGCCGATCTGCGTGCCGCCGGCCTTGTTGTGGGCCGGGCCGGTCTTGCCCGCGTCGGTGCCGTACGCGTACCAGCGGTGCGCCCACAGGGCGTCGGAGCCCTGGGCGCCGCCGCCGGCCGACTCGTCCTCGCCCGCGTGGACGATCTGGAAGTGGTCGATGTAGCCGTCGGCCTCGTTGAAGTTGCCGTCGCCGTCGAAGTCGTAACGGTCCCACTGGTCGTACTCGGCCAGCATCGCCTTGATCTCGGCGTCGGTCTTGCCCTTGGCCTTCTGGTCGTTCGACCAGGCGGTCACACCGTCGCGGACGGCGTCCCAGACGTTGGCGCAGTTGGTCTGGCCGCAGTAGTTGGAGCCGTAACGGGCCTCGTTGTACTCGACCTTGACCCAGTCCGAGACGGTGCCGTCGACCGAGTAGCGGCCGGACGAGGTGCGCTCGTAGTAGGTCTTGAGCGAGTGCTTCTGGTTGCCCTGCTCGTCCTTGCCGGTACCGAAGTACAGGTCCTGGAAGTGCTCGCGGTCGTAGTCGGCCTGCCAGGCGGTCGAGTTGTCCTTCGTCCGGTCCGGCTTGGCGATCTGGTTGTGCAGCGGGCCGGGCGTGCCGCCGAACTTCGGCTTCAGCTCGTCCGTGTCGTCGTCCTTGCGGTCGACGAGCGTCTCGTTGTCCACCTTGTCGCCGAACTCGACCAGGATGGTGAAGATCTTGTCGGTCTTCTCCCGGCCCAGCTCGACGTACTTCTTGTCGTCGAGCTTGACGACCTGGGAGGCGCCGCGGCGCTCCACCTTGGACTCGCCGGAGAGCACCTGCTCCAGCGCGGCCTCGCGCTGCTTGGTCTGCTGCTCGCTGAACGGACCCTCGAGGTCGTGGTCCACCCCTGCGGCCTTGTCGTGGGCGTGACCGTGGTGGTCGGTGCCCGGCGCCGGGTCGTGGCGCTCGATGCCCGTCTCCGGGCGGTTGTCGGCCTGGGCCGTCGTGAGGGCCCCGGCGGTGGCGGCGGTCGCGGCCAGGGCCACGAACACCGCGGACGCGCGGAACGCCCGTCGTCTGCTGGTCACTTGTACGTTTCCTCCCCTGCGAACCGCCGACGCGGATGGGGGGGTCACGTGATTATCCGCGTGCGGTGTCGCGCCACAAGTGACGACATTCGACCGGACTTACGCGAGAAAAGACAGTCTTGACTTGCACAGGCCAAGTGCCCTATGTGGACAGCTCAATCCGTATACCGGACACGGAAAAGCGGGCGCGCGGTCCTGGTGACCCCGTGCGCCCTTGACGCACCGGTACCGCGCGTGAGGTGACACTCACCCCTGGTTCCCGCCGGGCGGCCGCCGTCGTAGGGTCGTCGGCGGTCGTCCGCAGCGTGCGACCGCGTCGCGAACCACCGAGAGGGACGGAAACCGTCATGCCGCGTCCGACCGTCGCACGGCTCGCCCTGGGTTCGGCCACCGTCATCTGTTCGACCGTCACCCTGCTTCTGCTGACGGGAACGACGAGCGACGCCGGGATCGCCGTGTCGGCCGTCCTCTCCCTGCTGCTCGGCCTGGCGGTGACCCTGGCGCGCACGGCCGAGGAGGGCGGGGAGAGCCGGGCGGCGGGCCGGGAGCCCGCCGCCGCGCGGGAACGGCGCTCGTCAGTCCGTGGTTGAGACGACGACGGTCTTCGCCGCCTTGTCGTGGAGGCCCTGTTTGTACGGCTTGTCCACCAGGATCAGGACGAGGAGCAGCAGCGGCCACAGGCAGGCGCAGCAGATGAGCGTGGGCAGCCACAGCACCAGGGCCCGCATGAGGGCGGCGTTCACCGGCGGGACGCTGCCGTCGTTGAGCATCGCGACCCGCAGGCCCGTCATGCGCTTGCCGAGCGTCTGGCCGTTGCGCTTCGCCGTCATGAAGGTGTCGTAGGCGACGTACGCCACGATCGAGATGAGCTGGAACACCCACTGGCCGCCGTCGTTGCCGGTCGCCCACACGTCGGCGATGTCGCCCGACTCGTCGCCCACGCGGTCGTAGACGCCGAAGGGGATGCCGATGAGCCCGAGCGGAACGGCGATGATCAGCCAGTCCACGATGCGCGCGAGGACGCGTTTGCCGGTGTCGCCGAGCGGCGGCATCCCGGCGAGCGGATCGGTGCCGCCGTACGGGCCTCCACCGTACGGGCCTCCACCGTACGGGCCGCCGCCATAGGGGCCGCCCGCGCCGTACGGGCCGCCCGCGCCGGGGGGTTCACCGCCGTACGGGCCGCCCGCTCCGGGTCCTGGCGGGCCGCCCGGGTAGGGGCCCTCGCCGCTGGGCGGGGGCGGCGGCGGGGGCGTACCGCCGCCCTCGGGATAGCGCGGCGGCTCCTGCGGGCGTTTGCGGAACGGATCGTCGTCGGGGGGCGGGCCTGGCGTGGGCGGTTCGTTGCTCATGGGGGCAGTGCATCCCGCCCCGCCCGCGCCCGCATCCGCTCATGTGCCGTTCGGGGGACACCGTCGGCGCGGTGCCCCGAAAGGCCGTCAGCGGGCCGCTACGAACGTCCCGGCCGCCTTGTCGTGCCAGCACTGGCGCCACGGCCGGTCGAACAGGCACCACAGCACGTTGAACACGCCGATCGCGGCCAGGCCCAGCACCCCGTACACGAGCCAGCGGCGCAGCGCCGCCCCGAAGCCGGGCGGCTCGTGCGACTCGATGCCCCGCACCTCGGTGCCGCACAACTGCTTGCCGAGCGTGCGGCCCCACTTGGCGGTGGGCAGCGCCTCGTACAGGACGCCGAGGACGAGGAGGATGCCGAGCGCGATGCCGAACTGGACGGAGGTGGTGCCGTCCACGAGCCAGACGGTGACCGTCTCGCCGGACCGTTTTGCCTGCTCGATCTTGTCGTTGATGTGGTCGACGGCGTTCAGCACGAACGGCGCGGAGGCCGCGCCCGCGAGCGCGCCGAGCACGAGGGTGTCCACCAGCCGGGCGGCGAACCTCCTGCCGAGCCCGGCCGGGCGGGCGGCAGCCCGCTCCTGGGCGGCGCGCAGGAACGGGTCGCTGACCGGCGGCTTCCAGGGGACGACCGGCTGGGCGGCGTCCTGCCCGGGCGCGGCGCCGAGGCCGGTGCCGGACTGGGCGGGGACGGGTGCGGGCTGGGCCAGTTGGTGGACCTGCTGCGCCCAGGAGGCCGCGCCGCCGCCGGGACCGCTGGTGACGGGCGCCGCCGTGTGCGGCGGGACCTGGTGCGGGGCGGGCGCCTGGTGCGCGGTGGACGGCTGGGACTGGGCGGGCGCCTGGGGCTGCGGCTGGTGCGGGGCGGCCGCCGCCTGGGCCTGGGCCTGTGCGGGATGAGGCGGTACGGGGTGGGGCTGGGCGGCCGCCGCGTGCGGTGCCTGGGCCTGCGCGGCGTGCGCGGCCTGGGGCGGGGGGACCTGGGACTGGGGGCCGAGTGTCTGCGGGCCCTGCGGCTGCGCGTCGCGGGGACCCTGCGGCGCGGGGACGTCCGGGGTGCGGGGCGCCTCCGGCTGGGGCGGCCGCATGGTCATGGTGCCCTCGGGGCCGGTGCGCGCCGGGCCGGTACGCGCCTCGGGCCCGGGGTCCACCCGCCGTACGCCCGGGAGCGCACCGCCCGTCGGGTCGGCCGCGGCCGGGACGCGCGGGTCGGGGCCGCCCGCCGCGCCCCACGCGACGTCGGGTCCGCCGTCGAGGCCCCGCTGGCGGGACATGTCGGCCTGCCACGCGGACGCCGGCTCGGGCGCCGCGTCGCGTTCCGCGTCCCGTTCCGGTTCGGCGGCGGGCCCCGGCTCGGAGGCCATGCCGGGGTCCTCGTCCAGGAAGACGGGCCCGGTCTCCTCGACGGCCGGAACCGGCGACGCGGCCGTGGCCCGCGAGGCGGCCGGGGGCGCCTGGGCGGGGACCCGCGCGGGGGCGGCGGAGGCCGGCGGCACGGGCATGGCCTCGCCCTCTCCGGGGGCCGGACGGCTCGTACCGGGCACCCAGGCGGCACCGTTCCAGTACCGGATGTAGCCAGGAATGGAGGGGTCTGGGTAGTACCCGGCTTCGGGGCTGCCGTCGCCGGTTGCCGGGGTTGGGGCGCTCATCACCGTGGTCCCGTATCTCCTCGAGGGCCTCAATTCAAGGCACCACATCTATCAGACAGCCGGATGCCGCCGGGCCGCTCCGGGGACAACGCCCCCCATCAGGTCACCGCGACGTCACGGAAAGTAACAGAAATTCGTTGGTGAAAGTCGCGTAATGACGACGTGGGAACCCGCTCTCTCCTTCCGAGCGGGCCCGCGGTGGGGCCCGTGCCGACCCGGCGAGAGGGAGGAAGAACCATGGAGATGACCACGGTGGAGCGGGAGCTGGAGATGCGGCTGGTGCTGTCCGCGGAGCAGAGCGTGTCCGTGCCGGCGCGGCTGACGTACCGGACGAGCGACCCGTACGCCGTCCACATCGTCTTCCACATCGGCTCCGAGCACCCGGTGTACTGGACGTTCGCGCGCGAGCTGCTGGTGGAGGGCGTGTTCCGGCCGTGCGGCTACGGCGACGTGCGGATCTGGCCGTCGAAGGCGAACGGGCGGAGCGTCGTGCTGATGGCCCTGTCGTCCCCGGACGGCGACGCGCTGCTGGAGGCGCCGACGTCGCAGGTGTCGGCGTGGCTGGAGCGGACGCTGGGGGTGGTGGCGCCGGGCACGGAGGCGGAGCGGCTCGGCATCGACGACGGGCTCGCCGCGCTGCTCTCGGCGGAGGCGTGAGGGGACGTACGGAATCGGGGTCCGGCACGCGGCCGCCCGGGGTGGCGGGCGGTCAGAACAGCTTGCCGGGGTTGAGGAGGTTCAGCGGGTCGAAGGTCTTCTTGATGCCGCGCTGGAGTTCGAGGCCGACGGGGCCGAGTTCGCGGGCGAGCCACTCCTTCTTGAGCACGCCGACGCCGTGCTCGCCGGTGATGGTGCCGCCCAGTTCGAGGCCGAGCGCCATGATGGCGTCGAACGACTCGCGGGCGCGCCGGGACTCGTCCGGGTCGGTGTGGTCGAAGCACACGACCGGGTGGGTGTTGCCGTCTCCCGCGTGGGCGCAGACGCCGATGGTGAGGCCGTACGTCTCCGCGACGGCGGCCGTGCCGTCGAGCATGTCGGCGAGCCGGGAGCGCGGCACGCACACGTCGTCGATCATCGTGGCGGGGGCGAGGGTCTCCAGGGCGGGCAGGGACATCCGGCGTGCCTGGAGGAGCAGTTCGGACTCGGCGGGGTCGTCGGCGGGGACGACCTGCGTGGCGCCCGCGGCGGTGCACAGCTCGCCCACGGCGGCCAGGTCGGCGGCCGGGTCCGGGGTGTCGAACGCGGCCAGGAGCAGCGCGGCCGTCGAGTCGGGCAGGCCCATGCGGCCGAGGCGGTTGACCGCCTGGACCGTGGTGCGGTCCATCAGTTCGAGCAGCGACGGGGTGTGACCCCGCTCCATGACGGCGCAGACGGCGGCGCACGCCTCGGCCGTGGACGCGAACTCGGCGGCCAGGGCGAGCTGGACGGGCGGTTTGGGCCGCAGCGCGAGGACGGCGCGGACGACGACGCCGAGGGTGCCCTCGGAGCCGACGAAGAGGCGCGTCAGGTCGTACCCGGCGACGCCCTTGGCGGTGCGGCGGCCGGTGGACAGCAGGCGCCCGTCGGCGAGGACCACGTCCAGGCCGAGGACGTACTCGGCGGTCACCCCGTACTTGACGCAGCACAGTCCGCCGGACGCGGTCCCGATGTTGCCGCCGATGGTGCAGGTCTCCCAGCTCGACGGATCCGGCGGGTAGTACAGGCCGTGCTCGGCGACGGCACGGGACAGCACGGCGTTGACGACGCCCGGTTCGACGACGGCGGTCCGGTCGACCGGGTTGATCTCCAGGACTCTGTCCATCCTGACCAGGGACAGCACGACGCACCCGTCGGTGGCGTTGGCCGCGCCCGACAGTCCGGTACGGGCCCCCTGCGGGACGACGGGGACGCGCAGCGCGGTCGCGGTGCGCATGACGTGCTGGACCTCCTCGACCGTGCGGGGCAGCACCACGACGGCCGGGTCCCCGGCGGGGCAGAAGCCCGCCATGTCGCGGGCGTACGTGGGGGTGACGTCGGGGTCGGTGATCAGGGCCTCGGCGGGGAGACCGGCACGCAGCCGGCGCAGCAGCTCGTCCATGATCCCAGCGTGGCACCCGGGGCCATCGGTGTGAACCGGGCGGGTACGCCGCCGTGGGCGCCCGGGCGGGCCGGGCGGCCGCGCGCACAGTGAGCGGCATGAAGACGGAACGGTTCTCCCAGGTGGTGCTGCTGGCCGGGGCGGGCGCGGTGCTCGCGGGCGCGCTGGCGCTGCTCGCGGCCGACGGCCCGACGGGTGCGGGCGGCGCGGGCGGCGCTCCGGGCACGGCGGGAGCGGGGGTCCCGGCCGGGCTCGCGGGTCCGGCGGCGCGGGCCGCGGCGGGGGTGGAGGCGGGCGCCGGGGCGGCGCTGCCGGATTTGGCGGCGCTGATCGGCGACCGGGAGGCGTGGCTGCGCCGCCACCCGGACGACGCGGTGTCGTGGGCGGTGCTGGGCACGGCGTACGCGGAGCACGGTGTACGGGCCGGTGACCCGGCGGCGTACCCGAGGGCGGAGCGGGCGCTGCGGCGCTCCCTGGAGGTCCGCCCGGCGGCGGAGGGCAACCACGCGGCGGTGCTGGGCCTGGGCGAACTGGCGCTCGCACGGGGCGACTTCGGGACGGCGCGGCGCTGGGCGGAGAGGGCGGCGGGGCGCGGGGCAAGCACGGCGGGGCCCGGGTGGCGGGTCCAGGCGCTGCTGGTGGACGCGCACCGGGGGCTCGGCGACGACGCGGCGGCCGGGAAGGCGCTGGAGCGGCTGCGGAAGCTGCGCCCGACGAGCGCCGTCGCGCAGGCGCGGGCGGTGGAGCTGTACCGGGACCAGGGCTGGCGGGAGGACGCGGCGGCCCGCGCGCACGACGCGGTGGCGCTGTCCGGGACGTCCGTCGAACGGGCGGCGGCCCTGCGGCGGCTGGGCGACCTGGCGTGGGAGCGGGGGTACGCGCGCGAGGCGCTCGCCCGGTACGAGGCCGCGCTGCGGGTGGCGCCCGGGGACGCGCCGTCGCTGGCGGGCCGGGCGCGGGCGCTCGCCGCGCTGGGCCGCACGGACGAGGCGCTGCGGGTGTACGGGCAGGCGCTGGAGGCCCGGCCGCTGCCCGACACCGCCCTGGAGGCCGGGGACCTGTACGCGGCGCTCGGCCGGGACGCGGAGGCGCGGGAGCGGTACGCGCTCGTGGTGGGGCTCGCGGAGACGGCGGCGTCGTACGGGGTGAGCACGGCGCTCGTACGGGGCCGGTACGAGGCGGAGCACGGCGACCCGGACCGGGCGGTGGCGTCGCTGCGGGCGCTGTGGCGGGGCGGGCACCGCTCGGCGGACGTGGCGGACGCGCTGGGCCGGGCGCTGCTGCGGGCGGGCGAGCCGTCGCGGGCGCTGCCGTACGCGCGGGCGGCGGGCGAGCGGGGGGTGCGCAGCGCGCTGTTCGCGTACCACCGGGGCGAACTGGAGCGGGCGCTCGGCCGGGAGGGTGCGGCGCGGCGGCACCTGGAGGAGGCGCTGCGGATCAACCCGTACTTCTCGCCGCTGTACGCCCCGGCGGCGCGGCGGGCCCTGGCGGAGCTGGGCGAGCCGCCGGAGGAGCCGCCGGGACGGTGAGGTCCCGGTGGGGTACAGGCACGGGGCACGGGGGGGGCGTACGGGCACGGGCGGGCGTACGGGCGCCGGTGCCGGGGACGGCCTGTGGCCCCGCGGGTCAGGTCCGCGGGGCCACGAGTACCGGGAAGTGCGGCGGTGTTACAGGTTGCCGCGCTTGGCCTGCTCGCGCTCGATCGCCTCGAACAGGGCCTTGAAGTTGCCCTTGCCGAAGCCCATGGAGCCGTGGCGCTCGATCAGCTCGAAGAAGACGGTCGGGCGGTCCTGGACCGGCTTGGTGAAGATCTGCAGCAGGTAGCCGTCCTCGTCGCGGTCGGCGAGGATCTTCAGCTCGCGCAGCGTGTCGATCGGGACGCGCGTGTCGCCGACCCACTCGCCGAGCGTGTCGTAGTACGAGTCCGGGGTGTCGAGGAACTGGACACCGGCGGCGCGCATGGTGCGCACGGTGGCGACGATGTCGTTCGTGGCGAGCGCGATGTGCTGGACACCGGCGCCGCCGTAGAACTCCAGGTACTCGTCGATCTGCGACTTCTTCTTCGCGATCGCCGGCTCGTTGATCGGGAACTTCACCTTGAGGGTGCCGTCCGCGACGACCTTCGACATGAGCGCGGAGTACTCGGTGGCGATGTCGTCGCCCACGAACTCCTTCATGTTGGTGAAGCCCATGACCTTGTTGTAGAAGGCCACCCACTCGTTCATCTTGCCGAGCTCGACGTTGCCGACGCAGTGGTCGATGGCCTGGAAGGTCCGCTTGGCCGGGGGCTCCACGATCGGGGACGCCTCGACGTAGCCGGGCAGGTACGGGCCGGTGTAGCCGGAGCGGTCGACCAGCGTGTGGCGGGTCTTGCCGTACGTGGCGATGGCGGCGAGGACGACGGTGCCGTGCTCGTCCTTGATCTCGTACGGCTCCTCGATGCCGGTGGCGCCGTGCTCCACCGCGTACGCGTACGCCTTGCGGGCGTCGGGGACCTCGATGGCGAGGTCGATGACGCCGTCGCCGTGCTGCGCGACGTGGTCCGCCAGGAAGCGGCCCCGGTCGGTGGACGGCTTGATGACGGAGGTCAGCACGAAGCGGGCGGCGCCGTTCGTCAGGACGTAACTGGCCGTCTCGCGGCTGCCGTTCTCCGGGCCGGAGTAGGCGACGAGCTTCATGCCGAAGGCCGTGGAGTAGTAGTGCGCGGCCTGCTTGGCGTTGCCGACGGCGAAGACGACCGCGTCCATGCCCTTCACCGGGAAGGGGTCGGCCTGCCGAGCGGTGCCGGGGGTGTCATGCAGGGTCTCAGTCATGTCGGCAGGTTCTCTCCGTTCCACAAGCTGCGCAATACTTTGCGATTCCTCTGGTCAATGTGTACAGCGACGCCCCAGGATGGTCGGACGTTCTGTACAGGATGACCATTGGGAGGCGGCCGTGGCGATCGATCATCTGGACGGCAGGCTCATCGGCCTGCTGGCCCGGGAGCCGAGGATCGGCGTGCTGGAGGCGTCGCGGCGGCTGGGCGTGGCGCGCGGCACGGTGCAGGCGCGCCTCGACCGGTTGCAGGCGAACGGGGTGATCCGGGGCTTCGGACCCGAGGTGGACCCGGCGGCGCTCGGGTACCCGGTGACGGCGTTCGCGACGCTGGAGATCAAGCAGGGGCAGGGCGCGGACGTGCGGCAGCATCTGCGGGGCGTGCCGGAGGTGCTGGAGCTGCACACGACGACGGGCCACGGCGACATGCTGTGCCGCCTGGTGGCCCGTTCGAACGCGGACCTCCAGCGGGTGATCGACCGGGTGGTGGGCTTCGAGGGGATCGTGCGCGCGTCCACGGCGATCGTCATGGAGAACCCGGTGCCGCTGCGGATCATCCCGCTGGTGGAACAGGCGGCGACCGACGGCGACCTGCGCCGCTGAGGCGGTACCGGGGGCCGGCAGGACGGGACGCGGGCCCCGTCGCCGAGGTCAGCAGGACGGGACGCGGGCCCCGTCGCCGAGGGCCTTGAGGGAGGCGACGGCGTCCTTCAGGGTCGTCACGGGGATGAGCCGCAACCCGTCGGGCCGGGTCGCGAGGGCGTCGTCGCACTCGGCCCTCGGCACGAGGAAGACGGTCGCGCCGTCGCGGGCGGCGGCCTGCGTCTTGAGGGCCACGCCGCCGACCGGGCCGACCGTGCCGTCCGGGGTGATCGTTCCCGTACCGGCGACGACCTTGCCGGCAGTGAGGTCGCCGCCCTCGCCGTCACCGGCGAGCTTGTCGATGACGCCCAGGGAGAACAGCAGCCCGGCGCTGGGGCCGCCGATGTCGGCGAGGTGCAGCTTGACCTGGACGTCCTTGTCGCTCCTGCCGAGGTGCCCCAGCGCGGCGGCGACGGCGCTGTCCTGCGAGGCGCGCATCTGGCCGAGGTTGCGCTTCTCGATCTCCTGGTTCGTCTTGCCCGCCGGGTACACCGAGTCGTGCGGCAGCACGGCCTGGTCGGTGCGGAACCAGGCGCGGACCACCTCGTCCAGCCCGATGTCGGTGCCCGGCGCGGTGGCCACGATGGTGGTCATCCGCAGCTGTCCGGTCGTCTTGCGGACGGGCGCGCCGGTGATGGTGATGACCTGGCGTCCCTTGTCCACCCCGAGCACGTCCGCCGTGGAGCCGGGCAGCGCGATCGTGTACGGCAACGGGGCGAACGCGGCGGCGGCGAGGAGGGCGAGCACGGGGAGGGCGCACAGGAGGAGGGCGCGGGCCCGCGGGATCCGAGACAACACGCCCCCAATCTATCCGCCCGCCCGTCGCCCCCAGGCATGCCGGGCCGGTCCCGGTCCCGGAGTCCCGGGCCAGATCCCAGCCGCCGGGGCCGGGCCGGGGACCCGGAGGCGGGCCCGCACGGCGGAGCCCCGGAGGCGGGCCCGCAGGGTCAGCGGAGGGCCTCGGAGACCTCGCGGGCCGCGTCCACCACCCGCTGCCCCACCCGCTCCGGCACCGCGTCCGTCAACATCACCACACCCACACTGCCCTCGATCCCGGTCACCCCCACCAGCGGCGCCGCCGCCCCGCTCGCGCCCGCCTCCAGCTCCCCGTGCGTCAGGGTGTACCCGGGCTCCACCGCGCCCCCGGCCTGCCGCGCGGACAGGATCGCCCGCCCCGCCGCACCCCGGTCCAGCGGGTGCCGGAAACCGGCCCGGTACGCCACGTGGTAGTCCGTCCACGTCGGCTCCACCACCGCGACGGCCAGCGCCTCCGCGCCGTCCACCAGCGTCAGGTGCGCCGTCGCCCCGATGTCCTCGGCGAGCGAGCGCAGCGCGGGCAGCGCGGCCTCCCGTACGAGCGGGTGGACCTGCCGGCTGAGGCGCAGCACGCCGAGCCCGACGCGGGCCCGGCCGCCGAGGTCACGCCGTACGAGCGCGTGCTGTTCCAGCGTGGCGAGCAGTCGGTAGACGACCGTCCGGTTGACGCCGAGCCGGTGGGACAGCTCGGTGACGGTCAGCCCGTGGTCGGTGTCGGCGAGCAGTTTGAGGACGCGCAGTCCCCGGTCGAGCGTCTGGGAGGTTTCCGCGGTCACGACGCCCCCTCCTTCGGAGTGAGTGACGGCGGACACTCTCAACGCGGTGGCGACGCCCGTCCCTTGAGCGTCGCACCGAGAGGCCGCCGGCAGGCCATGGCACACCGGCTGCGCTCCGCGGCGGCGCTGCCACGGGGCGTTTGCATGTGCCCGGACAGTAACCACCCGATCCGCTCAGCGGAAGACCTCGTCCAGAATCCGGGCGCGGATGGGGAGTTGATCCCGGAATGCCCCCCTCCTCACGGCGGCGCCCCGAAGCCGTACCCGAAACGCCACGACGCCCGGAGCCGTACGGGACGGCACCCGGCGGGCCACCCCCGGGACCCGCGCGGCGCCCCGGAGGACCCACCACACACCCCGCCCCGGAACACCCCGAACCCTCGGCCCACGGACCCCCGCCCCGGAACCACCCCGGGACCCGGACCCCCGGACCCCGGAACCACCCCGGGACCCGGACCCCCCGGACCCCGGAACCACCCGCGAGGCCGCCCCCGGCCCCAGGAACACCCCGGCGCCGACCGCACCGCACCACACAGGCGCGGCGGCCGGCGCCGAGGTCCCCGTCACAGACGCGACGCGCCTGCGCTCACCGCATCCGCGTGGCCCACTCCTGGACCTTCTTGATCCGCTCCCGGATCTGCCCCGCCGTCGCCTCGGCGCTCGGCGGGCCGCCGCACACCCGGCGCAGCTCGGTGTGGATCACCCCGTGCGGCTTGCCGCTCTGGTGGACGTACGCGCCGACCATGGTGTTCAGCTGCTTGCGCAGCTCCATCAGCTCCTTGTGGGAGACGACCGGCCGCCGCTCGGCGGGCAGCTCCAGCAGGTCGGCCTCCTCCGCGGGCTTCTGGCGGCTGTGCGCGATCTGCCGGGCCTGCCGCTTCTGGAGCAGCAGCTGCACCTGGTCGGGCTCCAGCAGGCCGGGGATGCCGAGATAGTCCTGCTCCTCCTGGCTGCCGGGGTGGGCCTGCATGCCGAACTCGGCGCCGTTGTACATGACCCGGTCGAAGACGGCGTCGGACTCCAGCGCCTCGAAGGGCAGCATGTCCTGTTCGCCGGTGTCCTCGTCCTGCTGCTTGTTCGCCTCGTCCAGTTCCTTCTCGGACTCGGCGTACGGGTCCTCCTCGCCCTCCTTCTTCGGCCGGTCGAGGACGTGGTCGCGTTCGACCTCCATCTCGTTGGCGAAGCCCATGAGCATGGGGATGGTCGGCAGGAACACGGACGCGGTCTCGCCGCGCCTGCGGGACCGCACGAAACGGCCGACGGCCTGCGCGAAGAACAGCGGCGTGGAGATCGTCGTGGCGTACACGCCGACGGCGAGGCGCGGCACGTCGACGCCTTCGGACACCATGCGGACGGCGACCATCCACCGGTCGTCGCCTTCGCTGAACTCGTCGATCCGCTTCGAGGCGCCCGCGTCGTCGGACAGGACGAGGGTCGCGCCGTGCCCGGTGATCTCCCGGATGAGCTTGGCGTACGCGCGCGCCGACTCCTGGTCGGAGGCGATGACGAGCGCCCCGGCGTCGGGGATGGCCTTGCGGACCTCGGTGAGCCGCTGGTCGGCGGCGCGCAGCACGTTCGGCATCCAGTCGCCGCGCGGGTCGAGCGCGGTGCGCCAGGCCTGCGAGACGGCGTCCTTCGTCATGGGCTCGCCGAGCCGGGCGGCGACCTCGTCCCCGGCCTTGGTGCGCCAGCGCATGTTGCCGCTGTAGCTGAGGAAGATCACGGGGCGGACGACGCCGTCGGCGAGGGCGTTGCCGTAGCCGTACGTGTAGTCGGCGGCGGACCGCCGGATGCCGTCGTTGCCCTCCTCGTACGTGACGAAGGGGATCGGGTTCGTGTCGGACCGGAACGGCGTACCGGTCAGCGCGAGCCGCCGCGTCGCGGGCTCGAACGCCTCCAGGCACGCCTCGCCCCACGACTTGGAGTCGCCGGCGTGGTGGATCTCGTCGAGGATGACGAGGGTCTTGCGCTGCTCGACGCGGTTGCGGTGCAGCATGGGACGCACGCCGACACCGGCGTACGTGACGGCGACGCCGTGGTACTCCTTGCTGAGCGGGCCCGCGCTGTACTCCGGGTCCAGCTTGATCCCTATCCGCGCGGCGGCGGCCGCCCACTGCTTCTTCAGGTGCTCGGTCGGGGCGACCACGGTGACCTGCTGCACGACGTGGTGGTGCAGCAGCCACGAGGCGAGGGTCAGCGCGAAGGTCGTCTTGCCGGCGCCGGGGGTGGCGACGGCGAGGAAGTCCCGGGGCTGCTCCTGGATGTACTTCTCCATCGCGGCCTGCTGCCAGGCGCGGAGCTTGTTGGCCGTGCCCCAGGGGGCGCGGCCGGGGAAGGCGGGAGAGAGGTGATGGGAGGCGGTAGTAGTCACGGTCTCCGATTCGGTGCTCTCGGACGCATGGGCGGTGCGCACGGTCGGCGTACGACAACCGGGCCACCCTACCGGCCCCCCGCCCCGCCCCCGGCGCGTTCGGCGCCGCGACCTCGGCGAGTGCGAGCGGTGTCACACGACGAGCGCGCGGAGCCTCCCGGCGATGCTCCCCACCTCTCCGTCCCGGCCTGTGGCGACGTCGACGACCAGCCGTTCCGCCGCGTCGATGTCGGGGCGGAGCTCCACGCCGTTGATGGCGAGGAACGTCACACATGACAGCCAGGCGGTGCGCTTGTTGCCGTCGAAGAAGGGGTGGTTCACGGCGAGCGACTGGAACAGGGCCGCCGCCTTCTCCAGGAGCGCGGGGTACGCCTCCTCACCGAACACGGCCGCCGCCGGCCGGTGCGCGGCCGAGTCCAGGAGCCCCGCGTCCCGTACGACGACGTCCTGGCCGTCGACGGCGTGCTCGGCGATGACCAGGACGTCCCCGGCGGTGGGGTGGAAGCGGGTCACTTGAGGCGCTCCAGCAGCTCGTGCCACTTGGCGGCCTGATCCCTGGCCGTCTCGCGGAGCACGGTCTCGCGGAGGACGGTCTCGCGGGCGGTGGGGGCCTCGGCGCACGGCCCGGGGTCGTCGTTCCGGTCGCCGCGAGGCCGCTGGTTCATGGACATGCCCAGACGGTACGGGCCCGCGAGATCGTTCCGGTACCGGTTTTCCGGCGTCAGCCGGTGCTGTGCGCGGGCCGTACCCGCGCCGCGACCCACGCGCCCGCCAGGGCGACCGCGGCCATCGGGAGGAACACCGCCGCGAACGCCACCGGGTGCGAGGCGGCCGTCTCCGCGCCGGCCAGTGCGTGGCCGCCGACCGCGCCGCCGCCCAGCGCCGCGAAGGCCGCGCCGCCCGCCGCGAGGAGCATGACGTTGGCGAGGCCGTCGGAGATCTGGAGCGCGGCCGAGTTCGTACCGGCCTCCTCCGGCGCGGACAGCTTCAGCAGCAGCACGCTCGTCGAAGAGATGACCATGCCCATGCCGAAACAACCGAAGCCCCAGGCCACGCCCACGATCCACACGGGCACCGCCGGGACGAGCACCGACGGCACGGCCGCGATGGCCCCCGCGACCAGCACCATCCCCAGCACCATCAGCCGCTCCCGGTACGGCTCCACACGCGGCCGCGACTGGACGTACGACCCCAGCGCCCAGGTCGCGCCGCCCACGGCGAGGGACAGGCCCGCGAGCGTCGGGCTCAGGCCCCGCTGGGTGACCAGCATCAGCGGGACGAACGACTCCGCCGAGATGAAGGCGCCCGCCGCGACCCCGCGCAGCAGCACCACGGACGGCAGTCCGCGCGCCGCCCGGTACGTGCCGCGCGGCAGCAGCCCCCGCACGGCCGGCACGAGCAGCGCGGCACCGGCCAGGGCGGGCACCACGGACAGCCAGCGCAGGTCCTGCCCGGCGTACTGGAGCAGCCCCGCGCCCACGGATATGCCCAGCGCCAGCCGCAGCCGCCGCCCGTCGAACCCCGGTACGGGCGCCTCCGGGTCGGCGGGCCCGGCCGCCAGGCGCCGTATCGCGGGCAGGGCGAGCACCAGCGGGAGCAGTACGAGCGCCGGGATGCCGAGGAACACCCACCGCCAGCCGAGCCGTTCGGTGACCGTCCCGGCGCCGAGCGGCCCGACGATGGACGGGATGACCCAGCTCGCGGAGAACGCCGCCATGATCGCGGGCCGCAGCCGCTCCTCGTAGGCCCGGCTGACCACCACGTACAGCGCTACGATCACCAGTCCGCCGCCCAGGCCCTGCACGGCACGCCCGAGGATGAACGGCCACATCGCGGCGGCCGTCCCCGAGACGAGGAGGCCCGCGCCGAAGGCGGCGATCCCGGAGGCGAGCGCGCCGAGCGGCCCGCTGCGGTCGGCCCATTGCCCGGCGAGGACCATGCCGAAGAGGCTGGTGGTGAAGTACGCGGAGAACGCGAACGCGTACAGCGGCACCCCGTCCAGCTCCCGCGCCGCGACGGGCATCGCCGTGCCGACGGCGGTCGCCTCGAACGCGATCAGCAGCACGACGGACACGATGCCGATGCTCAGCGCCCGGTGCTCCCGGTCGAGCACACTGCCGCCGCCCTGCTTCCGCGTGGTCGGGGACGGTACGGAGGGGGCGGCGGCTGTCGGGTCGGCGGTGCCGGTCGGATCAGGGACGGTCATGCGTCCAGAGTAAGTGGCGTAGACCGGTTTGGGACCTGTCGCGAGTCGGTCGGCCGCTCGGTCCCGAGTCGTACGACGTCCGGCCCGCACCGGCCCGCGTCACCCCTGGTAGGCGTCCCGCAGGGCCTGGAGGTCGAGCTTCTTCATGGCCATCATGGCCTCGGTCACGCGCCGGGACTTCCCGGGGTCCGGGTCCTTGAGCATGGTGTCGAGCTCGCGGGGGTTGACCTGCCAGGACAGCCCGTACTTGTCCTTGAGCCACCCGCAGGGCCCTTCCTCACCGCCCTCGGAGAGCCGGGACCAGTAGTGGTCGATCTCCTCCTGGTCCTCGCACTCGACGGCCAGGGAGACGGCCTCGCTGAACCGGAACTCGGGCCCGCCGTTCAGCGCGACGTACCGCTGCCCGGCAAGCTCGAACTCCACGGTCATCACCATCCCGGCAGGCCGGGGCGACCCCTCCGGGTACGGCACGACCTCCACGACCCGCGAGTCGGGAAAGATCGCCGTGTAGTGCGCGGCGGCCTCCTCTGCCTCGGTGTCGAACCAGAGGAACGGCTTGATCTTCTGCTGCATGACGGGCTCCCTTCCGTGTCGATGGATAGACCGGAAGCACCCGGAAAACTCATCGCGGCAGGAGACCTCACCCCACCGCTCAGGCGTCGGGCAGCTCCTCGACCACGAACGAGCCCCGCGCCCGCACGGTCACGACCAGCTCGCGCTCACGCAGGATGTCGAGAGCCCGGCGCACGGTGCTGGAGCCCACGCCGCGCTCCTGGGCAAGGAGCATCTCTCCGGGAAGCCGGGAGCCGGGCGGGAGCTCGCCGCTCCTGATCTTGCGCTCCAGGATGCTGGCGAGCTGTTCGTAGTGACAGGCCGCAGCCCCAGGGTTGGTCTTCTCCGTCAGGGGAGCGAACGTAAACGTCCGGCAACAGCCGCGCATCACCTTTCCCCTCATGCAACGTGAAACCCACTGGAGGCTGATCCGCACCGATCGGCCTCCCGTCCGGGATGACCGGAACGCTGCAGCGGTGGCCCGGTTGGGCCGCGCCGCGGGCACTGGCGGCAGCCCACCGCCAGCCGCCGGTGAACCTGTCGTGAATGAGTACGGATACTCAGAGTCCGCTCCGCGATACGCCGTTAGTGTGACGCGGGTGCACTGCTGGGGCGTAGGACCGACCCGCTGTGGAGGGGCGCCGATGTCGTGGGACGAGTGGGAACAGCTCAAAACGGAGGCTGCTGAACGCCAGTCGAGTCGGATGCGGCTCAACCAGTTACCGGCTTCCGACCCGGCCGGTGGCGAAGGCGGCGGCTCGTCCGGGGATCTGCGGACCCGGAAGCAGGCCTGGACACGGGCGGGTGAGGGCGTCAAGGGCCTGAAGGCGGACATCAGCGAGGGCCTGAAGAAGCTGGCCGCGGGGCAGTCGGGCGTGGCGGAGTCGTCGGGGTGCCAGTCGGCGGCGGCGCAGAAGGAGCTGTACGACTCCTGGAGGAGTTACGTCGGCAAGGTGAGCGAGCGTTGCGGCACGGTGGGCGGGCTGCTGGAGCGCGCCGGGAGTGATCTGGCGATGCCCGACAAGGCGATCGAGGAAGAGTTCGCGAGGGTCAGGGCGCAGTACCAGGACACGGAGCCGGTCGGCGGCCAGGCGAAGGGCCGGTGACGAGCGGCTCATGGATCTGGCGACGCTGCAGAAGCTGAAGCCCGCCGCGTTCGAGGACGCGGCGGACGGTTACCGCGCCACGGCTGAGATGGCCGCCAGGGCGAAGGACGCCATCGACATCCGGATCTCCTCCGGTATCCGCGCGCAGCTCGAAGGGGAGACGGCGAACGCGGCTCTGGGGGAGCTGAAGGAGCTGTCGAAGAACTTCTACTACGTGCAGACCGAGTGCGCTCTGGTGAGCACCGCGCTGGCGGGTTTCGCGCACGACATGGCCGCGGCCAGGCGGAAGCTGGACGCGCCCGTCGCGGACGCGCGGGCCGCCGGGTGCACGGTGAACGCGGACGGGTCGGTCAGCTTCCCCGCGGGCGGCCAGGCGGTCGACGGCAAGGTCCCCGAGGGCGGCACGGTCACCGGCACCGGGGGCCCGTCCTCCCCGACGGCCGACGCGCTCTACCGGCAGGCGGCCAACGCCCACCCCAACCCCCCCTACGGCAAAGCGTTGGAGTTCGCGAACCGGATCGCCGACGCCGTGCGGGAGGCCACGGAAGCGGACACCAAGTGGGCCCCCAAACTCCGCGCGCTGAAGGCCGACGACGACCTGACCGTCTCCGACCGCGACTGGACCGACACCCACTCCGACACAAGCGGAGTCCGCGAGGCGGGCAAGGGCTACCTCGACTCCCTCCCCCACCCCCCGAAGGACGGCAGCCCCAAGGACAACGCCGCCTGGTGGAACGGGCTCACCCCGGAAGAGCAGACGGCGCACCTGTCACTGAACGCGGCACAGGTCGGCGCCCTCGACGGGCTGCCCTCCGCCGTCCGCGACGAAGCCAACCGCGTCGTCTTCAACGAGAGGCACGCCCAGTACCGGCTGGAACTGGCCTCCATCCCGAAGCCACCCGCCAACGAGTGGACGTGGATCACCGCGGGCCGCTACCCGGTCAAGGTGCACACCGACGAGTGGATGAACTGGCAGAGGCAGTACGGGGAGCGGTACGAGCACCTCACCAAGTCCCTCAAGGGCATGGACAGCATCCAGAAGCGCTTCGACCAGACCGGCCAGAAGGGCCTGCCGGAGGCGTATCTCCTGGGGTTCAGCGCGGACGGCAACGGCCGGGCGATCATCGCCAACGGCAACCCGGACACGGCCGACCACCAGGCGGTCTACGTGCCGGGAACGACGTCGAACCTGAGCAACATCGAGGGCAACATCGACCGGATGGTCAACACCTGGCGTGTGGCCGACAACGAGGCCGACGGCAAGAGCGTGTCCACGATCACCTGGCTCGGGTACGACGCCCCGCAGAGCATCTACAAGGACGCGCCCTTCAGGCACTACGCGGACGACGGCGCACCCGCGTTCAACCGGTTCCTCGACGGCCTGGAGGCTTCGCACCAAGGAAGTTCGGGGACCCACCGGACCGTGATCGGCCACTCCTACGGCACGACGCTCGTGGGTTCGGCGGCCGACCACGGCACGCTCAACGCGGACGATGTGATCACCGCGGGCAGCCCAGGTGTGACCGTGGCACGGGCCGAGGACCTGGACGTGCCCCGGGGCCACGTCTGGAACCAGGAGGCGGACGGGGACATCGTGCCCGACATCGGCCGCTGGGGACACGGCGGCCATGAACCGGGCAGCTACTGGGTGATCCCCAGCGACGAATGGTTCGGCGCCCGCCAGATGGCCACGGACACCGAAGGCCACAGCGGGTACTGGGACGAAGGGACCCAGAGCCTGAAAAACCAGGGCCTCGTTGTGGCCGGACGATACGACAAGGTGCAACTGGATTAGCCGGTGAACCCGCGAACACAAATCACTGGAGCAACCGTATTGTGCTGGCCGACTAAGCGAGGCTTCTCAGCGTGAATACCAGACTGGGCGCATGGACGCTCCCCGTCTTCATCCTTTTGATCACTCTCACCGGATGCGACATGAATGAAGAACCGAACAAAGTCCCCTTTGTCGGCACCAGTACATCCATCGCCGCCGCCAATGATCTGGAAAAGGTGTCCAGCGACATCTACGATCTGATCGCCGTCAAGGGAGAAGCGTCCGACACTCAAGCGGGTGTCATGAACTGCGCGGGGAGGGATCGGGAGAAATACTTCCGGGTCTTCCACCCGTGGAGCTTCTACCCTGCCTCACCGGACCAGCTCGACGAGGCGATGCAGCAACTCAAGCAGGAGTTGCCGAAAAACGGATGGACGATCGTCCGATACGGCCCTGACCGCAGCCTGAGCAAGAACCTCACCCTTACGGCCGACAACGACGAGCGGAAGTCGAGCGTCGAGATCACCCAGGACGCGAAGAACGACCGCCCGAAACTGAGCCTGATGCTCGTCTCCGGCTGCTACGAGATCCCGGCCGGCCAGGAAATCGAACGCTTCTGAGCCGAGGGCCTGGTGCCCTGGCGACACTGGCCCGCCAGACCGGCGATGCCGGGGCACCGATTCGGCGAGGGCTCGCCCTGCCGGTGGCGATGCCCGAAGGCCGCCGCGTACGAGGCCGGCCGGGGTCGGCCGGTCAGTTCACCACCGCCGACTGGGGGCGGATCGGCAGGCGGTTGACCGGGCGGCCCGTCGCGGCTCGGACCGCCGAGGCGATCGCCGCCGGGGACGTGACCACCGGGACCGCGCTCGCGGCCTTCGCGCCGAAGGGGGCCACCACGTCCCGCTCCTCGACCAGCTTCACGATGCGGATGTCCGGGGTGTCCAGCGCCGTCGGCAGGGCGTAGCCCGTCAGGTCCGGGTGGCGGACCAGGCCGCGCGGGGTGCGGAGGTTCTCGGTGAGCGCCGCGCCCAGGCCCTGGGTGACCCCCGCCTCGATACGCGTGGCCAGCTGCGCCGGGTTCAGGACGCGGCCCACGTCCTGCGCGACGGCCAGCTCCACCACCCGTACGGAACCCAGCTCCACGTCCACGTCCACCACCGCGCGGATCGCGCAGAACGCCAGGCCCACGAACGCGTCGCCCTGCCCCGCCTCGTCCAGCGGCTCCGTCGGGTGCGGGCGGCACTGCGCGGTCGCCCACAGCTCCTTGCCGTACAGCTCCTCCGCCACCGTCGTGGACAGGACACCGTCGTACGAGGTGATCTTGCCGTCCTGGATCTGGAGCAGCTCCGTGGACATGCCGAACTTGTGCGCCAGCGGCTGCAACAGCTGGGTGCGCACCATCTTCGCCGCGCGCTCCACCGCGCCGCCCGACACCCACGTGTGGCGGCCGTGCGCCGCCGGGCCCGCGGGCGGCTGGTCCGTGTCGACCGGCGCCACCTGCACGTCCTCGACGCCCAGGACCTCCTGGACGATCTGCCGGGCCAGCGTCGAGAAGCCCTGGCCGGTCTCCACGGCGGCGCACAGCACCGTCGCCACCCCGTCCTGGACCTTCACCGTCGCCGTCGAGACCTCGTCCGTGCCCTCGGCGCCCAGCATGTGCACCATGCCCAGCGCGTACCCGACACCCCGCCGCACCGCGCTCGGCTCGCCCGCGCCCTCCGGGCCGCCCGGCAGCAGCCAGTCGTCCCGCCCGGCGTCCGCGGGCAGCGGCGGCAGCGGGAACTCCCGTACGGCCTCCAGCAGTTCGGCGACCGGTGCCGGGCACGTCACGGTCTGGCCGGTCGGCAGCAGGTCGCCCGTCGCCAGGACGTTGCGCATCCGCAGCTCCGCCGGGTCCAGGCCCAGCTTCGCCGCCAGCTTGTCCATCTGGCCCTCGTACGCCGCGCACACCTGCATCGCGCCCTCGCCGCGCACATGCCCGGCGGGCGGGTTGTTGGTCCGTACGACCCAGCCCTCCACGAACGCGTGCGGCACGACGTACGGGCCGCAGGCGAAGGAGACCGCAGCCGCCAGCGAGTCGGACGAGGCGTCCGCGTACGCGCCGCCGTCGAGGAGGATCTGCGCCTCCACCTTCACCAGGCGGCCCTCCGCGTCCGCGTGGTGGCGGTAGCGCAGCAGCGTCGGGTGGCGGTGGCCGTGCCCGAGGAACGACTCCTCGCGCGTGGCGGCCAGCTTCACCGGCGCGCCCGTCCGCAGCGCCAGCAGGCCCAGCGGGATCTGGAAGCCCGGGTCCTCCCGGTCGCCCATCGCGCCCGGCACACCCGTCACGACGATCTTCACCTGCTCCGGCGGAAGGCCGAAGCACGCGGCGGCGAGGTCCCGGTCGGTGTGCGGGTCGGTGGACGCCGTGTAGATCTCGACGCCGCCGTCGGGGCGCGGCACCGCGAGGCCCGCCTCCGCGCCGATGGGCGCCGGGTCCTGGCGGCCGATCCGGTACAGGCCCTCGACGATCACCTCGCCGGTGACGTCCGGGTCGCCGAAGCGCAGCGGGATGTGGCGGATGAGGTTGCCGTCCGGGTGCAAGGGCGGCGCGGAGAACGCCTGTTCCGGGTCGGTGACCGGCTCCAGCACCTCGTAGTCGACGATGATCGCCGCCGCCGCGAGCCGGGCCGCGTCCGGGTGGTCGGCGGCCACGGCGGCGATGGCCTCGCCGTGGTGGCGGACCACGTCCGCCGCGAAGACAGGGCGGTCCGCGACGCTCCTGCCGTACGCCGTGTCGCCCGGCACGTCCACGTGGGTCACCACGGCCCGTACGCCCGGCATCGCCGCCGCGGCGGACGTGTCGATGGACCGGATGCGCGCGTGCGCGTGCGGGGAGCGGAGGATCGCCGCCCACAGCAGGCCCTCGGCCCACAGGTCGGCGGCGTACGGGAACGTGCCCTCCGCCTTGGCGCGGGCATCGGCGGAAGCCAGCGACGCGCCGAGCCCGCGGACGGGCCGCTCCTGCTCCTGGGTCTGCTCCTGCCGGGGGAGTTCGACCGCCGGGATGGCGGTGGCCGCGTCGTTGCTCACGCCGTGCCTCCGTCGTGCGGGTGGGGGACCTGGTGCGGGATGCGGGCGTCGGGGTTCTGGTGCGCCTCGTCCGGGGTGCCGTTGCCCGCCGACTGCGCGGACTTCCCGGCGGCCCGTTCGGCGACGACCTCCCGTACGGCTCTGAGGGCGCCCTGGTAGCCGGTGCACCGGCACAGGTTGCCGGAAAGCGCCTGGCGGGCCTGCACGTCGCTGGGCGCGTGGTTGCCCTCCAGCAGGTCGTGCACGGTCATCGCCATGCCGGGAATGCAGAAGCCGCACTGGACGGCGCCGCAGCGGGTCAGGGCGCGCTGGACGTCGGACGGCTCGCCGTTGACGGCCAGGCCCTCGACGGTACGGACCTCGCTGCCCGCGGCGGTCGCGGCGGGCACCAGGCAGGACGCCACGAGACGGCCGTCCACCTGGACGTTGCACGCGCCGCACTCGCCCTGCGAGCAACCGTCCTTGGCGCCCGCCAGGCCGAGGCGCTCGCGCAGCACGTACAGCAGCGACTCGCCGATCCACGCGTCGGTGACGGGGCGGTCGGCGCCGTTGACGCGCAGGACGTACGAGATGTGCGGGTGCTCGTCGCTGCCGACGGGCGCGGGAGCGGGGTCGGCGGCGGGGTCGGCGGGGGGCGCGGGGTCGGCGGGGGGCTGCTCGCCGCTCCCGGCCTCGGTCGGCTCGGGCCCGTCCCCGGTGGGCGTGGCGTCCGCGACGGCCGGTGCGGCCTCCACGGGGGCCGCCTCCGCCGGGGCGGGGGGCGCGTCGGCCGGGTCCTCGGGGGCTTCCGAGCCTTCCGGGGCCTCGGGGGCCGGTGCCGCTGCCCCCGGGGCCTCCTCGGGCGTGGCCGACGCGGCCTCGGCCTCCGGGGCCTCCCCCGCCGGGTACACCTCCGGGCCGGGCTCGGCGGCCGGGTGCGCCTCCGGGTCGGGCTCGGCGGCGTGGGTGCCGTCGTCCGCCGCCGCCTCAGCGCCCTCGGACGGGGCCGGGGCGTGCTGCTCGCCGTCGGCCGGGGCCTCCGGCGCCTGGTGCTCCGGCTGCGGGGTGAGCGCCCAGGGCGCCGGGGCGCCGCCCGGCAGCGTCGCGGGCGCGCTGTTGCCGTTCGCCCAGGCCGGTACGCCGGTGTGCGCGGGCGCGTGCGCCTCGTGCGGGTGCGCGGGCCGGGCCGGGCCGCCGGCCTCGTGCGCCTGTTCCTGCCCGTAGGCCGAGGGCTCGTGCGCGGGCGTGCCGTTCGGGGGCGTCACGTCAGGCGTCTCGTGGACCGGGGTGCCGTACGCGGGCGTCACGTTGACCGGCGTGCCCTGCGCGGGCGTGCCGTGCTGCCCGTTCCCACCGAGCCCGTTCCCACCGTGCCCGGGGGCGCCGTACTCCGGGGCGCCGTGCTGCCCAGGGGTGCCGTACGCGGGTGTGCCGTGCGCCGGGGTGTGCCCGGGGCCGTATCCCTGCTCCTGTTCCCCGGCGTACCCCGGCGCGTACCCCTGCGCCGTGTCGTACCCCTGCCCGCCCATGCCGTACTCGCCGGACTCCTCCGGCAGGTCGCCCTGCGCGACCGGGATCGTCCACTGGCCGGTCAGGTCGGCGGGGCCGGGGACGGGCGGCTGCTCGGCGTCCATGGCGGAAGCGCCCATACCGGACGGACCCATACCGGAGTGGTCCATGGCCGGGTGGAAGTTCCACTGCGCGGTGGCGTGCGGGTCCGCGATGTGCGGCGGGACGTAGCCGTGGCCCGGCGCCTCCAGCGGGATGCCGTCCAGGCCCGCGTCGGGCGGGAGGTGGACGAACGCCGTGGCGTCGCCGTCGTACTCCCCCTGCGGCGTCGGCTGCCAGCCGCCGCCGTCCCGCGCGCGCTCCTCGTTGCCGGTCTCGTCGCTCACGACAGCGCCCTCCCCAGTGCTCGTCGGGCCAGCACGGACACCGTGCGGCGCAGTTGCAGTACGGCGGGCGGCAGCGGGGGCGGTTCCTCGCCCTCGGCGGCCGGCGGCTGGTCCGGGATGCAGGCCGCCGCGACGTACTCGCCGAACGCCGCCAGGGCCTCCGGCGCCAGCCCCCGCTCGCCGTCCCAGTCGACGAGCGAGGCGATCCAGTGCTCGGCCTCCAGCGGGCGCAGCGGCATCGGCGCGATGGCCCCGACCGCGCAGCGCACGGAGCGCCGCGCCGGGTCCAGGACGACGGCGACGGAGGCGAGGGCGCGGCCGGGCCCGGTGCGGCCGGTGGCCTTGAGGAACACCTGCGGGGCGTGCAGCAGCGGAACCCGTACGTACGCGATGAGTTCGCCCGGTTCGAGCATCGCGCGGCCCGCCAGCAGGTGCGAGACGGGGATCTCGCGGTGCCCGGCGGGACCGGCGACGACGAGGTCGGCCTCCAGTGCGGCGAGGACGGGCAGCGAGTCGCCGGTGGGCGCGGCGGTGACGACGTTGCCGCCGAGGGTGCCGGCGTTGCGGATCTGCGGCGGCCCGGCGGCGCGGGCGGCGGCGGCCAGCGCGGGGATGAGCGCGGCGAAGTCGGGGCGGCCCATGCGGGCGTGGGTGAGACCGGCGCCGAGGAGCGCGTGGCCGTCCTGGTACTGCCAGCCGCGCAGTTCGTTGATGCGGCCGAGGCCGACGAGTCCGGCGGGGCGCAGGAGGCCCTTGTTGACCGCCGCCATCAGGTCCGTACCACCGGCGACGGGCACGGCGGCGGGCATGGCGGTGAGTGCCGCCACGGCCTCGTCGAGCGAGGCCGGCAGCGTGACGGAGTGCGCCGTCCTCGGTGCGTGCGTGGTCAACCCAGCTGCCCCTTCCCGGTGTCCCGGCTGTCCCGGCTGTCCCGCCTGTGTTGCCGTACCGTACGTGCTCACAGCCCGGACGTGGAAACTGTGGCACATCTTCCAACGCGGCCGCCGCGAGGGTCCGCGAAGGACGGTTCCGCCCGCGACCTCCCGTGACCTCCCGTGACTGGGCGGAAGGTCCGCTTTGCGAACGCCCCGCCGGTACGGGCGCGTCGCCGCGCGCCGGGGCGCGGGGCGACGCGGCGTCACACGTTCGGGGGCCTGCCCTCGATCGGGCGTCCGAGGACTCCGGGGCGCCGCTGCCAGGGGCGGGGGCCCGTGGGCGGCCGGTAGTCCACCCCCAGTGCGTCGAGGCGTCGGTAGTGCGCCTCCATGCGGCGGGCGAAGCCGTCGTGGTCGCGCGCGCCGGGGGCGGGCAGGGTGGTGGACCAGGCGACCTCGGCGAAGGCGGCGAGGCGCGGGAAGGTCTGGTAGTCGAGGCGGGCGCGGCTGTCGAGGACCTCGGTCCAGACGTTGGCCTGCACGCCGATGACGTGCGCGGCGGCCTCGGCGGAGAGGCCGGGCGGTACGGGCTCGAAGCGGTACACGTCCTCCAGCGTGCGGACGTACCCGATGGGCGCGGGCTCGTCGGGCCCGTCGCTCTGCCGGTGGTCCAGGTACACGTGCTGCTGGGGGCACATGACGACGTCGTGGCCGGCCTCGGCGGCGGCGATCCCGCCCGCGCACCCGCGCCAGGAGGAGACGGCGGCGCCGGGGGCGAGGCCGCCCTCCAGGATCTCGTCCCAGCCGATGAGGCGGCGGCCGCGCTCGGCGAGCCAGCGGTCGAAGTGCCGTACGAACCAGGCCTGGAGGCCGTCCTCGTCACCGACGCCCAGCTCGCGGACGCGGGCCTGGGCGGTGGCGGAGGCGCGCCACTGGTCCTTGGGGCACTCGTCGCCGCCGATGTGGACGTACGGCGAGACGGCCGCCGGGAACAGGTCGAGGACCTCCTCGAACACGCCCTCGTAGAAGCGGAGGACCTCATCGGTGGGGGCGAGGACGTTGGGGCTGACGCCCCAGGTGTCCCAGACGCCCAGCGCGGAGGTGTCCACGGCGTCGGTGTTGCCGAGGTGGGGGTAGGCGGCGATGGCGGCCTGGGAGTGCCCGGGGATGTCGATCTCGGGGACGATCCGGATGTGCCGCTCGGCGGCGTACGCGACGATCTCGCGGATGTCGTCGTGGGTGTAGTGGCCGCCGTGCGGGGTGTCGTCCCAGAGCGGCGAGGCGCGGTGGCCGCGCTTGGTGCGGGGGCGCCACGAGCCGACCTCGGTGAGGCGCGGGTGGCGGCGGATCTCCAGGCGCCAGCCCTGGTCGTCGGTGAGGTGCAGGTGGAGGACGTTCAGCTTGTGCGCGGCGATCAGGTCGAGCTGGCGCAGCACGTCGTCCTTGGGCAGGAAGTGCCGGGCCACGTCCAGGAGCATCCCGCGCCACCCGAAGCGGGGCCGGTCCTCGATCCGCAGCGCGGCGAGCACGAGGGGGGCGCCGGGGCGGACGGGGGCGCGGCGGTACGCGTCGGGGCCGAGGAGCTGGCGGAGGGTCTGCGCGGCCCAGAAGACCCCGGCGGCGTCACCGCCCGTGAGGTCCACGGCCCCGTCGCCGACGGTGAGCCGGTACGCCTCCGGGCCGAGCGCCGGGTCGAGGCCCAGGCGGATCGCGGCGGGCGCGGGGGCGCCGGTGTGCGGGGCCGGGCGGGCGCCGGGCGCGCCGGTGTGCGGGGCCGGGTGCAGGGGCAGGGCGAAGGCGGCGCCCAGGGTCGTCCGCAGCCAGCGTTCGGTGGACTCCGTGCCGGGTGCGGCGGACAGGACGGTACGGGCGTCGAGGACCGCGCCGGTCCTGCCCGGGTCCCCGGTGTGGGAGGCGGGCTCCGGAATGAGGTCCATCACGTCACCAACCTCCGGGGCGTTGCACATGGCGCAACGGGCGTTCCGCACGCCGCAACCGCCAGGGAGCGTAAGGGCCGCCCCGCAGCCGGGCAAGGGTCGGGTACCGGCCACCGGGAATCGCGGTACGGATCACCCCCACTCATGGTGCGGGGCAGCCCGAGCCGTGGTTACGGGTCACCCCTGGCTCGCCGTACGGATCATCCCCACCCACGGTACGGGCCACCCGGCGGCGGGCCCGGGTGCGGCGGAGCCCCTGCTGCGGACTCGGCGGAGCCCCTGGAGCGGGCCCGGTACAGCGAAGCCCCCGGTGCGGCGGGCGCGTCCCGCGTGCCGCCGCGCACTCGGCACGGCGGACACGCGGCGCGCTCGCAGCCGCCCCGGGGGCCTCTCCCGCGGAAGGACCAAGGACCGTACGGCCCTACTTCTTGTCCTTGCCGCCCTTGTCCTTGTCGCCGCCCGCGCCCATGGACTCGTAGATCTCCTTGCACATGGGGCAGACCGGGTACTTCTTGGGGTCGCGGCCGGGGACCCACACCTTGCCGCACAGGGCGACCACGGGAGTGCCGTCGAGGGCGCTCGCCATGATCTTGTCCTTCTGGACGTAGTGGGCGTAGCGCTCGTGGTCGCCGTCGCCGTGCGACACCTGCGGCGTCGGCTCTACGAGGGTCCCCGTACCTGCCCCGCGCTCGGGCTCGAGAGTGCTCATAACAGCCAAGGGTACTCACCCCCGCGCGGCTTCAGTTCAGGCTCGGGTCGTCCGGGTACGTCGCGATCATGGCCAGTTCGCTGCGCTGCCGCCGCAGGACGGCCCGCCACAGGTTCTCGGGGTGCGGGGACGACACGTCGCCGGGCTCCGACTCGACCACGAACCAGGCGCCGTCGCCGAGCTCCTCCTCCAGCTGGCCGGGGCCCCAGCCCGCGTACCCGGCGAAGATCCGCAGGCTGCCGAGGGCCGGGCCGAGCAGCTCGGGCGGGGTCTCCAGGTCGACCAGGCCGATCGCGCCGTGCACCCGGCGCCAGCCGAGCGGTCCCTCGTCGCCGGGGATCACGGCCAGCCCGAGCGCCGCGTCGAGCGACACGGGGCCGCCCTGGAAGACCACTCCGGGCTCACCGGCGAGCGGCGCCCAGGGCTCCAGGACGTCACCCACGCCGACCGGGGTCGGCCGGTTGAGGACCACGCCGAGGGAGCCCTCGTCGTCGTGGTCGAGCAGCAGCACCACCGCACGGTCGAAGTTCGGGTCGGCCAGCGAGGGGGTGGCGACGAGCAGCCGGCCCGCGAGCGAGGACACCTCCGTCATGGACACATGATCCCGCATCTTCGGCCGGTACGGGCCCCGTGCGCGGCGGTCGGCCGAACCCCCCGGGGCGTGGCCGGTTCCCTGCGCGCCGCGCACACCCCGTACGCGCCCGCTCACGGAGACGGACGGTGACGGTCCGCGAGGCGGCGGGAACGGAGGGTGTTGTGCCGAATTCCTTACATGTTCCACCACTCCGCCGCCTTACGGGGCATGGGTGGATGCCCCTTACGCTTTTCCCTGGCCCCTGCCCGACTCCATCCGGAACGCGAGATACATGACCGGCACAGACGATGTACTGCTTGTCCACGGTGGCACCCCGCTGGAGGGCGAGATCCGCGTCCGCGGCGCGAAGAACCTCGTGCCCAAGGCGATGGTCGCCGCACTGCTCGGCAGTGAGCCCAGCCGGCTGCGCAACGTGCCGGACATCCGCGACGTGCGCGTGGTGCGCGGGCTGCTCCAGCTCCACGGCGTGACCGTCCGCCCCGGCGACGAGCCGGGCGAGCTGGTCATGGACCCGACGCACGTCGAGTCCGCGAACGTCGCCGACATCGACGCCCACGCGGGTTCGTCGCGCATCCCGATCCTCTTCTGCGGCCCCCTGCTGCACCGGCTCGGGCACGCGTTCATCCCCGGCCTGGGCGGCTGCGACATCGGCGGACGCCCGATCGACTTTCACTTCGAGGTGCTGCGGCAGTTCGGCGCGAAGATCGAGAAGCGCGCCGACGGCCAGTACCTGGAGGCCCCGCGACGGCTGCGCGGCACGAAGATCCGCCTGCCGTACCCGTCGGTCGGCGCGACCGAGCAGGTGCTGTTGACGGCCGTGCTGGCGGAGGGTGTGACGGAACTCTCCAACGCTGCGGTCGAGCCCGAGATCGAGGACCTCATCTGCGTCCTGCAGAAGATGGGCGCGATCATCGCGATGGACACCGACCGGACCATCCGGATCACCGGTGTCGACAAGCTCGGCGGCTACGCCCACCGCGCGCTCCCGGACCGCCTGGAGGCGGCGTCGTGGGCGTCTGCGGCGCTGGCGACCGAGGGCAACATCTATGTGCGCGGCGCGCAGCAGCGCTCGATGATGACGTTCCTCAACACGTACCGGAAGGTGGGCGGCGCCTTCGAGATCGACGACGAGGGCATCCGCTTCTGGCACCCGGGCGGCGCGCTGAACGCCATAGCCCTGGAGACGGACGTGCACCCCGGCTTCCAGACCGACTGGCAGCAGCCCCTGGTGGTCGCCCTGACGCAGGCCGCGGGCCTGTCGATCGTCCACGAGACGGTGTACGAGTCGCGGCTCGGCTTCACGTCCGCGCTGAACCAGATGGGCGCGCACATCCAGCTGTACCGCGAGTGCCTGGGCGGCTCCGACTGCCGCTTCGGCCAGCGGAACTTCCTGCACTCCGCGGTCGTGTCGGGCCCGACGAAGCTCCAGGGCGCCGACCTGGTCATCCCGGACCTGCGCGGCGGCTTCTCGTACCTGATCGCGGCCCTGGCGGCGCAGGGCACGTCCCGCGTCCACGGCATAGACCTGATCAACCGCGGCTACGAGAACTTCATGCAGAAGCTGATGGAGTTGGGTGCCAAGGTCGAACTCCCGGGCGCCAAGGCCGTCTGACGGCCACGCCTCCAGGCGTGCGGTTGCCCGACGGCCACGCCCCCGGCGCCCCCTGCCGGGGGTCCGGGACCTGGCGCCACCCGCCGGGGGGTGTCCTGGCGGCCACTCCCCGGACGGTGACCGGCTTCTGACGGAGTGTCACCTTGCGTTCGTAACGACGGCAGCCCCCCGCTCGGCGCGGGGGCCCGCCGTCGTACGTGTGCCGTGCGAGGCCCTGGAGAGGGCCGTACGCGGGCCGGAAGAAGGGCGGCCACCCGCTTGGGGGTGACCGCCCTCTTCACGGCGCCTGTGGGGGCTTACTTGCCCTTGGCGGCTTCCTTGAGCTTCGAGCCCGCGGAGACCTTCACGCTGTAACCGGCCGGGATGTTGATCGGCTCGCCGGTCTGCGGGTTACGAGCGGTGCGAGCGGCACGGTGGGTGCGCTCGAAGGTCAGGAAGCCGGGGATGGTGACCTTCTCGTCGCCCTTGGCGACGACCTCACCGATGGTCTCGGCGAGCGCGGCCAGCACGGCGTCGGCGTCCTTGCGGGTCACCTCGGCGCGGTCGGCCAGGGCGGCCACCAGCTCACTGCGGTTCATGTTGTTACTCCCGTGTTCTTCTTGCCTGTGAGGCGTGAGATCGAAGCCGATGCTGCCAGGGCCCTAGGACAGTGCTCGGACCCGGGTCTGCCGTCAGACCCTCGCGCCCGAATACGCATCCTGCCCCCACCAGCGGCGGGAAAGCCAATCCGGCACCCTCCGGAGTCACACGAAAAGCGCCACAGCCCCGTCCTGGTGAACTCCGGTCCGACTGCGCACCGGCCGCGCCAAGACGTCCCCGAGTCGGACCGCAACCCTACGGGCGGACGCGGAAGCGCACGGTCCGCGACGCGCCGGGCGCCGCCTGACCGTGCGTACCGTCACACCCCGTGAGGGGCGTCAGAGCGGCTTCGCGTCCGCCGCCACGGCCTTCGCGGCGTTGCGTACGGCACCGGCCACGGCACCCGCGACCTTGTCGTTGAAGACCGACGGGATGATGTAGTTCGCGTTCAGTTCCTCTTCGGTGACGACATCCGCCAGGGCGGCCGCCGCCGCGAGCATCATGTCCGTGTTGACCGTACGCGACTGGGCGTCCAGCAGGCCGCGGAACACACCGGGGAACACCAGCACGTTGTTGATCTGGTTGGGGAAGTCGGACCGTCCCGTGGCGACGACGGCGGCGGTCTGGCGGGCGACGGCCGGGTCCACCTCGGGGTCCGGGTTTGCGAGCGCGAACACGATGGCGTCGTCGGCCATGGCGGCCACGTCGTCGCCGTCCAGGAGGTTCGGGGCGGAGACGCCGATGAAGACGTCCGCTCCCGCGACGGCCTCCTTGAGCGTGCCGGTGACGCCCTCGGGGTTGGTGTTGTCGGCGATCCAGCGCAGCGGGGACTCCGGCGCGGCGCCCACCAGGTCCTCGCGGCCCGCGTGGACGACGCCGTGGATGTCGGCGACGACGGCGTGCTTGACACCCGCCGCGATGAGCAGCTTCAGGATGGCCGTACCGGCCGCGCCGGCGCCCGACATGACGACGCGGACGTCGCCGATGGACTTGCCGACGACGCGCAGCGCGTTGGTGAGGGCGGCGAGGACGACGATGGCGGTGCCGTGCTGGTCGTCGTGGAAGACGGGGATGTCCAGGGCCTCGCGCAGGCGCGCCTCGATCTCGAAGCAGCGGGGGGCGGAGATGTCCTCCAGGTTGATGCCCGCGAAGCCGGGCGCGATGGCCTTGACGATCTCCACGATGGCGTCGGTGTCCTGGGTGTCCAGGCAGATCGGCCAGGCGTCGATGCCCGCGAACCGCTTGAAGAGGGCCGCCTTGCCCTCCATGACCGGCAGGGCCGCCTTGGGGCCGATGTTGCCGAGGCCGAGCACGGCGGAGCCGTCCGTGACGACGGCGACGGAGTTGCGCTTGATGGTGAGGCGGCGGGCGTCCTCGGGGTTCTCGGCGATGGCCATGCACACGCGGGCGACACCCGGCGTGTAGATCATGGACAGGTCGTCGCGGTTGCGGATGGGGTGCTTCGACGCCATCTCGATCTTGCCGCCGAGGTGCATCAGGAACGTACGGTCGGAGACCTTGCCGAGGACGACGCCCTCGATGCCGCGGAGCTTGCCGACGATCTCGTCCGCGTGCGCGGTCGAGGTGGCCGCGATGGTCACGTCGATCCGCAGCTTCTCGTGGCCGGACGCGGTCACGTCGAGGCCGGTGACGGAGCCCCCGGAGGACTCCACGGCCGTGGTGAGCTGGGAGACCGCGGTTCCGCTCGCGGGCACCTCCAGCCGGACCGTCATCGAGTACGAGACGCTGGGCGCCGTTGCCATGGCCGACTTCCTCTGCTTTCCCTGGTTTCGCTGCCGCCCCGGCACGGCGGGTGGCCGAGCGGGGCCTTCCGATGGTCGCACCTACCAGCCGGTAGGGGGTAATACGGTCGTTTTGTTTTCGCTCTATTCGGAAAGTGTTTTCCACCATACGAGCCGCGCCCCCGCCGCGGTCAGTGACACCGACCCGCCATGCTCGCCTCGCGGCAAGTGGTCGCTCGTGGCGACGAAGGTTGGGCCCGGGGGCTTGGATCGAGCCGGTGTCCCCACCAGGCTAACAAACCCGGCGCGGTTCAGTCGCGCAGCAGATCGGGGACCCCCGCCTCGTCCGGTTCGTCGCGCCGCCCCGCGATGACCGTGAGCTGCTGCGTGGCGCGGGTCAGCGCCACGTACAGCACCCGCAGGCCCGCCGGCGACTCGTCGGCGATCTCGGCGGGCGAGACGACCACGGTCGCGTCGTACTCCAGGCCCTTCGCCTCCAGGCTGCCCAGCGCCACCACGCGGTCGCCCAGGTCCGCGAGCCAGCGGGCCGCCTGCTCGCGGCGGTTCATGGCCACGACGACGCCCACGGTGCCGTCCACGCGGTCCAGGAGGCGGCGCGCCTCGTCCCGTACGACCTCCGCCAGGTCCCCGTCGCCGACGGCGGTGAACCGGGGCTCGACGCCCGTGGACCGCACCGCGCGCGGCGACTCGGCGCCCGGCATGGCCAGGGCGAGGACCTTCGCGGCAAGTTCGGCGATCTCGGCGGGGTTGCGGTAGTTCACGGTCAGGGTGAAGCGGCGGCGCGGCCGGGTGCCGAGGGCCTCGTCACGGGCCTCGGCGGCCTCGTCCGGCACCGACCAGGACGACTGCGCCGGGTCCCCGACGACCGTCCAGGTGGCGTGCCTGCCCCGGCGGCCGACCATCCGCCACTGCATGGGCGTGAGGTCCTGCGCCTCGTCCACGATGACGTGCGCGTACTCGACGCGCTCCCGCTCCAGGCGCTCGGCCCGCTCGCGCTGCGACTCCTCGCGTACGGGCATCAGCTCCTCCAGGCCGGTGAGCTGGTCCAGCGGGTCCAGCTCCCGCTTGCGGCGCGGCCGGGCGGGCGCGCCCAGGAGCGTCTGGAGCTCGTCCAGGAGGGCCACGTCGTGCACGGAGTACGCGTCGCGGCGCAGCGAGCGGGCCAGGCGGCGGACCTCGCCCTGGTTGAGGACGCGGCGGGCCCAGCGGCCGAGGCGCCGCTCGTCGGCCATGGCGGCCAGTACGCCGCGCGGGGTCAGCTCGGGCCACCAGGCGTCGAGGAACTCGGTGAAGGAGTCCTCGGACGTGACGTCCTCGTCGAAGGAGGAGCGCAGCTCGGCGGCCAGCTCCGGGTCGCTCTGGCGGGCGGCGGCGCCCGTCTTCGCGTACAGGGCGTCGAGGATCAGGCGGCGGGCGCGGGGGCGGAGCAGGTTGACGGGCGCGGTGCCCCCGAGGGCCGCGTGGCGGATGCTCCGCAGCTCCTCGGCCTCCAGCTCGACACGGCGGCCGAAGGCGACGACCCGCAGCCGGTCGGGGGCGTCGCCCCGCTCCAGGGCGCCGCGGGCGGCCTTGCGCAGGACCTTCAGCATCCGGGAGGAACCCTTGACGCGGGCGACGGCGGGGTCGTCGTACGCGGTGGCCTCCACGCCGTCGACGAGGCTGCCGACGGCGCGGATGGCGACCTGCCCCTCCTCGCCCAGCGACGGCAGGACGCCCTCGGTGTAGGCGACGAGCAGCGGGGTCGGCGAGACGATGAGGATGCCCCCGGCGTACCGGCGGCGGTCCTGGTACAGCAGGTACGCGGCGCGGTGCAGGGCGACGGCGGTCTTGCCGGTGCCGGGGCCGCCCTCGACGTACGTGACGGACGCGGCGGGCGCGCGGATGACGAGGTCCTGCTCGGCCTGGATGGACGACACGATGTCGCGCATCGTGTGGCCGCGGGCCCGGCCGAGCGCGGCCATGAGGGCGCCGTCGCCGATGACGGGCAGCTCGGCGCCGTCGAGGGTGGCGGTCAGCTCGGGGCGCATCAGGTCGTCCTCGACGCCGAGGACGCGGCGGCCCTTGGAGCGGATGACGCGGCGCCGTACGACCCGGCCGGGATCGACGGGCGTGGCCCGGTAGAACGGGGCGGCGGCGGGGGCGCGCCAGTCGATGACGAGGGGGCTGTAGTCGGCGTCGAGCACGCCGATGCGGCCGATGTGGAGGGTCTCGCCGATCTCGGCGGTGTTGTCGGGCCGTACGGCGTCGTCGGCGGGCTCGACGGAGGTGTACGCGCCGTCGGGGCCCTTCTTGCCGTCCTTGCCGTACAGCAGGTCGATGCGGCCGAAAAGGAAGTCCTCGAACTCGCTGTTCAGCCGGTTCAGGTGCACTCCGGCGCGGAACACCTGGGCGTCCCGCTCGGCGAGCGCGCCGGGCGTGCCGACCTGGCCGCGCCGGGCGGCGTCCCGCATGAGGAACTCCGCCTCGTGGATCTTCTCCTCGAGACGGCGGTACACCTGGTCCAGGTGGTCCTGCTCCACCGCGACCTCACGGTCCCGGATCGTGTCGACCACACGATCGGCTTCCTGCGCGGCCACCGGGGCCCCCTTCTGACGTGCACTGGGCAGCCGTCGAGAGTACGCCACGTTCCGCCTCCGTGTCAGTCCGGCGAACCGCGCGGGGGCGGCGGTGACCGGGGGTGGGGCTGGGTGCCGGGGCGGGCGGCGGGCCCGGGCGGAGGTCCACGGGCACGGCGGCCTACGCGGACGGGGCCCCGCGCCCGCGGGGGCGGCCCGGCACCCGTACGCGCACACGGAGGCCCCAACCCGCAGGGCGGCGCGGCGGGTGGGGGCGGCTCGGCCCCGGGGACGGAAGGGCGGCCCTCACGCCGTGCGGCGCAGGTCCTGGAGCTCCGGAAGCCGCTGGAGTCCCGCCGACTCGTAGGTGACGACGGCGGCGGTGTTGGAGCTCGGCGTGTCCACGACGACGCTGGAGGAGCCCAGCTCCTGAAGGGCGCGTGCCGCGGCGAGCACGATCGCCCGGCCGTGGCCCAGGCCGCGGTGGTCGGCGTGGACGCCCATCGGTTCGATCAGGCCGGGCCTGCCCGCCCCCGCGGACCACACCGTCACGGCGGCAACGGGCTCACCCCGGTCGTTGCGGGCGAGCAGGCAGCGCGCGGCGGCGTAGGGGGCCGCTTCCGCCATCGCGTGCCAGCGGTCGTCGGTGAACGTGGAACCGGTGAACGCCGAGCGCTGGACGGCGGTCCGCTCGGGCACCTGTTCCGGCCCGACCACCTCGACGTGCACGCCGGGGTCGGGTACGGGCTCGTCGAGTTCGCGGCGCAGCGGTGTCCACATGTCACCGCCCTCCCAGCCGCGCCGCATCAGCAGGTCTCCGACGAGCGCTCCGGGCGGGGCGGCCACGTACGCCTCGCCCTCCGGGAGCACGCCGCACTCGGGTGCCGTGGCGTCCCTGGCCACCTGCCGCGCCAGCTCCTCGTCGTGCAGGGCCTCCGGCGCGATCTCCAGTCGCAGCACGTCCGGTCCGTCCAGCAGGCCGACGGCCAGCACCTCCCCGGCGCGGCTCCACGTCCGGACGGCCTGCGCCGTTCGCCGCGCGCCGAACCGGCGGAACCAGCCGATGTCTCCCGGGTGCAGCTGCACGGCTCGGTCGCCGTGCTGCCACTCGGCCAACACTCCGGCGACAGAATCGAGTTCGTGGACCAACGGTGTGCTCGTCGTGACCGTCATCCCTCGATTGCACACCAAGCTGTCGGGCCTCCGCACCCGGATTCCCCGGCCGGGACCGCTGCGTCGGCTGGTGGCCCCGAGATCAGACGGAGACCTCCCGCCGAGGGCCGGCGGCCTCCAGCCGGTCGCCCAGGGTGGCGGCGAAGTCCTCGGCGCGGGCCAGCTGGACGCGCAGCTTCTCCACCTGGTCGGCGGCCGCCTGCCGGTAGGTCCGCACGCGTTCGAGCAGGGCCTCGCGCTCGTCGTCGTCGAGAGCGTCGTCGCTGTCCAGGCGGTCGGTGGCCTCCAGCAGGTCGCGCATCTGCTCCAGCGTGAAGCCCAGCGGCTTCATCCGGCGGATCACCATGAGCCGGGCGACATCGGTCTCCGTGTAGAGGCGGAAGCCGCCCCGGGAGCGGGCGGAGGGGATGACCAGGCCGGTCTCCTCGTAGTGCCGGATGGTGCGCAGGGACAGCTCCGTCCGCGCGGCGACCTCGCCGATCTGCATGTGCTTGCCGTCCACGCCGTTCTCCTGGGCCTTCCTGTCGTGGCGGACCGCGTCCCGTGCGACCCCACCGACCCCTACTCTAACGTTAAGGTAGAGTTGTCGACGGCGAGGGTGGCGTCCGGCTGTCCACTGCCGTACCGGGGCCGACGAAGCCCCCGGCGAAGATCCGATTCCCCTTGCAGGAGACAGCGTGCGCGAGCCCATGACGCCGATCGCCGCCGCCTGCCCGCCGTGACCCTTCGCCCCCGGATGTGAGCCGCCGGGCCGCGCCAGGCCCGTGCCGCCCATCCCCCTCCGACTTCCGGCCCGCTCCCCGGGCCGTCCGCAGGGTGCCACCCGGCCCCCCGCGCGTCCCCGCACGCCCCGGTTCACCGACGGGTGTGCCCGAGCACGACAGGTACGCATCTCCTTTGTCTTCTGCCGCTGTGACTCCCGCCGCGCGGCCGCGCGGCCTCAAGCCGGACTGGCTGAACAACCCGAAGGTCTGGCGCACCGAGGTCCTCGCCGGCCTGGTCGTCGCCCTCGCGCTGATCCCCGAGGCGATCTCCTTCTCGATCATCGCCGGGGTCGACCCCGCGATCGGCCTGTTCGCCTCGTTCACCATGGCCGTGGTCATCTCGATCGTCGGCGGCCGCCGCGCGATGATCTCGGCCGCCACCGGCGCCATCGCCCTGGTCATCGCCCCGCTCAACCGTGAGCACGGCCTGGGCTACCTGATCGCCGCCGTCATCCTCGCCGGCGTCTTCCAGATCGCCCTGGGCGCGCTGGGGGTGGCGAAGCTGATGCGGTTCATCCCGCGCTCGGTGATGGTCGGCTTCGTCAACGCGCTCGCCGTCCTGATCTTCATGGCCCAGGTCCCCGAGATGCGCGACGTGCCGTGGGCCGTGTACCCGCTGATCGTCGGCGGGCTGGCGCTCATGGTGTTCTTCCCGAAGATCACTACCGTGATTCCCGCCCCGCTCGTCTCCATCGTCATCCTGACCGTGATCACGATCGCGGCCGGTATCGCCGTGCCCACCGTGGGCGACAAGGGCGAACTGCCGTCCTCCCTGCCCGTGCCCGGCCTGCCGGACGTGCCGTTCACGATGGACACGCTGACGACGATCGCCCCGTACGCGTTCGCGATGGCGCTGGTAGGCCTGATGGAGTCGCTGATGACCGCCAAGCTGGTCGACGACATCACCGACACCCACTCGAACAAGACCCGCGAGTCCATCGGCCAGGGCGTCGCCAACATCGTCACCGGCTTCTTCGGCGGCATGGGCGGTTGCGCCATGATCGGCCAGACGATGATCAACGTGAAGGTCTCCGGCGCCCGCACCCGCGTCTCCACCTTCCTCGCGGGTGTGTTCCTGATGGTGCTGTGCATCGTCTTCGGCCCCGTCGTCTCCGACATCCCCATGGCCGCGCTCGTCGCCGTCATGATCATGGTGTCGTTCGCGACCTTCGACTGGCACTCCATCGCACCCAAGACCCTGAAGCGGATGCCCGCGGGCGAGATCGGCGTCATGGTCATCACCGTGGTCGCCGTGGTGGCCACCCACAACCTGGCCATCGGCGTCGTCGTCGGCTCCATCACCGCCATGGTCGTCTTCGCCAAGCGGGTCGCTCACCTCGCCGAGGTCACCGCCGTGGTCGACCCCGACGGCACCACGGTCGTCTACCGGGTCACCGGCGAACTGTTCTTCGCCTCCTCCAACGACCTCGTCGGCCAGTTCGACTACGCGAACGACCCGGAGAAGGTCGTCATCGACCTGTCGGCCGCCCACGTCTGGGACGCCTCCTCCGTCGCCGCCCTCGACGCGATCGAGACCAAGTACGCCCAGCGCGGCAAGACCGTCGAGATCACCGGCCTGAACGACCCGAGCGCCCACCTCCACGGCAAGCTCACCGGAGAGCTCGCCAGCCACTGACGCCCGTGCCACACGTCCCGAGCAGAGGACCCCGGCCCGATGGGCCGGGGTCCTCCCGTGTATCTCCCCCCGGCTCCCCTCCGCTCCCCTCGCGCTCTCCTCCGTGCGGGCAAGTCCCTTTCCGCAGGCGGCTCATAGACTGGTCGGCCCGCGATGAGAGGAATGAACACATATGCGTCCCGCGCGCTTTGCCGACTTCGTCGTCGACATCGTGAAGAACGGCCCCACCGCGAGCCGCGTCCAGACCCTCGCCGAGGCGGGCGACACGACACACCCGTGCGGTGTCGTCATCACGGTCGGGTCCGCGGAGACGCGGTGGCAGTTCGTGGGGCAGCTCCCGGAGGGCGCCAAGCACGACACGTTCACCGACGAGCCGGTCACCGGCACGCCCGTACCGGCCGGTGCCGCCCCGCAGGCCGGGGACGACCCCGAGGCGTGGTTCGCCGCCGCCCTGGCCCATGCCGAGAGCCCGGAGATCGCCGCGATCGAACGGTGGTCCACCCGGCAGAACCCGAGCAGCCAGAAGGGCGTGACCGTCACGTTCCACAACGGCGCCCGCGTCTTCGCCCGGGCCTTCTGAGCGGCTCCGCGCGGCATCCCCGCTTCACCGAGCCCGTACGCACGACGCGCGTGATCCGCTCGTACGAACTCGGCGCGCCCTTCGGGGCGCCGGTCACCTGGTCCATGTCGCGGGCGAGCGTACGTCCGTACGACACGGGCCGCACCGGCGTGCGGGAGCGGGGCACGGGGCGGTGCGCGCCCCTCCCGCCCCCTCCGCGCGCCGCGCTACGCGTTGACGCGGACCAGTTGGCGGCCGTCGAAGGTGCGGACGTCGAAGTGGGCGATGTCCGTGCGGGGCATGGCCGTGCCGCCGTGGACGTACAGGGGCTTGCGGGCCGTCTCGTCGGGGCTGTTCTCGATGCCGTAGCCCCACTTCGGGACCGACCAGGACGTGACGATCTGCTCCTCGCCCGTCTTCGACACCGCGACCAGGCGGCACTTGAGCGGGCCCGTCACGTTCCTGAGCTCCAGCATCGTGTCCGTACCCCACGCCTTCGGCTCCATGGCGACGGTCGCGCTGACCTTCGTCGCCGCGTCCGTCGCCGTCGCCTTCTCCTTCAGGCCCGTGAAGACGTCCTCCGCCGTGACGCGGGTCGTCGTCGGCGCGTCCGTGGACAGGGCGCTGACGGCCAGCGCGGGGCCGCCGATGACGAGCACGGCGACGGCCGCGACCAGGTAGCGGGCGCGGCGGTGGCGGCGGGCGCGGTGGACGGAGACCTCGTCCACCAGGCGGTTCAGCAGGGGCGGGCCCTGCGCCGTGGCCGGGGCGGGGGGTGGCGGGGGCGGCGGCTGCGCGCTCAGGGGGCGTCCGGACGAGCCGGGGGTGTCCGTGAGGCCGGGGCCCTCGGCGAGGCCGGGTACGTCGGCGAGCATCGCCAGCATCGGTTCCATGCCCGCCAGTTCGTCCATGCGCGCCGCGCACACCCCGCAGCGGGCGAGGTGGGCCTCGAAGGCGGTGGCGTCGGCGTCGTCGAGCACTCCCAGCACGTACGCGCCGACGGCGTCGTGCACGGAACCCTCGGCGAACTCCTCGCCCGAGCCGTAGCCGAAGCCGAAGCCGGAACCGGGGCCCGAGCCGGAACCAGAGCCGTCGCCGCGTCCGCCTCCGGCGCCGTAGCCCGCGCCGAAGCCCGCGCCGGAGCCGGGACCGAAGCCGGAGGCGCCGTCGTAACCGCCGTCTCGTCGCGTCGTCATGCCGATACCCCCCTCTCCTCCAGAGCCAGTTTCATGGAACGCAGCGCGTAGAACACCCGGGACCGCACGGTCCCGCTCGGTATGCCCAGGGTCTTGGCGGCCTCGTTGACCGTACGCCCCTTGAAGTACGTCTCGATGAGGACTTCCCGGTGGGCCGGGGTCAAATCGTCGAGGGCATCCGACAACGTCATCAGCCACAGCGCCTTGTCGATCTCGTCCTCCGCGGGCATGACCTCCAGCGGCGACGGATCGACCTCCTGCGGCCGGGCCTGCCGGCTGCGGTGGCCGTCGATGACGATGCGCCGGGCGACCGTCACCAGCCAGGGTCGGACGGAACCGGTGGCCCGATTGAGCTGACCGGCGTTCTTCCAGGCACGGATGAGCGTCTCCTGCACGACGTCCTCGGCCCGCTGGCGGTCGCCGGCCACGAGGCGCAGTACGTAGGCGAGCAGCGGTCCGGCGTGCTCGCGGTAGAGGGACCGCATCAACTCCTCGTCCGGGACAGGGTGATTGACACGCGACGACTCCGCGCGGTGCCGGGCCCGACGCGTCCCCCGACGGTCATCGGCCACGGCGGCATCCTTGCGCACCCGAACCTCCCTGGTCGAGACCCTGTCCGACTCCTTGCCCCCTTCACTACGAGGGCGGGAGCCGAACGTCTCAACGCCGCGCGGAAGTTTCTCGTCAGCCCTCGCGGGAGCGGCCCGTACGGGCCCGGTGCCGGGCCACGCGGTCGCGGTTCCCGCAGGTGGCGCTGGAGCACCAACGGCGGCGCGCGCCACGGGAGGTGTCGAGGTACACGCGGTGGCAGTGGTGGCCCTCGCACTCGCGGAGCCGGGCCCGCGCGGCCGGGTCGGTGAGCAGCTCCACGGCGTCGCGCGCCAGGGCGGCGAGGAGGGCGGCGCAGCGGGGCGGCGCGCCGAGGGCCCGTACGAGCCGCCCGTCGGGCCCCGGCTCGGCCCTGGGCGCGGGCGGCGCGGCGGCGGCCGCGAGGGCGTTGACCCGGTCGAGGGCGGTCCGGTCGAGGGCGGGTGCGGGGTGCGGGATGGGGTGTGGGGTGCGGGGTGGGATCGCGGGGGCCGCGGGGCCGGGTGCCCCGGTGGGCCCGGGTGCCCCGGTGGGCCCGGGTGCCCCGGTGGGCCCGGTGGGCCCGGTGGGCCCGGTGGGCCCGGTGGGCCCGGTGGGCCCGGTGGTCGCCCGCCCGGTCAGTTCCGCTCGTACGAGGGTGTCGATGTGGTCCCGCAGCTCGGCGAAACGTTCCACCCACCCGTCGTCCACCGCGTCCAGCGGCGTCCCCTCCGGCACCAGGCCGCAGTCCACCAGCCAGCGCGCGAGCGCCTCGGGGCCGTCCGGGGGCGCGTCCAGCAGCGCCAGGCACCGCCGCCCGGCGTCGAACGACCGCCGCCCTTCCGCTCCCGCCACGCCCGGTCACCCCCTGGGCCGCCTCCGCCCCAGCCTGCCCCCGTACCCGGCTTCCGGGAACCCCACCGGCAGGCCATGCGTGATGTATGCAACATACGCGAGCCGCGACACAGATCGACATCGACGACGACGCCCTTGCCGAGGCCATGCGGCTGTCCGGCGCGCGCACCAAGAAGGAGACAGTGAACCTCGCCCTCCGCGAGTACGCCGAGCGGCGCCGCAGGACCGAGGCGCGGCTGCGTCACTTCCAGGCAGCACGCAGCTGGGACGAGGAGAGCTTCTGGCGGACGCCCGCCGCGGGGAAGGACATCGACTGACGTGCTTCGCTACCTGGTCGATTCAACTGCTGTGGTTCGGCGGTCTCTGCCCCAACGATCTGGTGCCCGAGGGTGCTTGGCGATGGATCGAAACCGCGCAGTACCGGCTTGCCCGGCGTGGCCGACACCGAAGCCTGTCCGTGGGGGACTGGCTGGTCTGCGCGACCGCGGCGCACCACGGCCTGGTGGTGCCTCCACGCCGACAAGGATTTCGCGGCGGCAGCCGGTGTGCCGACGGATCTCAAAGAGCACGACGTCCCTGCCTGACGGCGTGGCGTCGGCACACCGGAGCCCCGTACCGCCTACCCCTCCCCCGCGGGCTGCCCCGGCACCTCCGCCGTCGGGTCCAGGGCCAGGCGGTAGCCGCGCTTGACGACCGTCTGGATCAGTTTCGGGGCGCCCAGGGCCGTGCGGAGGCGGGCCATCGCGGTTTCGACGGCGTGCTCGTCGCGGCCCGCTCCGGGCAGGGCGCGCAGCAGATCGGCGCGGGAGACCACCCAGCCGGGGCGGCGGGCCAGCGCGTGGAGCAGCGACATCCCGGCGGGCGGCACGGGCCGCAACTCGCCGTCCACCAGCACCGCGTGGCCCCGGATCTCGATGCGCCGCCCCGCGACCGGCAGGGTCCGCGCCCGCGCGGGCAGTTCCTGGCACAGGGTCTGGACGAGCGGGCCGAGCCGGAAGCGGGCCGGCTGGACGGTGTCCACCCCGTGACTCTGCAACGGCACCGCGGTGACCGGGCCGACGCAGGCGGCCAGCACGTCGTGGCGCAGCGCGTCCAGCAGTTCGGCGCGCAGGCCCCGGTGCTCGGCGCGGGCCAGCAGCGACGCGGCGGCGGGCGCGCTGGTGAACGTCACCGCGTCCAGGGTGCGGGCGACCGTCGCGTCCAGCAGCCGGTCCAGCGCCGCCGGGTCCTCGGGCGGCATCCACCGGTACACGGGGACGACCACGACCTCCGCGCCCGCGTCCCGCAGCGCCTCCACGAATCCGGGCAGCGGCTCGCCGTGCAGCTGGAGCGCGACGCGCTGTCCGGACACGCCCTGCTCCAGGAGCCGGTCCAGCACCTCGGCCATGGAGTCGGAGGCGGGCGACCACTCCTCGGTGAGCCCGGCCGCCCGTACCGCGCCCTTCACCTTGGGCCCCCGGGCGAGCACCCGCACGCCGCGCAGGCAGGCGAGCAGCTCCTCCCCGTACCCCCAGCCGTCGGCGGCCTCCAGCCAGCCCCGGAAGCCGATCGCGGTCGTCGCGACGACGATGTCCGGGGCGGAGCCGACGAGTTGCCTGGTCGCGTCGAGGAGTTCCGCGTCGTCGGCGAGCGGCACGATCCGCAGCGCCGGGGCGTGCAGCACCGCGGCCCCCCGGCGCTGAAGCAGCGCGCCCAGCTCGTCCGCGCGGCGGGCCGCGGTGACGCCGACCGTGAAGCCCGCGAGGGGGCCGTTCTCCTGCTGCTGCTCGTGCATGACGCCTGAGCCTGGCAAGGGTGCGTGACGGGCCTGGTTCGCGGACGTTTCCCCGCCGTTACGGAGCATGCGCGATCACACCTCGGAGTAGCTGAGCCGCCGCTGGGCCGTGGCCTCGGGAGCGGTCGCCGCGCCGGTCGCGGCCGGACGTCGAAGGTATACCGCCCACGTCACGGCGATGCACGCCGCGTAGAAGACGAGGAAGGCGACGAAGGCGTACGTACCGGACCCGGCGGTCTGGAAGGACTGGCGGAACGCGAGGTTGATGCCGAGCCCCCCGACCGCGCCGATCGCGCCGATCAGCCCCATGGCGGCGCCGGAGAGGCGGCGGCCGTACGCGTCGGCCTCCTCGCCGCCGAGCCCGGAGGCGTACGCCTTCGCCTTGAAGATCGCCGGGATCATCTTGAACGCGGAGCCGTTGCCGAGGCCGCTGAGGACGAACAGGGAGGTGAACCCGACGAGGAACACCGCCAGGGACTCGGTGACGGAGGCGTGGACGACGACGCCCGTCGCGGCGGCCATCGCGGCGAACGTGCCGAGCGTGATCCGCGCGCCGCCGTACCGGTCGGCGAGCGAGCCCCCGACGGGCCGGATCAGCGAGCCGAGGAGCGGGCCGATGAAGGTGAGCGACGCGGCCTGGAGCGGGGTCCGGCCGAACTGCGTCTGGAGGACGAGCCCGAAGGCGAAGCTGTACCCGATGAACGACCCGAACGTGCCGATGTAGAGGAACGCCATGATCCAGGTGTGCCCGTCCCGGACGGCCTCCTTGACGGCGCCCGTGTCGTTCCGCACGGGCGCCAGGTTGTCCATGAACAGCGCGGCGCACACGGCGGCGGCGACGGTCAGCGGGATGTAGACGCCCAGCACGATCCGGGGGTGCGCGGCGCCGGCCGTGCCGATGACCGCGAGGCCCGCGAGCTGTACGACGGGGACGCCGATGTTGCCGCCGCCCGCGTTGAGGCCGAGCGCCCAGCCCTTGCGGTGGAGCGGGAAGAAGGCGTTGATGTTGGTCATGGACGAGGCGAAATTGCCGCCGCCGACGCCGGTGAGCGCCGCGACGAGGACAAACGTCGTGTACGAGGTACCGGGCTCCATCACCGCGTACGCCGCGCCGGTCGGCAGCAGGAGCAACAGGGCGCTGAACACGGTCCAGTTACGGCCGCCGAAGCGTGCCACGGCGAACGTGTACGGCACGCGGATGGCGGCGCCGACGAGCGTGGCGACGGCGATCAGGAAGAACTTCCCGGCCGGGTCAACGCCGTACTCCGGGCCCATGAACAGGACCATCACGGACCACAGCGTCCAGATGGAGAAGCCGATGTGCTCGGAGATCACCGAGAAGAGGAGGTTCCGGTTGGCGATCCGCTCCCCTTTCGCCTTCCAGAACGTCTCGTCCTCGGGGTCCCACTCCTCGATCCACCGTCCGCCGCCCATCGCGCACCACCTCCGCCGTGTCCGATCCCTGGTCCTTGGTCCCTGCACGCTTCTGGACCGACGCTAGGGAGGCCGCGTTTCGGCCGGGTCATCTGAGGTGACCGGGCGGAAACCTTGCTCTCACCCGGCGGCGGAGCGGGGTGTGAGCGGCGCGGCGCGGATACGGGCGTGGCGGGTGTGGCCACCGGAACCACCGGGACCACCGGGTGCAGGCGGATCAGGGGGATCGGGGAGACGGGGAGGTCAGGCGGCTCGCATCAGCGCCGCGTCCAGCTCCGGGAGCCACGCCCCGTCCGGTACGGAGAGCCACCCCTCCTCGGCGGCGAGGCGCGCGGCGGCGGCGCGCAGCGCGTCCAGGCCCGGGTGCTTCAGCCCCTTGCGCCACACGAGCGCCACCGGGGAGAGGGGTACGGGGTCCACGAGCGGGCGCAGGACCGTGTCCGGCATGGGCGGGAAGTCCACCACGGTCAGTACCGGCGTACGCCCCTTGGCCATGACGCGGCGGAACTCCTCGACGCCCACCGCGAGCGGCGCGGGCGGCGCGATCCGGATGCCGTGCTCGGCGAAGAGCAGCGCGGCCAGGTCGGTCCACTCGCGGGTGCGCGGGTTGCCCGCCCCGGCGTACAGGGCCTGCCCGGCGAGCGCGGCGAGCTCCACCTCGTCCCGGCCGGCCAGCGGATGGTCGTCGGGCAGGATGACGGCCATCGGCTCGTACCGTACGGGCTGCCAGGCGAGCCGGGCGCGGACCGCCGGGTCGAGTCCGGCGACCCGGCCGAACGACGCGTCGATGCGCCCGGCGAGCATCTCGGCGGCGGCGCCCGTCAGGCCGCTCTCATAGCGGGCCATCAGTTCGCAGTCTGGCGCCAGCGCGCGGGCCAGGCCGAGGACGCGGCCGCTGCTCATGTCGGGCGAGTTGAGGTCCACGAGGAGGGGGCGTGGGCCGACGCCGGAGAAGGCCGTGGCCAGGTCGTCGTACGCGGCGAGGACGGCCTGCGCGTACGGGCGCAGCCGCTCGCCGTCGGTGGTGAGGGCGACCTGCCGGGTGGTGCGGACGAACAGTTCGGTGCCGAGCTGCCGCTCCAGGCGCCGGATGTCACGGCTGAGGGCCTGCTGGGCGACGTAGAGGCGGGCGGCGGCGCGGGTGAAGTGCAGTTCGTCGGCGACGGCGGCGAAGGCGCGCAGGAGCCGGGGTTCGATGTCGGGGACCACGTGCGGAACTTACAACAGGGGTGCGTGAATGTGCTCCGAACAGGTGTTGGACCGGTGGCGGGGCGGGCGGTGAGGGTGGTGCCATGCCCCCGCACCCGACGAAGACGAAGCCGAAGCCTGCCGCGCCGGGGAAGCCCGCGCCGGTCGAGCCCGCCACGACACCCGCCCCGCCCATCGAGCCCGCCACGACACCCGCCGCTCCGCCGGAGCCCGGCCGCCGCCCCGGCAACGCCTACCTCCGCCTGTTCGCCGCGCCCGGCACGCGCGCGTTCACCGCCGGGAACCTCATCGCCCGGGTCCCGATGGGCATGTTCACCGTCAGCGCGGTCATCATGATCGCCGGGTCGCGCGGCTCGTACGCCCTCGCCGGCGCCGTCACCGCGACCGGTCTGGCCGCGACGGCGGTGGTGGCGCCGTTCACCGCGCGGCTGATCGACCGGTACGGGCAGGCGCGCGTCGCCGTTCCCGCCACGGTCCTCGCCGTCCTCGGGTCGCTCGCGCTGCTGCTGTGCGTCCGCCACGACGCGCCGGACTGGACGCTGTTCGCCGCGTACGCCGCGACCGCGACGACCCCGAACATCGGCGGCATGTCCCGCGCCCGCTGGGCCCACCTGTACCGGGCCGACCCGCGCGCGGTGCACACGGCGAACGCCTTCGAGCAGGCCGTGGACGAACTGTGCTTCATGACCGGTCCGGTGCTGGCGGCGTTCCTGTGCGCGGCGCTGTTCCCGGAGGCGGGCACGCTCGTCGGCGCGGTACTGCTGCTCGCCGGGATGCTGCTGTTCACGGCGCAGCGCGCGACGGAGCCGCCGGTCGCCCCGCGCGTGGCCGGGCAGCGGTCGCGGTCGCCGCTCCGCACGCCGGGGATGCCCGCGCTGCTGGCGGTGTTCCTGGCGACGGGCGCGATCTTCGGGTCGATGGAGATCGTGACGCTGGCGTACGTGGACGGACCGCAGGCGGGCCCGGTGATGGCGCTCCAGGCGTTCGGCTCGTTCCTGGCGGGCCTCGTGTACGGGTCGGTGCGGCCGGCGCGTGATGTGCGGCGGCGGCTGCTGGTGTGCCTGGCGGCGATGACCGTACTGATGTCGCTGCCGCTGCTGGCGGCGTCGTACTCGGGGTCGCTGCTCGCGCTGGCCGGGGCGCTGCTGCTGGCGGGGATGGCGACGGCGCCGACGATGGTGACGGGCATGTCGCTGGTGCAGCGGCTGACGCCCGCCGCGCAGCTGAACGAGGGCATGACGCTGGCGGTGACGGCGCTGCTGGGCGGGATCTCGGCGGGCGCTGCGGCGGGCGGCTGGCTGGTGGAGCGGGCGGGCGCGGACACGGCGTACGGCCTGCCGGTGGCGGCGGGCGCGGCGGCACTGGCCCTGGCGGCGGTCGGCGTACGGGTGCGGCGGGCCCTGCCGTAGGCTCCGCGCCATGGTGATCGTGGAGCGACTGCGGGCTGACCACGCGCCCGCGCTGCTGGAGTTCGAGCGGGAGAACCGGGCGTACTTCACCCGGTCGATACCGGACCGGGGCGACGCGTACTTCGCGGAGTTCGCGGAGCGGCACCGGAGCCTGCTGGAGGAGCAGGAGGCGGGGCTGCACCGCTTCCACGTCGTCCTGGACGAGGCGGGCGAACTGATCGGACGGGTCAACCTGGTGTGCGTCGCGGAGGGCGCGCCCGAGCTGGGCTACCGGATCGCGGAGCGGGCGGCGGGGCGGGGCGTGGCGACGGCGGCGGTCGCGGAGGTGTGCCGCCTGGCGTCGGAGACGTACGGGCTGAGGGAGCTGCGGGCGGTCACGACGGTGGACAACCTGGCGTCCCGTACGGTCCTGGAGCGCAACGGCTTCGCGCACGTCGGCGAACTGACTTTGACGGGCCGCCCCGGCCTGCGCTACCACCGCGTCCTGGGCTGACCCTGCGGCGGAAGGGCGGGGATCACCGGATACGCTGCGGCGCCCGCCCCTCGGGACCGGGCACCGCTCACCGTCCCCCTCCTCTCCAGTGGAGCCCCCATGGCCATCAAGAAGGCGACCATCCAGCAGCAGGTCGCCGCCGCACTCGCCGAGGCCAACCCGGCCGACCGCCCGCTCGTCACGATCCAGGCGGTGGCGGGCCCGAGCGTGTGGCTGATGAGCATGCTGGGCCTGATCGGCCAGCTGTTCCTGACGTACTACTTCATCACCGTGACCGAGCAGGCGGTCGTCATCCACAAGGCGGACCGCATGACCAACCGCCCGAACCACATCGCGTACGCGCTGGCCCCGGCGCAGGTGGCGGGCGCGATCGGCGACATACGCCGCAACACGGTGTGGAGCTCGTTCCGCTTCCAGCTCCCGGGCCGGCCCCAGCCCACCCGCATGAACGTCCACCGCCAGTGGCGCGCCGAGATGGACCACCTCCTCACCCTCCTGACGGGCACCAACCCGGCCCCGGCCCCCGCCCGGCCCACGTCCGGCCCTCACGCCTGATCCGGGTACAAGGCCCGTCCCGCCTCGTCCGGGCACGACGAAGGCCCGGCTGCCTTGGGGGCTGCCGGGCCTTCGTCTACATGGGAAAGTGGAGATGGCGGGAATCGAACCCGCGTCCAACGGTGCGGAACCAGGGCTTCTCCGTGTGCAGTCCGCTTCGCTTTTCTCGGCCCCGGAGATCACGCGGACAAGTCTCCGACGGGCTCAGTCACTGTGTGATTTCCCTCTACGCCCCGTGACCGGGCCTAGAGGTTTAGTTCCCTAGCTGATGCCAGGATCCGGGTCGGGAACAGCCCCGGGCTGACACTTCGCGAGTCGCTACTTAGGCAGCGAGGGCGAAGGAATCGCGCTTGGTGTTGGCGATTATTTTTTCGGCCTGTGGTTTACGAGATCATGGCCGCTTCCTCGACACGCTTCCCCTGCTTCGACAGCCGCTGTCGAAACCGATCATCCCCATGTTGATTTTTCAAGCCCCCGGAGGGGCGCCGCCCCTGCCGTGAGGGGCAGGTGCCATCGTACGGGATCAACCTCGGACCATGCCAGCGTATTTCCCCGGACGTGTGACCTGCGCCACTCGCCCGGCAGGTGTCACGCGCGCTGGCGGCGGCGGATCGCCGACATGGTGCGCTCGGCCTCGCGGCGGTCCTGCTTCTCACGCAGCGTCTGCCGCTTGTCGTACTCCTTCTTGCCCCTCGCGAGGGCGATCTCGACCTTCGCCCGGCCGTCCTTGAAGTACAGCGAGAGCGGCACGATCGTGTGACCCGTCTCCCCCGACTTCGACTCCAGCTTGTCGATCTCCGCGCGGTGCAGGAGCAGCTTCCGCTTGCGCCGGGCCGTGTGGTTGGTCCACGTGCCCTGGCTGTACTCCGGTACGTGGACGTTGTGCAGCCACGCCTCGTGCCCGTCGATCTGCACGAAGCCGTCCACCAGCGAGGCCCGCCCCTGGCGCAGCGACTTCACCTCGGTGCCGGTCAGGACGAGACCGCACTCGTAGGTGTCCATGATGTGGTAGTCGTGCCGCGCCTTCTTGTTCTGCGCGATCACCTTGCGCCCTTTTTCCTTAGCCATAGTGCGGCCATTTTCGCACTACGTGCCCGCCCCGAGGCCACTCAATACCGTACGGGCCCGCTCCTCCGCCCCCGTCGGCGCCGGGACGTCCGGGGCGATGCCGCGCCCGTCCACCCGCGCGCCCGCCGGGGTGCGGTAGTGCCCGACGGTCAGCTCGGCCACCGAGCCGTCCGGGAGGCTGCTCGGCATCTGCACCGAACCCTTCCCGAAGGTGCGCGCCCCGACCGTGACGGCCCGCCCGCGGTCCTTCAGCGCGCCGGTCAGCAGCTCGGCCGCGCTCATCGTGCCGCCGTCGATCAGCGCCACGACGGGCCTGCCGGTGTCGCCGCCCGGCTCGGCGTACAGGGCCTTCTCCTCGCCGTGCACGTCGTACGTGGCGACGAGCCCGCCGTCGAGGAACGCGGACGCGGCGTCCACCGCCTCGGTGACCAGGCCCCCGCCGTTGCCCCGCAGGTCCAGCAGCACCCCCGCCCCGTCGGGCGCGCCGTCCACGGCCTTGCGCACCAGCTCGCCGCTGCCGCGCGTGAACGCGCTGACCCGGATCAGCACCGCGTCGCCGACCCGCCGCACCGTGACCGCCTCGGTGGCGAGCCGGGCGCGGCGCAGCGTCAGCGTCCACGCGCGCGTGCCCCGCTGCACACCCAGGGCGACCGTGGAACCGGCCTTCGCGCGCGTACTGCCCCCGTCCGGGCCGTCGCCGCGCAGCAGGGCGACCACCTCGGCGGCCGTGCGTCCGCGCACGGGGCGGCCGTCGATGGTGACGATCCGGTCGCCGCGCCGCAGTCCCGCCCGCTCGGCCGGGCCGCCGGGCTGCACGCGGGCCACCTCGACGTGCCCGTCGGCGGTCCGGCGGGCCCCGAGGCCGACGCCCGTGTACGAGCCGTCCAGGGCGCGCTGGAGGTCCTCGTACTCGCTCTTGTCGTAGACGGCGCCCCACCGGTCGCCGCTGCGGCTGACGACCTCCTCGGCGGCCTTCGCGACGGACTTGCCGTCCGCGGCGGCCTCGGCGGCGGCCCGTACCACCTCGTCGCGGACCTCTTCGTCACCGGGCGCGCCGGGACGGGGGTCCGGGTGCGCCGACGGGCCGCTGCGGGGGGCCCGCGACGCGTCGCCCTCGTCGTCGTACGGCAGTGCCCCGGTGGCGGCGGCCGTCGCGAGGACGGTCGCGAACAGCACGGTCAGTACGGCCCCGCGCCCGATGCGGCGGGGCCGGAGCGAGGACTCTGGACCCGGCAGCGACATGGCGCCCACTCTAGGACAAGCAGAAGGCGCCGTACGGGGGTTGCCCGCACGGCGCCCGGGGCGCTTGTCACACCTTCAGATACTTGCGCAGCGCGACGGCGGCGGCCAGTGACGGCATCAGCAGGCCGATGACGAGCACCAACGGCAGTACGGAGAACACCGCGTCCCAGCCGATGAACTGGACCAGCGGCATCTGCTCCGCCAGCGAGAGGCCCTCGTCGATGAGGAAGTACCGCCCGATCAGCAGCAGTCCGCAGGCGACCAGACCGCCCAGCAGCCCGGCGAACGCGGCCTCCATGATGAACGGCATCTGGATGTAGAAGCTGGACGCGCCGACGAGCCGCATGATCCCGGTCTCGCGGCGGCGGCTGAACGCCGACACGCGCACCGTGTTGACGATCAGCATCAGCGCGATCAGCAGCATCAGGCCCATGACGACGAGGGCGGCGACGTTCATGCCGCGCATCATGTTGAACAGGTTCTCCAGGATGCCGCGCTGGTCCTGCACCGAGTGGACGCCGGACCGGCCCGAGAAGGCGGTGGCCACCACCTCGTACTTCTCCGGGTCCTTGAGCTTCACCCGGAACGACTCCTGCATCTGGTCCGGCGTGATGACGCTCGCGATGGGCGTCTCGCCGTACTGGTCCCGGTAGTGGTCGTACGCCTCCTCCGCCGACTCGTGGTGGACCGTCTCCACGATCGACAGCTTCTTGAGGTCCGCCTCGATCTGCTCCTTCTGCTGGGCGGTCACGGCGCCCTTGGAGCAGGTGTCGGCCGTCTCCGCGTCGTTCTTGTTGCAGAGGTAGATGGTGACGTTGACCTTGTCGTACCAGAAGTCCTTCATCGCGTTGACCTGCTGGCCCATCAGCACGGCGCCGCCGAAGAGGGCCAGGGACAGGGCCACGGAGACGATGACGGCGAACGTCATCGTGAGATTGCGGCGGAGGCCGACACCGATCTCCGAGAGTACGAACTGGGCGCGCATCGCGTGCGTAGAGCCTTTCCTTGCCGTGACTGAAGCCTGCTGCTGCCTGCTGCTGCTACCGCCGCTGACCGCGGTGGGTCAGTGCTGGTAGCCGTAGACACCGCGGGCCTGGTCGCGGACGAGCCGGCCCTTCTCCAGCTCGATGACGCGCTTGCGCATCTGGTCGACGATGTTCTGGTCGTGCGTCGCCATGACGACGGTGGTGCCCGTGCGGTTGATCTTGTCGAGGAGCTTCATGATGCCCACCGACGTCTGCGGGTCGAGGTTGCCGGTCGGCTCGTCCGCGATCAGCAGCATCGGCCGGTTGACGAACGCGCGCGCGATGGCCACGCGCTGCTGCTCACCGCCGGACAGCTCGCCCGGCATCCGGTCCTCCTTGCCCGCGAGCCCGACCAGGCCCAGGACCTGCGGCACGGACTTGCGGATCTCGCCGCGCGACTTGCCGATGACCTCCTGCGCGAAGGCCACGTTCTGCGCGACCGTCTTGTTCGGCAGCAGCCGGAAGTCCTGGAACACCGTGCCCAGCTGGCGGCGCATGTGCGGCACCTTCCAGTTGGACAGCCGGGCGAGGTCCTTGCCGAGGACGTGCACCGTTCCCGTGCTGGCGCGCTCCTCGCGCAGCAGCAGCCGCAGGAAGGTGGACTTTCCGGAGCCGGATGACCCCACCAGGAAGACGAACTCGCCCTTCTCGATCTCCAGGGAGACGTCCCTGAGCGCGGGCTGGTTCTGCTTCGGGTAGGACTTGGAGACGTTGTCGAATCGGATCACGGGTGCACCCACGGTCGGCCGGGAGGAGTAGGTGAGCGTGACCATACGCGAACCGGGATGCCCCGTGCAGGCACCGTCCGGACTTGCCCGGATTGCCCTTTCTCAGGGGCTGCGCTAAAGGCTCCTGACCGGCGGAAATCCGGCGGGGCGCGCCTAAAATCGTGGGACCTGGCACAGTGGAAGGGGAACGGACGCGTTTCCCGCAGCGTTGTGCGGAGAGAACCGGGTGGTCCGGGTGGACGGTCCGCGGTCCGGCGGCTCCGCCGCGCGGGAGGAGGAGAGCGCATGACCTATGACCGATTGGTGTGCGCCAACTGCGCCGCGCCCGTGAGCGAGGGCCGCTGCCCCGTCTGCCGGGCGAACCGCCAGCGCATGCAGCAGAGCCCCTGGGGCAATCTGAGCCCGTTCGCCCTCGTGACGCTGTTCCTGCTCCTGGTGGCGACGGCGGCCGCGCTGGTGCTGGCCCACCAGCCGGCGTAGCGGGTCGCGCACACGCGTCGGCCCGGCTCGCCGTACGGCCGCGTACGACCCCCGTACGGCCCCCTGAAGGTCACGGGAAGGGCCCGGGCACCGTGGGTACGGTGTCCGGGCCCTTCCGTGTGCCCGGGACGTCCGGGCGCTGGTGCTCTTAGGCGACCGTGCGGCCGCCGCCGACCAGGCGCGGCAGCATGCGGAAGCCGATGCCGCCGGCGATCATCGTCGCGGCACCGATGAGGAGGAACGAGGTCTCGGCGGCGCCGGTCTCCGCCAGCTCCTCCTTGGCCTCGCCCTGCTGCACCGGCTGCGAGCCGACGTTGTTGGTGCCGGGGTTGTTGTCGGCGCACTCGGCACCGTCGACGGTCACCTCGCAGGTGCCGACGTTGCCACCGGTCGAGCCGGCCCCGCCGGTGGACGCGGTGTCGTCGCCGCCACCGGTGGTGCCGGTGGTGTTCGAGCCGCCGTTGGAGGAGGAGCCACCGCCCGTGGTGGACGCGCCACCGCTGGACGACGAGTCGCCACCGGTCGTGGACGAACCACCGGTGGAGGACGAGCCGCCGCCGGTCGTGGAGGAGCCACCGGTCGTGGAGGAACCGCCGGTGGAGGAGGAGCCACCGCCCGTGGTGGACGCGCCACCGCTGGACGACGAGTCACCACCCGTGGTGGACGCGCCACCGCTGGACGACGAGTCACCACCCGTGGTGGACGCGCCACCGCTGGAGGAGGAGTCGCCGCCAGTGCTGGAGTCGCCACCGCTGGACGACGAGTCACCACCGGTCGTGGAGGCCCCGCCGCCGCTGGACGACGCGTCGCCGCCGGTCGAGGACGCGCCACCGCTGACGGACACGCCACCGCTGACGGACACTCCGCCGCTGGTGGACGAGTCGCCGCCAGTGCTGGAGTCGCCACCGCTGGACGACGCGTCGCCACCAGTCGTGGACGCACCACCGCTGGAGGTGGAACCACCGCTGGTGTCACCGCACGTGGGGTCGATCGGGGGGCACTCCTCGGTGGTGAAACCGATCTCGAAGCCCGCCGCCTGGGCGGCCCCAGCCGCGGTCAGGGACGCGCCCGCGGCGATCACCGCACCAGCGGCTATCCGCGCGACCCTGACCCGCATCTTCTTGGTCATAAAGCTGCTACCCCCAGTAGCTGTTCTCGTCAGTGGAGCAGCGCACCGGGGCCAGGACAGGAGGGCCGCGACGTTACTGGACCAGCCCCCGTTCACACGCGCCCCAGATTTCCGCGCATGCCGCGCCCCAGACTTTCGGCTTTTCGAAGGGCCGTCAAGGTCGTTACGCCGCAGAATGGTTGGGTGCTCCGGGTTTGCCCGCTATGCGGGCATGCATCTGTGACGTAAACGCTAAATCCCCTGGCAGACAAGCCGATTACCTTGTCGACAAAGCCACCCGTCGCCCTCCGCGTGCCCTCGCACCGGGCCGACCCTGCGCGCTCGCGGGCGGGGCAGGCAGTCCGGCGACGAGGCTCATGGCTCGCGGCTCGGATTGTCGCAGAGCGCTTGGGCGTTGATGTCGGCCCTCGTCACCATCCGGCTTCCCGTTGACCATCTCCGTGACGTCGACGTGGAAACCATCCGGAAGTCCGCCCCTCAAGGGCTGGTCCTCCCTCAGGAAGCCGTCCCACCGCCTCGCCACGAACACCCCGGACCGCACCTCGTCCGACACCGGACCAGCCGCACGCCATACCGTCCTGAAGCCGCCCGGGGCCTCGACGTACATCTCCGCCCCATACACCTCACGCGCGGGGCAGAGAGGGTACGCGACCACCAACTGCCCGGCTGGGTCCATACGGAAGCCGAAGTACGGCGAGCGGGGGGTCCGCGTGAGCACACACCCGGACAGGGTGAACACGACCGCGAGAACGGAGCCGACCGCGACGGCGCGCAACGCCTTCGGGGCACGAGACGTTCACGCCACCACCGTCCTGTAGGCAGGCCCCCGCTCGTAGGCGGGACAACGCTCGTCCCGAGGGGCCCGCATCGTGGCGATCGGCGCCGGGTGGTGTCAAGAACTGATGTCGGCCGGTCCGGCCGGCTGGCCCGCGTCGGGGGGGAGAGAGAACACGACGGCGCCGCACCCCCGGGTGGGGAGTGCGGCGCCGGGCGGGCGAAGAGGGCTTACTTCTCCTGCTCCTGCTGCTTGCGCCAGCGGATGCCGGCCTCCAGGAAGGCGTCGATCTCGCCGTCCAGGACCGCCTGCGGGTTGCCGACCTCGTGCTCCGTGCGGAGGTCCTTGACCATCTGGTACGGGTGCAGGACGTACGAGCGCATCTGGTTGCCCCAGGAGCTGCCGCCGTCGCCCTTGAGGGCGTCCATCTTGGCGCGCTCCTCCTGGCGCTGGCGCTCCAGCAGGCGGGCCTGGAGGACGCGCATCGCGGACGCCTTGTTCTGGATCTGCGACTTCTCGTTCTGGCAGGACACGACGACGCCGGTCGGGATGTGCGTGATGCGGACCGCGGAGTCCGTCGTGTTGACGGACTGGCCGCCGGGGCCGGAGGACCGGTACACGTCGATGCGGAGCTCGTTCTCCGGGATCTCGATGTGGTCGGTCTGCTCCACGACCGGCAGCACCTCGACACCGGCGAACGACGTCTGGCGGCGGCCCTGGTTGTCGAACGGGGAGATGCGGACCAGGCGGTGCGTGCCCTGCTCGACGGAGAGCGTGCCGTACGCGTACGGGGCGTGCACGACGAACGTGGTCGACTTGATGCCGGCCTCCTCCGCGTACGACGTCTCGTAGATCTCGGTCTTGTAGTCGTGCCGCTCGGCCCAGCGCAGGTACATGCGCTGGAGGCGCTCCGCGAAGTCGGAGGCGTCGACACCGCCGGCCTCGGCGCGGATCGTGACGAGGGCCTCGCGCTCGTCGTACTCGCCGGACAGGAGCGTGCGGACCTCCATCTCGTCCAGCGCCTTGCGGACCTCGGCGAGCTCCGCCTCGGCCTCGGCGAGCGTGTCCTGGTCGTCCTCGGCCTCGGCGAGCTCGAACAGCACCGCGAGGTCGTCGATCCGGCCGCGCAGGGTCTCCGCCTTGCGCACCTCGGCCTGGAGGTGCGAAAGCCGGCTGGTGATCTTCTGCGCCGCCTCGGGGTCGTCCCACAGGGAGGGCGCGGCCGCCTGCTCCTCGAGCACGGCGATGTCTGCCCTCATCTTGTCGAGGTCGAGGACCGCCTCGATGGACCCCATGGTCGAGGTGAGGGACTTCAGCTCTTCGGATACGTCGACGACTGCCACGGGTCCAGCGTAACGGCTGGCTGCGACAGTCCCCTCCCCCGAGGGCGGCGGACCGCTCCCGGGGGCGGCGGAGGCGCGCTCCCGCGTGGGCGCGCGCCGGCGCGGGCCGGGCGGGCTACGGGGCCGTCTCCGGGGCCGACTGGCGGGAATCCTGCGGCGGGGCCTCCGCCTCGTCGCCGCCGACCGCGAACCAGCCGCCGACGCCCACCGCGACCACCAGGGCCGCGCCCGCGACGGACAGGGCGAGGCGGCGTCTGCGGACGGCCGACGACCTGTTGCGGGCCGAGCCGGGGCGGCGCTGGCCGGCGGCGCGGGGCGCGCGGGCCGTGCCGAGGGGGCCGCCGGACAGCTCGTCCGGGCCCGGCACCCGCATCGACGTGTGGGTGTCGCGGCTGGAGTCCGCCGAGGAGCCCGGGACCAGCGGGACGGCGGCGCGGCGCGGACCGTCGGGGAGCGTGGGGTACGGGTCGTCCTCGTACGGCTCCGACGACGGCTCCGCGCCCGGCTCGTCCACCTCCAGGGGCGGCATGTGCGCGACGAGCGGCGCCAGCTCGTGGAGCCGGGCGGCCAGCTCCGAGGCGCGCAGCCGGGACGCGGGCGCCTTGGCCAGGCACTGGACGATCAGCTGCCACAGCTCGTCCGGGATGCCCGGCAGCGGGACGACCGTCTCCGTGACGTGGCGGCGCAGGACGGCGCCCGGGTGGCCGCCGCCGAACGGCGTGAAGCCCGCCAGCAGCTCGTACAGGACCGTCGCGAGGGCGTAGATGTCGACGGCGGCGCGCGGCGGCAGGCCCTCGACGATCTCGGGGGCCAGGTAGTCGGGGGTGCCGATGATGCGGTTGGTACGGGTGCGGCGCGGGGTGTCGATCAGCTTGGCCACGCCGAAGTCGGTGAGGAGGGCGGGGTGGGCGCCGCCCGGACCGAGGGGACCCTCCATGTCGAGGAGGATGTTCTCGGGCTTGACGTCCCGGTGGACGACCCCGGCGGCGTGCGCGGCGGCGAGGCCCTCGGCGACGTCCGCGACGATGGCGACGGCCGCCGCGGGCGCGAGGCGGCGCTCGCGGTCGAGGCGGCTGCGCAGGTCGGTGCCCCGGACGAGGTCCATCACGAGGGCCAGGTCGTTGCCGTCCACGACCAGGTCGCGCACGGCCACCACACGCGGGTGCTCGAGCCCGAGCAGTGCGGTGCGCTCCTGGACGAAGCGGCCGACGAGTTCCTGGTCCGACGCGAGGTCCTCGCGCAGCAGCTTGATGGCGACGGGGCCCTCAGGACCCTCCCCGAGCCACACCGTGCCGGCGCTGCCCCGCCCCAGGATCTGGTGAGCCGTGTACCGGCTGCCGATTTTCCGTGCCAAGACTGCTCCCTCAGCGGCTGGCGTTCCCGACCAAGTTACGCGGGTGGGAGCACCACCACTCACGCGGGAGCGGAAATCACCCCTCCGGAGTCGACAAAGCGACAGGGTGGGTGTCGGCGGGGGTGTCGGCCCCCGCGGTGGGGCCGCAGAGGCGGCGGGTGGGCCGCCCCGGCGCGCACCACTGCTGTACCGGGTCAGCCGCCCCCGGAGGGCACCGCTGTACCCGGGCGAGTCGCCTCCGAGCGGGTTGCCGCTGTGCCCGCCGCCCCGGCGCGGCTTGCTGCTGTACCCGAGTCAGCCGCCCCCGGGGACGACCCGCTGTGCCCGGGCAGTCGCTCCCGGGGCGGGTCGCCGCTGGGCCGGGGCGGTGACCCCCGGGGTTACTGCTGTGCCGGGGCGGTGATCCCCGGGGGGTTACTGCTGTGCCGGGGTGGTCGGCGTCTCGGTGCTGCTGGTCAGCTCGGAGATCCAGTCGCTCACCGTGGAGAAGGCGTCGCCGATGGCCTCCCAGTAGCCCTTGCCCTGGGCGATCCAGTCCTGGAGCGGGGTCAGCTCCCAGATGAGCCAGCCCGCCACGACGAACAGCACGATCGTGAACAGGCAGCCCTTGAGGCAGCCCAGGCCCGGGATGCGCATCGGGTTGGCGCTCCGCTGCCGGGGCGCGCGGGGCGCGGGCGGCTGCGGCTGCTGCGGCTGGACCGGCGGCTGCGGGGCGTACTGCTGCCGGGGCGGCTGCGGCTGCTGCCGAGGAGCGGGGGCGTACTGCTGCTGCGGCGGGTGCTGGACCGGCGGCTGCGGCGCGTACTGCTGCGGCGGCGGCTGCTGGCCGTACTGCTGGTGCTGCTGGGGGTACTGGGGCGGCTGCTGCTGCGGCGGGGGCGGCTGCTGCGGGCGGCGCTGGGGGCGGCGGCGCAGCGGGTCCTCGCTGGGGTCCATGTACTGGATCTGCGTCTGCTCGTTGCGGTCACGGGCGGCGCGCAGCTGCGTCTGCCACGGGTGCGGCTCCTCCGGCCGCGGTACGGGAGGCATGACGGCGGTCGGGTCGGCGGCGCCGCCCTGCTGCCCGGCGCCGGCACCGGCGGCCGGTCCGGTCTGCGGGAGGACGCTGGTCGCGGCCGACGGGTCGTACCGCCCGCCGCCCTGGCCCGTGTTCGGCAGGACCTGGGTGGCGTCGGAGGCGCCCGGCACGTCGGGGGCCGGGGTGGCGGGGACGGGCGCGGGCGACGGGTCGGGCGCCAGCAGCGCGCCGACGCCCTCGGCCGCCTCGATCTCCGCGACGGTCGCGTGCACGCCGATCCCGGCGGCGACCACGCGCAGCCCGCGGGCCAGGTTCTCGGCGCTGGGGCGGCGGTCGGGGTCCTTGCTGAGGCACCGCTCGATGACGGTCCACAGCGGGGCGGGCACGGTCGAGGGGCGGCGGGGCTCCTCGCTGAGGTGCCGGTGCAGCACTTCGAGTGCCGTGCCGCCCGCGAACGGCGGACGGCCGGTGACCAGCTCGTACAGCAGGATGCCCGCGCCGTAGATGTCCACGGCGGAGGTCTGCGGGCGGCCCTCGGCGGACTCCGGCGCCACGTACGCGGGCGTGCCGACGAACTCGTGGGTGCGGGTCAGGCCCGGGGAGTCGGCGAGGCGGGCGATGCCGAAGTCGGTGAGCATCGGGTGCATCCGCCCGTCGCGCTCGGCGAGCAGGACGTTCGCCGGCTTGAGGTCGCGGTGCACGACGCCGTCGGCGTGGCTGGCGGCGAGCGCGTCCGCGATCTGGGCGGTGAGCAGCGCGGCGGCGACCGGGGTCAGCGGGCCGTTCTCGCGCAGGTAGCGGTGGAGGTCCGGGCCGTCGACGAGGTCCATGACGAGGGCGAGCAGGTCGCCCTCGACCACCAGGTCGCGGGTGCGGACGATGTTGGGGTGGGTGAGGCGGAGGAGGACCGAGCGCTCCCGCAGGAAGCGCATCACCACGTCCGCGTCGTTCGCGAGCTCCTCCTTGAGGACCTTGATCGCGACGGTCTCGCCGGGCTGGCCCGGCACGGCCGCCTCGGCGCCCGCCGTCTCCCTCTGGCGGGCACGCCAGACGGTGCCCGTGGCGCCGCGTCCGAGCGGCTGCTCGAGCAGGTACTTGCTGCCGACTGGCCGCACGGTCATGCGCTCCCTGCGATCGTGTCCGGAGCCGCTTCGCCTCCGGGGGCTTCCCGCCCGAAGACTCCGCGTCCGAAGCTGGCTCTGCGTCCACCCACTCTAGTGCCGTTCCGGCCGCTTCGAATTTGCTTCGAACGTCCCGTCCTCAAGGGTGGCGGGAGGGAAGACGCCCGGCCGGGGCCGCCGGTTGCCCGGGGCGCAGATGCGACCAGGGCGGGCGCAATCCGGCGTTTCCCCTGGCGGCCGGGGAATTTCAAGATCATTTTTTGCCGGTCCGCGGACATCCTGTCGGTGGCAGGTGGGAGGATGCACCCTGCACGGCGCACCGCGGGGCCGGGAGCCCCGGGACGGGCCGTGCCGACCTGTACCGGACGACGTGTCCGCGCACGGGCGGGGGGACGCCGAGGGCCTGTCCTCCCGCTGCCGGGCGCGTCGCGCAGAAGGGACCGCTGACGGCGATGCAGATCCGGCTGACCGTCCTCGCGGCGCCGCCCGGCGGGCAGACCGCACGGCGCGCCTGCGACGTGCTCGTCACCGCCCCCGCGGGCACCGCGCTGGCCGCCGTGGCGTCCGGTGTCGCCGCCGCCGTGGCCGGCCCGGACGGCGCGGCGGGCACGGGCCCCGTCGTGCTGTACGCCGGGCGTGAACGGCTCGACCTCCAGCGCTGCGCCCTGGGCGAGCCTCCCCTCGTGGACGGGGCGGTGCTGGCGCTCCAGGTCCCGGCGGAGGACACGGGCGCACCGGACGGCGCGGTGGCGCGCCTGCACGTGGTGGCGGGCCCGGACGCGGGCGGTGTCCACCTGCTGCACCCCGGGCACATCCGCGTCGGCCGGTCCGCCGACGCCGACGTGCCGCTGGACGACCCCGACGTGTCGCGCCTCCACTGCGAGGTCACGGTCGGGGACGACGGGCGGGTGACGGTCGCGGACCTGGGCTCCACGAACGGGACGACGCTGGACGGCCGCCCGGTCGGCCCCCGGCCCGTCCGCCTGCCCGCGGGGGCGCTGCTGCGGGTCGGCGAGTCCGCGCTGCGGCTGTCGGTGGGTGCGGAGTCCGCCGCGCCGCTGCCGACGGCCCCGGACGGCGAGGGACATGTGCGCGTCACCCGCACGGGGGTGCCCTCCGCGCCGGAGGCGGGCGGTACGGCGGGGGCGGGTGCCCAGGAGGGTACGGGCGCCCCGGCGGGTGCGGGGCGCGGTGCGGTGCCGGGCGGCGCCGGTACGGGCTCCGCCGTCGCGGCCCGGCACGAGTGGGCGACCGGCGTCCCGGGCGGCAGCCGGGAGGACGGGCACGGCTCCACGCGCGCGGGGACGGGTACGGCGCAGGGCCTCCATCAGAGCTCCGCGCACGACGGCCCCGGCGCCCCGCACGGCGGCGCCCGCGTGCCGTACGGCCGCCCCGGCGACGGCCCCGCTGCCGACCCCCAGCACGCCTACGCGCGCGAAGGCGGCCCTTCCGGCGCCGTACCGGCCCCCGCCGACCCCCGCTTCGGCGCCGCCGCCGCGTACGACCGCACCGCCCCCCACGCCGACGCCACCCCGCACGGCACCGCCACCCCGCACGGCATCGACCCGCACGGCGCCGCCGGCTCCGGCGTGTACGACGGGATGGCGCGCGACCAGGGCGGCGTCGGCGGGACGCCCGCGCGCGGGACCCGCGTGCCCGAGCAGCCCGCCCGGCGGCGCGGCATAGGTGCCTGGGCGCGGCGGCTCACCGGGGCGCGCGGCGACCAGCAGGACCGGGAAGCGGCCGGTGGCGCCCGCACCGGGGCCGTACCGGCGGACGTCCCGCGCGGGTCCGGCGCCGAGGCGTGGCCCGACCCGGCCGCCGTCCTGCTGACCGCCCTCGGGCCCGGCGCACGGCTCTGGGAGCGGACACCGGGCCACCCGGAGGCGTTCGCGGTGCGGCTCGGCACGACGGACCGGGCCGACCTGGCCGCCGTGCCCGTCACGGTGGGGCTGCGCGAGGCCGGGTCGCTGGGCCTGGCCGGGCCGCGCGCCCGCCTGCTCGGCCTGGCCCGCTCGGTCGTGGCGCAACTGGCCGCCCTACACGCCCCCGCGGACCTGGAGATCGTGCTCGTCGGCGCCGACCGGGCCCGCCCTCTGGAGGAGCGCCGCCGCGACTGGGCGTGGCTCGGCTGGCTGCCGCACGTACGGCCCGCGCACGGCCAGGACTGCCGGCTGCTGCTGGCGTACGACCGGGACCAGGCGGCCGCGCGGATCGCGGAGCTGACCCGGCGGCTGGACGACGGTCCGCTGGGCCCCGGCTGGGCGGAGGCGGACAGCAGGACCATCGGCGAGGCGGCGGAGCGGTTCCGGCGGGCGCAGGAGGCGGGCGCCGGAAGCGGGCCGTACACGATGGTGGTCGTCGACGGGGACCCGGGCACGGCGGCGCTGCGCGAGATGGTCGCGCGGCTGGCGGGCGCGGGCGCCGCGGCCGGCGTCCACGTGGTGTGCCTGGCGGAGACGGCGCCCGCGACGGCGGTGTTCCCGGCCGCGGCGGCGTACGAGGCGGCGTGCGCGGCGGCCCCGGCCTTCCGGGAGTGCGGCGCGGTGGGCCTGCTGACGGGTGACGTGGCGACGGCGCTGCGGGTGATGCGTACGGCGGGCGGGCATCCGGCCGGGCATGGCACGGTCGCGGCGGTGGACGCGGTGTCGGGGGCGTGGGCGGAGCGGTTCGCCCGCTCGCTGGCGCCGCTGCGCGCGGACGGGCCCGAACAGCCGGGGCGGGCCGCCGCCGTGGCGCTGCCCCGGTCGTCGCGGCTGCTGGACGAGCTGGAGCTGGCGCGGGCCACCCCCGCGTCGCTGATGGCGCGCTGGGCGTCGGCCCCGGACGGCACGGCGGTGCTGGGCGCGGGGCCGCGCGGCCCGCTCGCCGTGGACCTGACCGGCCCCGACGGGCCGCACCTGCTGGTGGAGGGCCCGGCGGGCAGTGGCCGTACGGAGCTGCTGCGCTCCGTCGCGGCGTCGCTCGCCGCCGCGTCCCGGCCGGACCGGCTGGCGCTGCTGCTGGTGGACGGCGCGGGCGGCGAGCGGGGCGACGGCCTCGGCCCCTGCACGGACCTGCCGCACGTGGTGGACCACCTCGTCGCGTCCGACCCGGTGCGGATGCGCGCCTTCGCGCAGGCGCTGGGCGCCGAGCTGAAGCGGCGCGCGGAGCTGCTGGGCCACGACGGGTTCGCGGAGGCGCCGCGTGACGGCGACGGCGCCGACGGCCGCCCCCCGCGCGCGGAGAGCGGCCGTACGGGAGGCGGCCCCGGCGAGGGCGCGTACGGCACCGGGCACGGAGCCACCGCGTACGGCACCGGACACGGCGGCAGCGGGTACGGCGTCGGCGAACGGCCCGGCGGCGAACGGGTCGTACCCGAGCAGCGTTCCGCGCGCGACGCGGTGCCCGAGCAGCGCGGCGGCGACCTGGAATCCGCGCCCAGCCGGACCCTGCGGCTGCGCCCCGCCGCGAACGCCGGGCGGGCCGGACGGTCCGGGGGCGAGACACCCGTACCGGCGCTGCCCCGGCTCGTCGTGCTGGTCGACGACCTGGACGCGCTGGTCGCACCCGCGCTCGGCAGCCCCGGCCGCCCCGCCGCCGGTTCGGTCGTGCGGGCGCTGGAGGCCGTGGCGCGCGACGGGGAGCGGCTCGGCGTCCACCTGGTCGCGGCGACGGCGCACCCGGACCGTACGGCCGGTACGGAGCCGGACCGCCGGACGCGGCTGCGGGTGGTGCTGGACGCGCCGCCCGTGTCGCCGGGCCCCGACGGCCCGGCGCCCGGCCGGGGGCGGCTGCGGCACGCGGACGGGCGGGTCACGCCGTTCCAGGCGGGCCGCGTGACCGGGCGCATCCCGCGCACCGGGACGCTGCGCCCCACCGTCGTACCCCTGGAGTGGGAGCGCATGGGCGACCCGCCGGCCCGGCGTCCCGTACGGGAGCTGGGCAACGGGCCGACGGACCTGGCGCTGCTGGCCAGCGCCCTGGACCGGGCGGCCCGCTCGGTCGGCGCGGAGCCCGTACCGCCGCTGGTGCCCGCGTCCGACACGGCGGGCCCGGTGCGCTGACGGGACGTCACGAGGCCATCACGATCGGGGAGTAGAGGCGGAAGGCGGTATTGCGGCCCTCCGGAACGCGGCGTAGACCAGAGCGAAAGGGACAGACGACAGGGACAGACGAACAGGGACGACGCACACGGGAGAAACGGGGCAGTGATGCGGGCAACTCCACGCAAACGCCGGACCGTCGTGGCCTTCGCGGCCATCGGGGCCCTGGCGCTCACCCTCTCCGCCTGCGGTGACGGCGGCAGCGGCGGCGACGGTTCCGGCGGGTCCGGTGGCAAGGCGACCGGCAAGGACACCGCGCCGACCGTCCGGCTACCGAAGCTGGACGGCCAGCAGCTCCAGGTCGTCGCCGTGTGGACGGGGCCGGAGCAGGAGGCGTTCACCAAGGTCCTGAAGGAGTTCGAGAAGCGCACCGGGGCGCGCGTCTCGTACGTGCCGACGCAGGACGCGATGCTCAACTACATCGGCACGAAGATCGCCGGTGGTTCGCCGCCCGACGTGGCGATGCTCCAGCAGGTCGGCGCGCTCCAGCAGGCCGTGGAGCGGAAGTGGGCGAAACCGGCGAACGCCGAGACGAAGGCGCAGCTGGCGAAGAACTACTCCCAGGGCTGGCAGGACCTCGGCTCGGTGAACGGCACGCAGTACGGCGTGTACTTCAAGACCGCCAACAAGTCGCTGATCTGGTACAACGCCGCCGTCTTCGAGAACGCGGGCGCGACCGAGCCGAAGACGTGGAAAGAGCTGATGGCCACCGCCGAGACGGTCTCCGCGTCCGGCGTCACGCCCATGTCCATCGGCGGCGCCGACGGGTGGACGCTGACGGACTGGTTCGAGAACGTCTATCTGTCGCAGGCAGGGCCCGAGAAGTACGACCAGCTGGCGAAGCACGAGATCAAGTGGACCGATCCCTCGGTGAAGCGGGCCCTCACGACGCTCGCCGAGCTGTTCGGCAAGCCGAACCTGATCGCGGGCGGCGCGGCCGGGGCGCTCCAGACGGAGTTCCCGACATCGGTGACGCAGACGTTCACGGGCGGCGACCAGCCGAAGGCGGCGATGGTCTTCGAGGGCGACTTCGTGTCGATCAACATCGCGCAGACCGAGGCGAAGATCGGTACGGACGCGAAGGTGTTCCCGTTCCCCGCGGTGGACGGCGGTGAGCCGCCCGTGGTGACCGGCGGGGACGTGGCCGTGGCGCTGACGGACAAGCCCGCCTCGCAGGCGCTGCTGACGTTCCTCGCGTCGCCGGACGCGGCGGCGATCTGGGCGGCGGAGGGCGGGTTCCTCTCGCCCAACAAGTCGCTGGACCCGGCCGCGTACCCGAACGACGTGCAGCGCGGCATCGCGAAGGCACTGATCGCCGCCGGTGACGACTTCCGCTTCGACATGTCGGACCAGATGCCGCAGTCGTTCGGCGGCACGCCCGGCAAGGGCGAGTGGAAGGCCCTCCAGGACTTCCTGAAGAACCCGAAGGACATCGCGGGGACGCAGGCGCGCCTGGAGGCGGACGCGGCCAAGGCGTACCAGAACGGGGGCTGACGCCGTGGCAGCCGCTCCCCCGACACGGCAGCAGCGGCACCGGCGGACGCACCGGGCGGCCACCCGCAGACGGGTGACGGGCACGCGCGGGCTGGTCGCCGGGGCGTTCCTGCTGCCCGCGCTGGTGCTGCTGGGCGCGCTCGTCGTGTACCCGATCGGGTACTCCGTCCAGCGGTCGTTCTTCGACCGGGCCGGCACGGGCTTCGCCGGCCTGGACAACTACGTGGAGATCTTCACCGACGACACGATCCTGACAGCGGTGCGGAACAACGCGCTCTGGGTCGTCGTGGCCCCGACGCTGGCCACCGCGCTGGGGCTGATCTTCGCCGTGCTGACCGAACGGGTCCGCTGGGGCACGGCGTTCAAGCTGGTCGTCTTCATGCCGATGGCGATCTCCATGCTCGCCGCCGGGATCATCTTCCGGCTCGTGTACGAGCAGGACCCCGACCGGGGCGTGGCGAACGCCGTGTGGGTGGGCGTCCACGACACGTTCGCCGAGTCCTCCGGGTACCCCAAGGCCCGCCCCCTGCCGGTGCACCCGCTGAAGCCCGCGGGCAAGGGCGCGTACGAGACGAAGGAGCCGGTACGGGCCGGAACCCCGGCGCTGCTGCCGCTCGTCGGCGTGGCCCCCGCCAAGATGCCCGGCGACGCCCGCCCGGCCGCGCCTCCGCGCCCGGAGCCCGGGACGGTGACCGGCACGGCGTGGCTGGACTTCACCAAGGGCGGCGGCGGCACGCCCAACACCGTCGACGCCAAGGAGCTGGGCCTGAAGGGGCTGCGGATCGAGGCGGTGAAGGACGGGCGGGTCGTCGCCTCGGCCACGGCGGCGGCGGACGGCTCGTTCACCCTGCCCGCGTCGGCGGACGGGGCGCTGCTGCGGCTGCCGGAGTCGAACTTCCGGGAGCCGTACAACGGCGTGGACTGGCTCGGCCCCACGCTGGTCACGCCCGCGGTGATCGGCAGCTACATCTGGATGTGGGCGGGCTTCGCGATGGTCCTCATCGCGGCGGGGCTCGCCGGTCTGCCGCGCGAACTGCTGGAGGCCGCGCGCGTGGACGGCGCCAACGAGTGGCAGGTGTTCCGCCGCGTGACGGTGCCGCTGCTCGCGCCGGTGCTGGCGGTGGTGCTGGTCACGCTGATGATCAACGTGCTGAAGATCTTCGACCTGGTGTTCATCATCGCGCCGGGGTCGGTGCAGGACGACGCGAACGTCCTGGCGCTCCAGCTGTACCGGTCGTCGTTCGGCACGGACGCCCACCTGGGCGTGGGCAGCGCGATCTCCGTGCTGCTGCTGTTGCTGGTGATACCGGTGATGTTCTTCAACATCCGGCGCATACGGAGGGAGTCGCGGCGATGACGTCTCGTACCGGACCGGCCGCGCCGGACTCCCCCCGCTCCCCGGCTTCCCGGGGCTCGCAGAGCTCCCGGGCCTCCGGTGGCTCCTCTGCCTCCCCGCCGTCCCGCGGCTCGTGGGCGGCGCGGGCGGTGGCGCGGCTCGGCGGGGGCGTGGTGCGGGTGTTCCTCGTCCTGGTCGCGCTGTTCTGGCTGATGCCCACGGCGGGGCTGCTGCTGTCGTCGCTGCGGTCGCCGTCCGACATCAGCGGGAGCGGCTGGTGGACGGTGTTCACCGCGCCCGCGCAGCTGACGGCCGACAACTACGCGGCGATCCTCCGCAACGACACGATCACCGACTCGCTGCTGTCCACGGTCCTGATCACCGTCCCGGCGACGCTGCTCGTCGTCGTGATCGGCTCCCTCGCCGGATACGCGTTCGCGTGGATGGAGTTCCCGGGCCGGGACTGGTGGTTCCTCGCCGTGGTGGGACTGCTGGTGGTGCCCGTGCAGGTGGCGCTCGTCCCCGTGTCGAAGCTGTTCGGGGAGATCGGCGTGTTCGAGACGACGCTGGGCGTGGTCCTGTTCCACACGGCGTTCGGTCTGCCGTTCGCGATCTTCCTGCTGCGCAACTTCTTCGCGGAGATCCCGCGCGAACTGCTGGAGGCGGCCCGCCTCGACGGGGCGGGCGAGATCCGGCTCTTCGCGCGCGTGGTGCTGCCGCTGGGCGGTCCGGCCATCGCCTCGCTCGGCATCTTCCAGTTCCTGTGGGTGTGGAACGACATGCTGGTCGCGCTGATCTTCGCCGACTCGGACTCCCCGCCGATCACGGTGGCGCTCCAGCAGCAGGTCCGCCAGTTCGGCAACAACATCGACGTGCTGGCGCCGGGCGCGTTCGTGTCGATGGTGGTGCCGCTGGCGGTGTTCTTCGCGTTCCAGCGGCAATTCGTGTCGGGGGTGATGGCGGGCGCGGTGAAGTAGCCCCGCCCGTACGGGAGGTGGGGGGCGTACCGGCCGGGGAAGCCCGTGGAGCGGCGGCGTACGGCTGACCGGGCTCCCCCACCGTGCCCGGGCCCGGGACGCACGACGACGAACTGGACATCGACGCCGACCTGGTGGGCCGCCTGATCGCCGCGCGGTTCCCGCGCTGGGCGGACCTGCCCGTCACCAGGGTGCCGTCCGCCGGTACGGACAACGCCATGTACCGGCTCGGCGACGTCCTCGTGGTGCGGCTGCCGCGCGTCCGGGGCGCCGCCCGGCAGGGTCGCCAAGGAGCAGCGCCGGCTGCCGCGTCTGGTGCCGCACCTGCCGCTCGCCGCTCCGGTGCCGGTCGGCCGGGGCGAGCCGGGCGAGGGCTTCCCGCCGCCCTGGTCGGTGCTGCGCCGGCTGGACGGCGCCGACGCGTACGACGAGCCGCCCACCGGCCTGGAGGGCGCGCCGAGTCGCTGGGCGGGTTCGTACGGGCGCTGCGTGGCGTCGGCGCGACGGGCGGCCCGCCGTCGTTCCGGGGTGGCCCGGTCCGTGGCCGCGACGCGGACGCGCGCGCCGCGATCCGGGACCTCGACGCGGACGGCACCGCGACGGGGACGCCGCCACCGCGGCGTGGGAGGCGGTGCTGCGGCTCCCGCCGCGGGAGGGCGACCCGGTGTGGCTCCACGGCGACCTGCTGCCGGGCAACCTGCTCGGCGGGACGGCACCCTCACGGCCGTGATCGACTTCGGTGGGCTCGGCGTGGAGGACCCGGCGTGCGACCTGACGCCCGCGTGGACGGTCCTCACGGCCGGTCCGCGTGAGGTGTCCGGGCCGCCGCCGACGTGGACGACGCGGCCGGGCGCGGGGGCGCGGCCGGGCGCGGGGGCGCGGCCGGGCGGGGGGCAAGGCTGGGCGCTGTGCTTCGGGCCGACGGCCCAGCACCACCACCGCGTCAGGAACCCGGTGCTGGCCGCCGCGGGCCACCGCGCGGCCGTGGAGGCGCTCGCGGACACGACGGTACGCGCCCTGACCCCGCGCGCGCCGGCGTGTCCCCCTCGTGCCGGGCGCGCGCCCGGCAGGCCGCAGGACGGTACGCGCCGCCCGGGCGTGCGCGTCCCTCAGGCCCGCAGGGCGGCCACCGACGCGTGGGCCAGGTCGTCGAGGTACCCCTCCGGCAGCCGCGCGTCCCGTACGACCACCAGCCGCCAGTACAGCGGGCCCACGACGAGGTCGAGCGCCCGGTCCGCGTCCGCGCCCCGGGCCAGCTCGCCCCGCTCGACCGCGTCCCGCACCACCTGCGCGACGACCCCGCGCTGGCTGTCGAGCAGCGTCGCCCGTACCGCCTCGGTGATCTCCGGGTGCCGGGCCGCCTCCACCAGCAGGTCGGGGATGACCTGCGACGCGACCGGGTGGCGCAGCGCGTGCGCGGCGACCTCCAGCAGGGCGCGCACATCGCCGTACAGCGAGCCGGTCGCGGGGGCGGGCAGGCCCTCGACGGCGAACGCGGTCAGCAGGTCGAGCACCAGCGACAGCTTGGACTTCCAGCGCCGGTAGACGGCGGTCTTGCCGACACCGGCCCGCCGTGCGATGCCCTCGATGGACATGCGCGCGAACCCGACCGCGGCCAGCTCCTCGAAGACGGCCGCGCGGATCGCTTCGGTCACGTCCTCGCGGAGCACGGCGGCTCCGGCGGGGGCGCGGCGGGGGGTTCCGGGCGGGGGTGGCGTCATGCCGGGGATCATAGCGCGGCACCCTCGTCACGACGGAACGGTTGCGTTCCAACGTGCGAGAGCCCTAACCTCGACGTAGCGACGATACGGATGCGTCCCGACGAGGTCGCGTCAGATCGCGACGCGCTGTCGCATCCACGTCGTCGCCACCACGTCGTCGCATCGGATCGCGACCGCTGTCGCGCGTCCGGTCCCGACGCCATCGCACGAGATCCCGACGAAAGGGGAGCGCCCCGGTGAGTCCCGTGAGCACCATCGCGCCACCACCGGCCGCGCCACCACCGGTCGCGCCCCGGCCGCCCGCCCCCGGCCCGCGAACGACCCCCTCGTACGAGGTCCCCGGCGAGGACCTGCGGGCCCTCGCCCTGCGCCACGGGCTGACCGTCAGCGGCGCCCGCCCGCCGCTCCCCCGGTACGTGCGGCAGCTGTGGTCGCGGCGCCACTTCATCACCGCCTTCGCGACGGCCCGCCTCACCGCCCAGTACAGCCAGGCCAGGCTGGGGCAGCTGTGGCAGGTGGCCACGCCGCTGCTCAACGCGGCCGTGTACTACTTCATCTTCGGCGTCCTGATGGACACGCGGAACCAGGTCCCCGACTTCGCGGCGTTCCTGGTGACGGGCGTCTTCATCTGGACGTTCACCTCCAGCACGATCACGGCCGGAACCCGCGCCATCAGCGGCAACCTCGGCCTGGTGCGCGCCCTGCACTTCCCGCGCGCGAGCCTCCCCCTCGCGCTGGCCCTCCAGCAGCTCCAGCAGCTGGCGTTCTCGCTGGCCGCGCTGCTCGCCATCCTGGTCGGCTTCGGCGCGCGGCCGGGCCCGTCCTGGCTGCTCGCCGTTCCGGCGCTGGTGCTCCAGACGCTCTTCAACGCGGGCGTGGCGCTCGTCCTGGCGCGGCTCGCGGCGCGGACGCCGGACGTGGCGCAGGTGATGCCGTTCGTGCTGCGGACCTGGATGTACGCGTCGGGCGTGATGTGGAGCATCCAGCACGTCCTGGCGGGCCGGCAGCTGCCGCGCCTGGTGGAGCTGGCCCTCCAGTACAACCCGGCGGCCCTCTACATCGACCTGGTCCGCTTCGCGCTGATCGACAGCTTCACCGCCGCGCAGCTCCCGCCCCACGTGTGGGCGGCGGCCGCGGGCTGGGCGCTGGCCGCCTTCGTCGGCGGGTTCATCTGGTTCTGGCAGGCAGAGGAGACGTACGGCCGTGGCTGAACGCGTACCGACCGTCGTCGTGGACGACGTCCACGTGACCTACACCGTGCAGGGCGCGCGGTCCGCCCGCCCCGCCGGGACCTCGCTCCTCGGCAGGGTCCTCGCGCGAGGGAGGGCCGCCCCGGCGACCCGTACGGTGCACGCCGTCAAGGGCGTCAGCTTCGCCGCGTACAAGGGTGAGGCCATCGGGCTCATCGGCAGCAACGGCTCCGGCAAGTCCACGCTCCTGAAGGCCGTCGCGGGCCTGCTGCCGCCCAGCCGGGGCCACGTCTACACCCAGGGCCAGCCCAGCCTCCTCGGCGTCAACGCCGCGCTGATGGGCGACCTGACGGGCGAACGGAACATCGTCCTCGGCGGCCTCGCGATGGGCATGACCCGTGCGGAGGTGAAGGAGCGGTACGAGCGGATCGTGGAGTTCTCCGGGATCAACGACAAGGGTGACTTCGTGTCCCTGCCGATGCGCACGTACTCCTCCGGGATGGGCGCCCGGCTGCGGTTCTCCATCGCCGCCGCCCGCTCCCACGACGTGCTGCTCATCGACGAGGCGCTGGCCACCGGCGACGCGGCGTTCCGGCAGCGCAGCCAGCAGCGGATCAACGAACTGCGCGCCGAGGCGGGCACGGTGTTCCTCGTCAGCCACAGCAACTCGACCATCCGGGAGACCTGCGACCGGGCGATCTGGCTGGAGTCGGGCCGGGTCCTGATGGACGGCCCGTCCGACGAGGTGGTCACGGCGTACGAGCGCGGCACGCGCTGAGCCTCCGGACCCGGCCGCCCGCCGGTCACGGCACGCGACGCCCGCCGAGCCGCTGTCCGTCACCCCCGCCGCCCGTTCCCCCGCCACCCGTCACCCCGACGCCGTAGACAACGGGCGAACCACCCCAAAGCGTCACTAGTGTTCGCGGGGATGACCACGCACCGGCTCAGCGCCCCGCCGACCTTCAGCCGTGACCGGCTCCGCTTCCGTGAGCGGCACCGGCCCGACCTCCTGCCCCTGCTCGCCGTCTGGGCGGTCAGCCGCGCCGCGCTGCTGTGGCTGCTGACCCACGACACGCTCGGCATCGGCGAGGTCGGCAAGGAGGTCCACGTCCTCTACCGCCACTGGTACGAGCGGATCGCGGGCGGCGACCTGCCCGCCGACGAGACGACCTGGCAGTACCCGCCCGGCGCCGCCCTGGTGATCCTCGCGCCGGGCGGCGTGCCGGGCCTCACGTACTTCCAGGCGTTCGTCGCGCTGGCCCTGCTCGCCGACCTCGCGGTGACCCTCGCCCTGGCGCGCGCCGGCGGGGACGGCGCCTGGTACTGGACCGGCGGCCTGCCCTTGCTGCTGCACACCCCGCTCGCCCGCTACGACCTGCCGGTCACCGCGCTGGCCGTGGCCGCCCTCCTCGCGCTGCGCGCCGGGCGGGCGCGGCTCGGCGGCGTACTGGCGGGGCTCGGCGCGCTCGCCAAGGGCTGGCCGCTGCTCACCCTGACCGGTACGACGCCGGGGCCCGGCACGCGGCGGTCCTGGTGGTCGGCGGTGGTCACCGCGCTGGTGGGTGCGGTGGCGCTGGCCGTGGCGTACCCGCACACCCTGGACTTCCTGCGGCACCAGGGCGGCCGGGGCGTGCAGGTGGAGTCGGTCGGCGGGACGCTGCTGTCGCTCGCGCACCTGGTGGGGTGGCGCGGGGAGGTCGTCTTCCGGTACGGGGCGTTCGAGTTCGCCGGGCCGCCCGTGGAGGCGGTCGCCACCGGGTCGCTGGTGTGCACCGGGGTGGCGCTGCTGTGGCTGGTGATGTGGCGGGTGCGGTCGCTGCACTGGTCGGACGCCACGCCCCTGGACGCGGCGCTGGCCGCCGTGCTGCTGGTGACGGTCACGAGCCGGGTGATCAGCCCCCAGTACCTCGTGTGGGCGCTGGGGCTGGCGGCGGTGTGCCTGACGTCCCGGAACACCACGCAGCGGCCGGTCGCCCTGCTGCTGTTGCCCGCCGCCGCGCTGACCTCGTTCGCCTACCCGCTGCTGTACGGGGAGGTGCTGGCCGTCACGCCGGTCGGGTGCCTGCTGATGCTGGCCCGCAACGGGCTGCTCGTCGCGGCAGCGCTGCTGTCGTGCCGGCTGCTGTGGGAGGAGTCGGCCCCGGACGTCCTGCGCGTCCCGTGGAGCACGGCCGCGGGCGCGGCACGGCAGCGGTAGGGGGCGTACAGGAGCACGTACGGGCGCGGGGAGACGACGAAGGCGTACGGGAGCAGGTACGGGCACGGCGACACGGCGGGTGCGTACCACAGCCCGCAGGGGCGTACGACCACGGAAGCGCGCCCCACCGCCCGCACCGCCCCGACGCCCCACCGCCCCCACCGCCCCCACCCGCGGAACGCGCCGGGGGCGCCCACCACACGGGTGGGCGCCCCCGGCGCACGCGGAGCGGGCGCTCAGCTGTGGGTGCGCAGCAGCGTACGCATCGTCCGCATCGCCACCGAAAGGTTCGCCAGGTCGAACGCGTCGGAGCCCTGGATCTCCTCCAGCGTCGTCCGGGCGCGCGCCAGCAGCGAGGCGTTCTTGTCCTCCCAGGCGGTGAACCGCTCCTCCGGCGTGGACGTGCCGTTCCCGGCCGACAGCACGTCGGAGGTGAGCGCGGCGTGCGCCGCGTACAGGTCCTCGCGGATCGCGGCGCGGGCCATCGACTGCCAGCGGTCGGCCCGCGGCAGCTCGATGATCCGGTCCATCAGCTGCGTGATCCGCAGCCGGTCGGCGAGGTCGTAATACACCTCGGCGACGGCGAGGGCGTCCTTGCCGGTGCGGTCCGCGATGGCCACGATGTCCAGCGTCGGGAACGCCGACGAGAACCCGGCGACCCGCGCCGCCAGCTCGCCCGGCACGCCCGCCGTGGTCAGCTCGGTGACCAGGCCCTCGTACCACTCCAGGTCGGCGCCGCGCAGCATCTTCGGCAGCTCGGCCCACACCTGCTCGACGCGGGCGCCGAAGAAGTCGATCGTCTCGGCGAGCTGGAGCGGCTGCGGCCGGTTGTTGAGCAGCCAGCGCGTACCGCGCTCGACGAGGCGGCGCGAGTGGAGCCGGATGCGGGTCTGCACCTCGGCCGGGACCCTGTTGTCGAGCGCCTCGACGGCGTCCCAGACCCCGCCCAGGCCGAAGATGGCGCGGGCGGCGGTCTGCGCCCGGACGATCTCCGCGATCGACGCGCCGGTCTCCTCCCGCAGGCGGTGCAGGAACGTCGAGCCGCCGCTGTTGACCGTGTCGTTCACGAGGATCGTGGTGATGATCTCGCGGCGCAGCGCGTGCGCGTCGATCTGGTCGGGGAACTGCTCGCGCAGCGTCGTCGGGAAGTACTCGTGGAGCAGGCTCCGCAGGTACGGGTCGTCCGGCAGGTCGGTGGCGATCAGCTCCTCCGCCACCGTGATCTTGGTGTACGCCATGAGGACGGCGAGCTCGGGCTGACTGAGGCCCTTGCCCGTGCCCAGCAGCTCGCGGATCTGCCGGTCGCTGGGCAGGAACTCCAGGTCGCGGTCGAGGTGCCCGTCGCTCTCCAGGCGGCGCAGGAACCGCTGGTGGGCGTGGAGGAGGGAGCCGGACTGGTGGACGGCGAGGGCGAGCGCCACGTTCTGCGCGTAGTTGTTGCGCAGGACCAGGCGGCCCACCTCGTCGGTCATCTCCGCGAGGATCTTGTTGCGCTGCTTGACGGTCATGTCGCCGTCCGCGACGAGGCCGTTCAGCAGGATCTTGATGTTCACCTCGTGGTCGGAGGTGTCCACGCCCGCGCTGTTGTCGATGGCGTCGGTGTTGACCTTGCCGCCGGTGCCCTCGGGTCCGCCGCTGCGGGCGAACTCGATCCGTCCGAGCTGGGTGAGGCCGAGGTTGCCGCCCTCGCCGACGACCTTGACGCGCAGGTCCTCGCCGTTGACGCGGATCGCGTCGTTGGCCTTGTCGCCGACGTCGGCGTGCGACTCGCTGGACGCCTTGACGTACGTGCCGATGCCGCCGTTCCACAGCAGGTCCACCGGGGCCTTGAGGATCGCCTTCATCAGCTCGGCCGGGGTCAGCTTGGTGACGCCCTCGTCGATGCCGAGCGCCGCCCGCATGTGGGCGTTGACCGGGATGGACTTGGCCTGCCGCGAGTGGACGCCGCCGCCCGGGGAGAGCAGGTCGGCGTTGTAGTCGGCCCAGGAGCTGCGGGGCAGCTCGAACAGGCGGCGCCGCTCGGCGTACGAGACGGCCGCGTCCGGGTTCGGGTCGATGAAGATGTGCCGGTGGTCGAACGCGGCGACGAGCCGGATGTGCTCGGACAGCAGCATGCCGTTGCCGAACACGTCGCCGGACATGTCGCCGACGCCGACGACGGTGAAGTCCTGCGTCTGCGTGTCGTGGCCCAGCTCGCGGAAGTGCCGCTTCACGGACTCCCACGCGCCGCGCGCGGTGATGCCCATGCCCTTGTGGTCGTACCCGGCGGAGCCGCCGGACGCGAAGGCGTCACCGAGCCAGAAGCCGTACCCGACGGCGACCTCGTTGGCGATGTCGGAGAACGTCGCGGTGCCCTTGTCGGCGGCGACGACCAGGTACGTGTCGTCCTCGTCGTGGCGGACCACGTCGGCGGGCGGCACGACCTCGCCGCCGACCAGGTTGTCGGTGATGTCGAGCAGCGCGGAGATGAACGTCCGGTACGAGGCGATGCCCTCGGCCATCCACGCGTCGCGGTCCACGGACGGGTCGGGCAGCTGCTTGGCGACGAAGCCGCCCTTCGCGCCGACCGGGACGATGACGGTGTTCTTCACCATCTGCGCCTTGACCAGGCCGAGGATCTCCGTACGGAAGTCCTCGCGCCGGTCCGACCAGCGCAGACCACCGCGCGCGACCTTGCCGAACCGCAGGTGGACGCCCTCGACGCGGGGCGAGTACACCCAGATCTCGAACGCGGGGCGCGGCGCCGGCAGGTCGGGGATGGCCTGCGGGTCGAACTTCATCGACACGTACGCGTGCGGCCGCCCGTCGGCGTCCTTCTGGAAGAAGTTGGTCCGCAGGGTCGCCTTGATGACGGTGAGGAAGGAGCGCAGGATGCGGTCCTCGTCGAGCGAGGCGACCTGGTCGAGGGCGCCGTCGAGCTCCTCCAGGATGCCGTCCGTCAGCTCGGTCCCGGCCCGCTGCCGCTCGGGCGACATCCGCGCCTCGAACAGCGAGACGAGCAGCCGCGTCGTGTGGACGTTGTCGCGGAGGGTGTCCTCCATGTAGTCCTGGCTGAACGTCGAACCGGCCTGCCGCAGGTACTTGGCGTACGCGCGCAGCACCATCGCCTGCCGCCAGGACAGCCCGGCGCGCAGCACCAGGGCGTTGAAGCCGTCGTTCTCGGCCTGCCCGGTCCAGGTCGCGGCGAACGCCTCCTGGAACCGCTCGCGGGCGTCGTCGCCCAGGTAGTCGCCGCCGCTCCCGGCGGGCGCGGGCATGCGCAGGCCGAAGTCGTAGATCCAGGCGTGCGTGCGGTCGGCGCAGCGCAGCTCGTACGGCCGCTCGTCGACGACCTCGACGCCGAGCCGGTTGAGGACCGGCAGCACGGCGGAGAGGGAGACCTGCGCGCCCGTCTTGTAGATCTTGAAGCGGCGCTCGCCGGGGGCGGCGCCGACCGGCTCGTACAGGGACAGCGCGAAGTCCTCGCCGCCCTGGGTGAGCTGCTCCATCTGGAGGACGTCGGCGACGGCGGCGCGCGGCGAGTGGTCGGCCTTGTAGCCCTCGGTGAAGGCGTTGCCGTAGCGGCGCAGCAGCTCGGCGGCGCGCTCCTCGCCGGTCTCGGCGTTGAGCGCCTCGCTGAAGCCGTCGGCCCAGGAGCGGGCGGCCTCGGCGAGCCGGTTCTCGATGCGGTCGGCGTCGGCGTCGGTGAGCGGGGTGAGGGTGGTGCCCTGCGGGACGCGGACGACGAAGTGGAGGCGGGAGAGGACGGACTCGGTGTTCCAGGCGGTGAAGTCCACGCTGGTGCCGCCGAGCTCCTCCTTCAGGATGTCGGTGAGCCGCTCGCGGACGGTCGTGTTGAACCGGTCGCGCGGCAGGTAGACGAGCGCCGAGTAGTAGCGGCCGTACTCGTCCTGGCGCAGGTAGAGGCGCAGCCGGCGGCGCTCCTGGAGGTACAGGACGCTGGTGACGATGGACAGCAGCTGGTCGACGGGCGTCTGGAACAGCTCGTCGCGGGGGTACGTCTCCAGGATCTGCAGCAGGTCGCGGCCGTCGTGGCTGGCGGGCGAGAAGCCCGCCGCGTCGAGGACCTCGGCGACCTTTCGGCGGATGACGGGGACGCGCCGCACGGACTCGGTGTACGCGGCGGACGAGAACAGGCCGAGGAAGCGGCGCTCGCCGACGACGTTGCCCTGCGCGTCGAACTTCTTGACGCCGATGTAGTCCAGGTACGACGGGCGGTGGACGGTGGCGCGGCTGTTGGCCTTGGTGAGGATGAGCAGCTTGTGCTCGCGGGCCTTGGCGCGGGCGTCGGCGGGCAGCCGGTTGAACGACGGCGAGACCGGGTGGCCGTGGGCGTCGTCGCCGCTGTGGTGCGGGTCGGAGCGCAGGATGCCGAGGCCGGTGCCGGGGACGGCGGCGAGGGCGTCGCCGTCCACGAGGTTGTACTCGCGGTAGCCGAGGAACGTGAAGTGGTCGTCGGCCAGCCAGCGCAGCAGCTCGCGGGCCTCCTCGACCTCGCTGGGCCGCAGGTCGGCGGCGGTCGGCTCGTCGGCGAGGCCCTCGGAGAGGCGGAGCGCGGCGTCGCGCATCTTCTCCCAGTCCTCGACGGCCTCGCGGACGTCGGACAGGACGCGCAGCAGGTCGGCGGTGATCTGCTTGAGGTCGGCGCGGTCGGTCTCGCGGTCGATCTCGACGTGGATCCACGACTCGACCAGCGCGTCCTGCGGCCTGGTGTGGCCGCCGAACTCGGAGCCGGGGCCGGAGGTGATGACCTCGACGAGCTTTCCGGTCACATCACGGCGGACGACGACCTGCGGGTGCACGACGAGGTGGATGCCGCGGTTCTGCCGGGACAGCTCGTTGGTGACGGAGTCCACCAGGAACGGCATGTCGTCGGTGACGACCTCGACCACGGAGTGGCTGCACGTCCAGCCGTTCTCCTCGACGGTCGGCGTGTGCACGCGGACGTTGGCCGTGCCCTGGGGGCGGTTCTCGGCCAGCCGGTAGTGGGAGAGCGCGGCGCCGTACACGTCGACGGGGTCGCGGTCCGTGAGGTCCTCGGGAGCGGTGTGCAGGTAGTAACGCTGGAGGTACTCGAGCACGGTGCCCGGGTCGGGCCTGTCCCCGGTCTCGTTCTCAGCTACCCGGGCGGCCCGTTCGAGCAGCTCGGCCTTGGCTTCGTCCAGCTTGGTCTGCATGTCCTCTGGCTCCTGTCGCGCGCCGTTGCGTGACGTAGGGGAAGGGGGCGGCGTCACGTTCACGCTTCAACGCGGGGTATCCGCTCGTCGTGGACGTTATGCCTGAATGAGAGAAGCCCGGATCATTCTCGGCCAATCTCGGCGGGGAAGCCTTGGGTGGCGGGGGAACCGGGCAGAAAGGATCAGCTGCCGCCCGGGCACGAAGGCACATCGGGCGCCGGCCGGGGGCTCCGCTGCCCCCACGGCGTATAGCGCTGATCACGGGTCCAGGCTATCGCTCCTCACCCCTCGGCCGTCATGAGCCGTATGTGTACAAAAGACAGCCGCGAAGTTTGACAGTGTGGACAGCGACAGACGCGCGCGCGAGCGGGCAAGCCGCCCAGCTCCCCACGAACCCCACCAGACCGGGCCACGGTCGGGCCCCCCTTCCGGACGTCGAGCCGCACGGCCGTACGGTCCGCCGGGCGTCCACGCGCGGGGGCACTGGCGCGCCGGGCGCGTCGGTCGGACGCCGTCGAGGCGTCGGCGCGGTCCGGGCGCCGGGCGGGATGGGCGCGGGGCGCCGGGCGCGGTGGGCGTCGTGGGCGCGGTCCGGGCGCCGGGCGTCAGGTGTCGGGATGCCCGCTCAGGCGACCAGGTCCTCGGCGACGGCGACGGCTTCCGTCAGCGTGTCCACCACCGGAACGCCCACGGCCTCCAGGCTGGCCCGGCTGTGCGAACCGCCCGTGTACAGCACCGCCCGCGCGCCGACGTGCGCCGCCGCGACCGCGTCGTCCGCCGCGTCCCCGATGACGACGATCCGCTCGGGCGGGACGCCGTCCAGGGCCCTCAGGTGCCGCACCATGTGCTCGGCCTTGCCGGACGTGGAGTGGCCCGTACGCCCGTCGACGCGGACGAACCAGTCGTGGATGCCGTGCTGCCGCACCAGCGGCACCAGGCGCTCGTGCGGCGCCAGCGACAGCAGCGACTGGGTCCGCCCGAACTCGCGCGCCGCCGCCAGCAGCTCGGCCGCCCCGTCGGTGAGCCCGCACGCGTCGGCACGCGACCAGTAGTGCCGGTGGAACGTGCCGTCCATGACGGCCCACTCCTCCTCGCTGGGCAGCCGGCCGAGCAGCCGCTCGTAGAACAGGGGGATCGGCACGCAGTACAGCTCCCGGTACCGCTCGAGCGTGATCGGCGGCAGGCCTATCTCCTCGAAGGCGGCGTTCGTCGCCTCGATGACGGCCGTGATGTCGTCGAGCAGAGTCCCGTTCCAGTCCCAGACCAGATGCGCGCGGTACTTCCCCATGGCGAAAACCGTACCGGCAGGGTCCGACAACGGACCCCGGGCCTCAGTCCACCAGGTTCGGGATCTCCTGGACGCCGTACCAGAGCAGCTCGTGGTCCTCGGCGCCGTCCACGGTGAACTGGGCGTCGTCGTCGCCCATGTCGGCCGCGCCGAGCGCGTCGGCGGCGGCGGTCACATCGGCCTCGGCGTCGGACGAGTCGGCGTGTACGGCCGCGGCCTTGGCCAGCGGCACGGGCCCGGCGACCCGCACCTCGCCGACCGACGCGGGGTCGAGGCCCCGGTCGGGGTCGGCGGTCGCGGCGCCGTCCGGGACGTCCACGGCGACGACGACCCGGCGGCGCGCGGCGTCCGGGTCGGCGGCGATGAGGCGCAGCGAGGCGGCTGCTGCGCGGCTGAGCGCGGCGTACTCCAGCTCCTCGATGTCGTCGGAGACGTACCACTCGCGCAGGCCAGGCGTGACGGCGTACGCGGTGAGCGTGCCCGCGCCGAGGGTTCCCGTCCTGTGCGCCTGTGCGAGACCGGGGAGGGTCAGGGGAACGTACACGCGCATGACAGGCCGCTTTCGTAGTCGACAGACGTCCTCAGGATACGTGCGGCCGTACCCCTTCGGGGGCTGGTATTGGGGGTCCCCGACGTCCACCGCGCGTTGCACGGACCCCTCGTGAACCCAGACGCCCCTTGGCCCCTGTCACCCGGACAGGTGATTCCGGGCCGTCGTGGCACGGGCTTGACAGGTCGTTGCGGGGCGGGTGACGCACCCGTAGAAGTGGGCCAGCGCGAAGTTACCCCCCGGTAATCCGGGCTGACGGAAGGGACCACGCCGATGCCGCCCACCCCGATCTCCACCCCCGAAGCACGGCCCGCCCACGTCCCGTCGCCCCGGGGCCCGGCCGACACGCACTCCACCACCCCACCCCGCTGGAAGCCCCCGGAGGGCCTTGGCACCACCCCCGCCCGCAACGCCACGCCCCCCAAGCTCCACCCCCGCCCGACCGTTACGCACTCGGCCACGGCGCACCCGACAGCCCCGTCACCCACTGGCTCGCACCGGCCCGACACCCACTCGGCCCCCGCGCACCCGGTCACGGCACCCCAGGCAGACCCGTCACCCGCAGACCCGCGCGAGGCCGGTACCTCCTCGGCCGCCCCGCACCGGGCCGCCCCAACACCGGCGGGCTCGCACGGGACGGGCGCCCACCCGGTCTCCCCGCACCCGACCGCCCCGCCACCGGCACATTCGCACTCAGCCGCACCATCACCGGCAAGCTCGGATCAGGCCGCCTCGAACCCCGTTGCGCCCTCACCGGTCGGCCCGCACCCGGCTGCGCCGCCAGCCCCCGACCCACGCCGGGCCGAAACGCACCCGTCCGGACCCGGCAACGCCCGGGCAGCCGTGCCCGAGACCGGGCGGGTGGCGCGTGCGGCGGGCCGCCCCGGTGGGCGGCGTGACCTGCGTCGGCCGGGCGGCAGCGCGCGGCCGGGCAGCAGCCGCCCCGGCGAGGCCCGCCCCGGAGCCGTACGGCCCCGCCCACCGGCCGGTTCGACGGTCGCCGTACGCCCGCGCGTCCTGCCGCCGCACGTGGTGTTCGCCGAGCGGCTGCTGGCCGTACTGACCGGGGAGCGGCCCGTGCACTGGATGCTGGGCCACACGATCGGCGAGGCGTACGAGCAGCTGATCCGCCTGGCCCCGGCCAACCCCCTGCGCCCCGCCGGCACCACCCGCGGCTCCCGCCCGGTACTGCGCCGGTGCGGTGGGGCCCCGCTGTCGGAGAGCGTGGTGGAGGCGTTCGCCACCGTGACGACGGGCGCTCGGGTACGGGCGATGGCGTTCCGCCTGGAACGGGGCCAGGACCGCAGGTGGCGCTGCGCGGCTGTGGACCTCGGCCCCGCGTAGCCACTCGGGCTCCCCGCTCCGCCGCCGAGGGGCAGGGAGCCCACCAGCCGCTTATCAAGCCGCGCCAGCGGCCCCGCACAGCCTCCGGAGGCCGCACGGGGGCCCGCAAGGCCCCTCCAGCGGCCTCACAGCACCCCGCCAGCCACAGCGCACCGGCTCCCGCGAGGCCGCCACGCGCGCGTACAACCACGCCACGCGCGCGTACAACGGCGCCGCGCCCACGCGGCGGGACCGCACACGCGAAAGGCGGGACCGGAGCACGCCCGCGGAGCGTGCACCGGTCCCGCCTTCACTCAGGCTGAGGCCGCCGGGTCACTTCTTGCGGCGGCGGCCGCCCTTCTGGGCCTTGCGGCGCTCCGCGCGCGTCATGCCGTCCGTCTCGGACCGGGCGCCGCCGTTGTCGAAGTCGCCCTCGATGATGCCGCCCTCACCGTCGACGGTCGGCGCGGAGAAGTGCAGCCGGTTCGGCCGCTGCGGGGCGTCCAGGCCCTTGGCGCGGATCTCGGGGCGGCCGGCGCCCGCGGGCACGGCCTCCTCCTTCTGCAGCGACGGCCGCTCCTGCGCCGCCTCCACCGGGACCTCCTCGACCTGCTGCTCGACCTGGACCTCCAGGTTGAACAGGTAGCCGACGGACTCCTCCTTGATGCCCTCCATCATGGCGTTGAACATGTCGAAGCCCTCGCGCTGGTACTCGACCAGCGGGTCCTTCTGCGCCATGGCGCGCAGGCCGATGCCCTCCTGGAGGTAGTCCATCTCGTAGAGGTGCTCGCGCCACTTGCGGTCCAGCACGGACAGCACGACCCGCCGCTCCAGCTCACGCATGATCTCGGAGCCGAGCTGCTTCTCACGCGCCTCGTACTGCTCGTGGATGTCGTCCTTGACGGACTCCGCGATGAACTCCGCCGTGATACCGGCCCGGTCCCCGGCGGCGTCCTCCAGCTCCTCGATGGTGACCTTGCACGGGTAGAGCTGCTTGAACGCGCCCCACAGCCGCTCCAGGTCCCACTCCTCCGCGAAGCCCTCGACGGTCTCCGCCTGGATGTAGGCGTCGATCGTGTCGTCCATGAAGTGGCGGATCTGCTCGTGCAGGTCCTCGCCCTCCAGGACGCGGCGGCGCTCGCCGTAGATGACCTCACGCTGCCGGTTGAGCACCTCGTCGTACTTCAGGACGTTCTTGCGCGTCTCGAAGTTCTGCTGCTCGACCTGCGACTGGGCGGACGCGATCGCGCGCGTGACCATCTTGTTCTCGATCGGCACGTCGTCCGGCACGTTCGCCATCGCCATGACGCGCTCGACCATCTGCGCCTTGAACAGCCGCATCAGGTCGTCGCCCAGCGACAGGTAGAAGCGGGACTCGCCCGGGTCGCCCTGACGGCCGGAACGGCCGCGCAGCTGGTTGTCGATACGCCGCGACTCGTGGCGCTCCGTACCGAGCACGTACAGGCCGCCGAGATTCTTGACCTCCTCGGACTCGGCCTTCACCGCCAGCTCGGCCTTCTCCAGGGCCTCCGGCAGGGCAGCCACCCACTCGTCCGGCGTCTCGACCGGGTCGAGGCCGCGCTGGCGCAGCTCCGCCTCGGCGAGGTCGTCGGGGTTGCCGCCGAGCTTGATGTCCGTACCGCGGCCGGCCATGTTCGTCGCGACCGTCACCGCGCCCTTGCGGCCGGCCTGCGCGACGATCGACGCCTCACGCTCGTGGTTCTTCGCGTTCAGCACCTCGTGCGGGATGCCGCGCTTCGACAGCTGCTGCGACAGGTACTCGGACTTCTCGACCGACGTCGTACCGACGAGGATCGGCTGGCCCTTCTTGTGCTTCTCCGCGATGTCGTCCACGACCGCCGCGAACTTCGCGACCTCGGTGCGGTAGATCAGATCCGACTGGTCCTTGCGGACCATCGGCCGGTTCGTCGGGATCGGCACGACGCCCAGCTTGTAGATCTGCTGGAACTCGGCGGCCTCGGTCATCGCCGTACCGGTCATACCGGACAGCTTGTCGTACAGGCGGAAGAAGTTCTGCAGCGTGATCGTGGCGAGGGTCTGGTTCTCGTCCTTGATCGGGACGCCTTCCTTCGCCTCGATCGCCTGGTGCATGCCCTCGTTGTACCGGCGGCCCGCGAGGATACGGCCCGTGTGCTCGTCGACGATCATGACTTCGCCGTCGATGACGACGTAGTCCTTGTCCTTCTTGAACAGTTCCTTCGCCTTGATGGCGTTGTTCAGGTAACCGACGAGCGGCGTGTTCACCGACTCGTAGAGGTTGTCGATGCCCAGCCAGTCCTCGACCTTCGCGACACCCGACTCGTGGATGCCGACGGTCCGCTTCTTCTCGTCGACCTCGTAGTCGCCGGTCTCCTCGATGCCCTTCAGCGGATTGCCCGGCTCGCCGCGCTTCAGCCGCTGCACCAGCTTCGCGAAGTCGCCGTACCACTTCGTCGCCTGGTCCGCCGGACCCGAGATGATCAGCGGCGTACGGGCCTCGTCCACCAGGATCGAGTCGACCTCGTCGACACACGCGAAGTTGTGGCCGCGCTGCACCAGCTCGTCCTTCGACCACGCCATGTTGTCGCGCAGGTAGTCGAAGCCGAACTCGTTGTTCGTGCCGTACGTGATGTCGCAGTTGTACTGCATGCGGCGCTGCGCCGGCGACATGTTCGCCAGGATGCAGCCCACCGACAGACCCAGGAACTGGTGCACCCGGCCCATCAGCTCGGAGTCGCGCTCCGCCAGGTAGTCGTTCACCGTGATCAGGTGCACGCCCTTGCCTGACAACGCGTTCAGATACGCCGGGAGCGTACCGACGAGGGTCTTGCCCTCACCGGTCTTCATCTCCGCCACGTACCCGAGGTGCAGCGCGGCGCCACCCATCAGCTGCACGTCGTAGTGGCGCTGGCCGAGCACGCGCTTGGCCGCCTCACGAACGGTCGCGAAGGCCTCCGGGAGCAGGTCGTCGAGGCTCTCACCGTCCTGGTACCGCTGCTTGTACTCGTCGGTGAGGGCCCGCAACTCGGCGTCGGAGAGGTTGACGAAGTCCTCTTCGATGGAGTTGACCTGGTCCGCGATGCGGTGCAGTTTGCGCAGGATCTTGCCTTCGCCTGCACGCATGAGCTTGTTGAAGACGGACACTGAGGCTGGTCTCCTTGCCGGTCGGGCCTGGCACTGGGTCTTGTCATGGACACTGGCACGGGCACGGCAGGTGGTCCCCACCGCAACGGTCATCGTAAGCGAGGACCCCGCCACGCCGGGAGGTCCGCACCTCCCATGAACGATCGCCGGGGCCGCCGCCGCCCTCAAGGAGAACGCGCGGGACGCGCCGAAGGTGCCGCCACCACCGCAATCGGTTCGCCCCCGCACCCCGCCGCCGCCACAATCCCGCCCATGGAACCCGTCACCCTGAACTCCCGGCGACTTCTGCTGCGCCCCTTCGCCCCGGACGACGCCGAGGAGGTCCGCGCCGCCGTCCAGGACCCGCAGATCAAGCGCTGGATACCGCTGCCCGACCCGTACGGCATCGCCGACGCGCGCGACTTCGTCTGCCGGTACGTCCCCGACGCCTGGCGCGACGACACGGAGTACACCTTCTCCGTACGCCCCCGCGGCCAGGCGACCGGCCCCCTGCTGGCATCCGTCAGCCTCCACCATCCGCGCGCGGGCACCTGGGAGATCGGCTTCTACACGGTCCGCGAACACCGCGGCAACGGCTACGCCACCGAAGCCACCCGCACCCTCGCCCACTGGGCGTTCACCACCCTCGGCTGCACCCGCCTGGAGTGGCGGGCCGAAGTCGGCAACACCGCGTCCCGCCTCGTCGCCGAGAAGGCCGGCTTCACCCTGGAGGGCACCCTCCGCGCGGCGTTCGCCCGTCCCGACAGCCGCCGCGACTGCTGGCTCGCCTCCCTCCTCCCCTCCGACCTGGGCCTGCCCTCCCCCACCCCGTACCTGCCGTCCGCCAGGCCCTGAGCCCCGAGCACCCGGCCTGTGGAAAACCATCCGGGACTGTCAGTGACGGCCTCTATCGTGCGAAGCATGACCACGACGCCGCCCCGACCCACGCATGAGCTCTCGGCCGACGAGGCCCGCCGCATGGCCCTGCGCGCGCAGGGATTCCTCGGCGCACCCGACCGGCGCGCCGGAGTGCGCGGCGTCCTGCGGCACCTCGGCGCGGTCCAGCTGGACACGATCTCCGTCCTGGCCCGCTCCCACGAGCTCGTGCCGTACGCCCGCCTCGGCGCCGTCGGCCGCCAGACCGTGGACGCCGCGTACTGGACGGGACGGCACGCCTTCGAGTACTGGTCGCACGCCGCGTGCGTGCTGCCCATCGAGGAGTGGCCGCACTTCGCGTTCCGCCGCCGCGCCTACCGCCGCCGCCCCCAGTGGCACCACGACCTGCCGGACGGCGCGTACGACGCGGTGATCAACCAGCTGCGCGCCCAGGGCCCCCTCACGGCGACGGAGCTGGGCGGCGCCAAGAACGGCGGCGAGTGGTGGGACTGGTCCGCCTCCAAGGTCGCCGTCGAGCGGGCGCTGATGTTCGGCGAGGTGGTATGCGTCGAGCGGCGCGGCTGGAAGCGCGTGTACGACCTGGCGGAGCGCGCCGTCCCCGCCGAGCTGCTCCACGACGAGCTGGACGACCGGGAGTGCCTGCGCCGCCTCGTACGGCTGGCCGGTCAGGCCCTGGGCGTGGGCACGCGCGCGGACATCGCCGACTACCACCGCATCAGGGGCGAGGAGTTCGACGCGGTCGTCGCCGACTCGGGGCTCGTGCCGGTGCGGGTCGAGGGCTGGGACAAGCCCGCCTGGGCGGACCCGGAGGCGCTCGCGAGCGAGCCGCGCGGACGACACCGTACGACGCTGCTGTCCCCGTTCGACTCGCTGATCTGGGAGCGGGCCCGCACGGAACGGATCTTCGGCTTCACCCACCGCCTGGAGGCGTACGTGCCGAAGCAGAAGCGCGTGCACGGCTACTTCGCGATGCCGCTGCTGGCGGGCGGCAGGCTGCTCGGCCGCGTGGACCCGGCCCGCGAGGGCACCACCCTGGTGGCCCGGCAGCTGTCCCTGGCGGGGCCCAAGGCGGTAGCCCCCATGGCGAAGGCCCTGCGGGAGGCGGCGGAATGGGTCGGCTGCGACTCCGTACGCGTCGAACGAACGGACCGCCCCGACCTGGCCCCGGCCCTCACGGCGGCACTGTCCTGACAGCGGCAGTGGCCGGATGACGGCAGTGGGTGGCGGCATTGACCCGACGGCGGCAGTGGCCCGACGGCCGTACGCCCCGTGCGGCCCGGCGCGACCCGTTGTCGTCGCCGCGGCGAACGGGCGGCGGCCCCTCGCGAGCCGACACCCGGCCACTCGTCCACCCCGCCACCGCGTCACGGCACCACCGGCCCGGAGCGGCGCCTCTCCGGCCCCGCCGGACCCCTACCGGATCTCCAGGATCTTCTCCCGCATCGCGTAGACCACGGCCTCCATGCGGGAGTGCAGCTGGAGCTTCTCCAGGATGTTGCGGACGTGGTTCTTCACGGTGTTCTCGGAGATGAACAGCTCCTTGGCGATGTCCCGGTTGTTCATCCCCGTCGCCACCAGCTTCAGCACCTCCAGCTCGCGGTCGGTGAGCCGGGGCGCCGGGACGAGACGGCGGTCGTCGTTGCGCTGGATCATCGACTTGAACTCGGTGAGCAGCTTCGACGCCATGGAGGGGCTGATCTGGGACTGCCCGTCCGCGACGGCGCGGATGGCCGTCGCGACCTCGTCGGTGGAGATCTCCTTCAGCAGGTACCCGGTGGCCCCCGCCTTGATCGCCTCGTAGAGGTCCGCTTCCTCGTCGCTGATCGTCAGCATGATGATCTTCGCGCTCGGGGCGACCTCCTTGATGGACGTACACGCCTCGATCCCGCCCCGCCGCGGCATGCGCACGTCCATCAGCACGATGTCGGGCAGCAGGTCGGCGGCCTTGTCCACGGCTTCCGCGCCGTCGCCCGCCTCCCCCACGACCTGGATGTCCTCCTCCTGCGCGAGGACGATCTCGAGTCCACGGCGGAAGAGCGCGTGATCGTCCACCACGAGAACCCGGATGGGTTCCTTCCTGGACTCGTCGCTCCCTCCGTCTCCGGAGTCGCCGTGCGAGGTGGCCCCGCAGTCCGGGGCGCCGGAGCCGCCCGGATGATGCACCGGGCCGAAGCTTTCCGCCATCGTTCCTCCCCCTGCAGGCCGGGGCCCTGAAGTTCATGGTCGTCGCACCAACCCCGGTCCGGCATGGACCGGTTGGTACGCGTCGCCATGATTTCATGCCCCGGCGCCCGCGCGGTGATCCTTCGGTGGCACGGGGGTGCCCCCGGGGGCGCACGGGGCGCTTCCGGGGGCACCACACCGGTCGGGAACCGTCAGCCGCCGAGCGCTCCGCCCGCGCCGCTGCCCTCGCTCCCCGCCAGGGGGTCGTTCTCCAGGTGGATGACGCCGTAGTCGTAGGCGTGGCGCCGGTACACGACGCTGGGCTGCTTGGTCTCCGCGTCGACGAACAGATAGAAGTCGTGCCCGACCAGCTCCATCTCGTACAGCGCCTGGTCGAGCGACATGGCGGCGGCCCTGTGCGTCTTCTCGCGCACGACGAGCGGGCCTTCGCCCTGCACCTCGAGCGAGCCGATCCGCGTGGTCGGAACGGTCTCCTCCGACTCCTCGAGCACGGCGACCCCGGCTCCGTTGAGCCTGGCGGCGCCCGGCACCGCGTCGGCCACCTCCGCGGCCGTCATACGGCCGCTGCCGCGGCGCGTGTGCCGCTTGTCGTGCTGCTTGCGCAGTCGCGCCTCAAGCTTGGCGGTCGCGAGGTCGAGCGCTGCGTACGGGTCGGCGGCGGCCGCTTCCGCCCGGATCACCGGGCCTCGGGAGTGGAGGGTGATCTCCACGCGGTCGGACCGGTCGGCCTGCCGCGGGTTGTGCTCCTTGGACACCTCGACGTCGAGGCTGATCACCTTGCCGTCGAGCTTCTGGATCTTCTCCAGCTTCAGCTTCTCGGCCACGTGCTTGCGGAACCGCTCGGGCACCTCGGTCTTGCGGCCCTTGACGACGATGTCCACGCAGAACTCCGTTCCCGGATCGCTCCAACCAGCTCAGCTGCTGGCGAGCATCTCCCTTTCGCTCCAGACCCCGGCGAGCACCGGAGTCTCGGACTTGGCGACTTAGACCTCCTCCTCCCCAGTCGACAAGATCCCACCCCCACAACATCGATGTGCTGACCGGCTCCGGATTCCGTACGGACGCATGGCTGCTCATTCGGTGAAGGGCGGCATTCGCCATTCCTGTACAACCGAACATAGCTCGCCCGGACGGATGTCGGCACCCGCTACCAGCACAAACCTCCGATCAGGTGTTCTCATCCCCTCACCACCTGCAACGTTCGAAGTTCTTTGTCAGTTCCGGTTTATCCCGAACGCTTTTGGAGATGCAGCAACTACAGCGGCTCCGATCAGTACGGATCCATGGTCACCCCGCGGCAATTCGCCGCGCCCGGGGCCGGAAGTCACTCCCGGCCCGCTGAACGTTTCGGGTACCCCGTGGGAATCCCCGCCATTCCCCGCGTCCGTCCCGCCGGAAACCCGCACCACACCCGCCGCGCCCGCCTCGCCGGAAACCCGCACCACGCGCGCCTCGTCCAGTGCGCGCGCCGCCTCGGCCAGCGAGGCACCCGTCGTCATGAGGTCGTCCACCAGCACCACCCTGGCGCCCTCCAGCAGCCGCGCCCCGCCCGGCAGCACCTCCAGCGCGCCGGCCATGTTCGCCTGCCGCCGCCGCGCGTCGAGGCCCGCCTGGTCGGCCACCGCCCGCCGCTGCCGCAGCACCGGCGCCACCCGGACCGCCGCCCCGCCGCTCCTGAGCTCCCGCGCCGCGGCCACCGCCACCCGCCGTACCGCGTCATGCCCCCGCGCCCGCACGGCCCGCCGCGCCGAAGGCACCGGGACCAGCACCAGGGGGCGGGCCCCCACCCCCACCCCCGCACCCCCAACCCCCGTACCACCGCTCGCTGCTGCCCCGCCCGCCGCGGCAGCACGTACCGCGCCCGCCAGGGCGGCCCCCAGTGGCACCGCTAGGGCGAGTGCGCCGCGCTCCTTGTGCGCGAGCAGGGCCGCCCGTACGGCGTCGGCGTACGGCGCGGCCGCCCGCACGGCGGGGAGCCCGGCAGGCTCCGGTTCCGGACGTACCCGTACCGGCTGCCGGCCGTGCAGCGTCCGGGTACAGGCGTCGCACAGGACCGCGCGGGGACGGCCGCAACCGGCGCAGGCCACCGGCAGTACGAGCCCGGTGATCTCCTGCCACCATCCCCGCATGGCTCTACGCTCTCGTACCCCGTCGCGGTCCGCCACCCCTGTGGACAACCGGCACGGCGACGTGCACACGGCAGGCGCCTCGTAGTGTTCGCCCAGGTCAGCCGGGGTAGACCGGCGAGGTGCCCTTCTCGACCATCGGCTGCCAGTTGACGCCGGACTGGAGCCGGACGATGCCGTCGTCGGCGGCGGCGACCAGCGGAGCCCGTTCGTCGTTGGCGGCGGCGACGGCCTTGACCTGGTTGAGGCCGGGGATGACGGCGGCGGAGGCGGAACCGTCGGTCTGGACGTAGCGGACCTGCTGGACACCGCCGGCCTGCTTGCCGAGGACGACGAGGCGGCTCGGACCCGCCCAGGACACGGACGTCACGGACTCCATGCGGGGCGCGACGGACTGGAGGTCGACGACGGAGACCTTCTGCCGGTCGCCGACGGTCTGCCGTTCGACACGCCCGATGTGAAGGGTGGTCTTGCCGTTCCTGCTGAGGCGCAGGGCGATGCGTACGCCGTCCTCGGAGACCCGCAGTTCCTCGACCCGTACGTCGTCGTCGAGCCACGGCGTGGTGACGGTGAGGGGCTTGCCGCTGCCGCCCTGGAGCAGGAGCAGCCGGGGGTCGGCGGGGTCGCGGTCGGCGACCCACAGGTCGTTGCGTCCGTCCCAGCTGGGCGCGGAGAGCCGGTTGGCCGGTACGGCTCCCCGGCTGGTGACGAGAGGCTCGGGCAGGTCGGTGTCGGACTGGATGGACGCGACGCGCAGGGTGCGGCCGTTCTGGGACACGGCGGCGGCGTGCTTCTCGTCGCGGGCGACGGCGACGGTCTCGACCTTGGCGGCGCCGTCACCGAAGGGCCCGTAGACGCGCCGGGGTTCCACGGCTTCCTTGGGGCCGGGGAGAAGCTGCGCGAGTTTGCCGGTGGCGTCCACGTAGTACGGGGTCTCGCGGAGGCCGGGGGTGGGGTCGGCCATGAAGTCGGATCGCTGGTCCTCGCCGAGGACGCACAGGGACCGGCCGTCGGCGCGCTGGAGTTCCACCTGCTCCACGCGTGTGGAGGCGAGGTCTCCGACGGTGAAGAGGACTTGCGCGGCCATTTTGCGGCACTGTTCCCGGTCGACGTTGTTCGCCTTCTCGTTGAGCGGGACCTTGAGGGTGTTGCGGTCGTCGGTGGTGAGGGCGGTGGTGTCCTTCTTCAGTTCCGTCCCGGCGGGGAAGCGGGTGTCCACGGCCGGCTTGAGCCAGTTCGTGGGGCCTTCGAGGAGGGCTTTCACGGTCTGCGTCAGGGAGTCCATCTTGGTCACGGGGTCCTGACGCTTCCGGATGTACACCGGGTCGGCGACGACCCACGGTTTGCCGGACGCGAAGTAGTACTTGTTGACGGAGCGGTAGTTGCGCTGGAAGTCGGATTCGCCGAGGACGAGGCCCTGCGGGAGGACGTCGATCCGCCACTCCTTCTGCTTGCCGTCGGCGGAGCGCTGCTGCACCAGCTGGAGGGATTCGCTGTACGTGATGGAGCCGACCGGCTGGTAGGCGTGCCGGTCGTCCACGGTGGCGACCTTCTGGCCGGAGAGCCGGTACAGGAGGGTCTGCGGGTCGCCGGGTACGCCGTGCTCCTGGCGTACCGGCCCACTCTGCTGGGGGACGGGGGCGGCGCTGAGGACGGTGGTGCGCTCCTCCGGCTTCCAGGTGCGGGCCGCCTGCTTGGTGAGGTACTGGCGGGCGGTGGCGAAGTCCGGGTCGTCGCCGGTCATCGCTTCGAGGAAGCCTTCGACGATCTCGTCGGGCTCGGCGTTGTCGCGGGGCGGCACGGGGTAGACGCGCACCTGGGAGTCGCCCTGCCGGGACGCCTTGACGCTGCTGACGTCGCCGCTGTCGGGCATGGAGGCGCATCCGGCGAGGACGGCGACGGAGCCGAGGAGGGCGGCGCCGCGGACGGTTCGCCGGTGGGTGTGGCGGCGGTCAGCGCCCACGGGTGGTGTCCTTCCGCTTCGTCTGGTCCTGGCCTTGGTGGTGCTGGTCCGGTGGCGTGTCGTCGCCGCTGCCCGGTGGTCCGGCGGCGTGTTCGCGCGCGACGACACGGGTGCCGTTGCCGGGAAGGGCGGTGGGGTCGGCGGTGGCGGACCGTGACTGGCGGGGCGGTACGGCGGAGCGGGCCGGTCCGGGGAGCACGCGGCCGGTGGCCGTGCTGCTGCCGGACTGGGTCTGGCCGGGTACGCCGGTGCTCGTGTGCCGGGCGGGGCCGCCGGTGTGGTCGGCGGCGGTGTGCTGGCGGTTGCGCCGGGAGTCCTCGGGTTCGAGCGGTATGGGGGAGCCGCGGAGGGGTTCGTCGGCGGTGCGGGGCAGGGTGAGGCGGAACTGCGAGCCGCCGCCGGGCTCGCCCCAGGCCTGGAGCCAGCCGCCGTGGAGACGGGCGTCCTCGAGGGCGATGGACAGGCCGAGGCCGGTGCCGCCGGTGGTGCGGGCGCGGGCGGGGTCGGCACGCCAGAAGCGGTTGAAGACGCGGGTGGCCTCGCCGGGCTTGAGGCCGACGCCGTAGTCGCGTACGGCGACGGCGACTGCGCCGCCCGCGGAGGCGAGGCGTACGACGACGTCACGGCCTTCGCCGTGCTCGACGGCGTTGACGACGAGGTTGCGCAGGACGCGTTCGACGCGGCGGGCGTCGGCTTCGGCGATGACGGGCTGCTCGTCGCCGACGACGCGGATGTGGCCGCCCTTGTGTTCGGCGAGCGGGCGGGCGCCGTCGATGACGCGGTGGACGACGTCGCGGAGGTCTATGGGTTCCGCTTCGAGGGCCGCGGCGCCCGCGTCGAAGCGGCTGATCTCGAGGAGGTCGGCGAGGAGGGACTCGAACCGGTCGAGCTGGTCGCCGAGGAGTTCGGCGGAGCGTGCCGTGACGGGGTCGAAGTCGCTCCGGGCCTCGTAGATGACATCGGCGGCCATGCGGACCGTGGTGAGCGGGGTGCGCAGCTCGTGCGAGACGTCGGAGACGAAGCGGCGCTGCATGCGGGAGAGGTCCTCCAGCTGCTGGATCTTGTGCTGGAGGTTCTGCGCCATCTTGTTGAAGGCTTCGCCGAGGCGGGCGATGTCGTCCTCGCCGGTGACCTTCATGCGTTCCTGGAGGCGTCCGGCGGAGAGGCGCTCGGCGACGCCGGCGGCCATGCGGACGGGGGTGACGACCTGCCGGACGACGAGCCAGGCGATGGCGCCGAGGAGGACGACGACGAAGAGCCCGGCGGTGGTGATGGTCGTTTTGACGAGGGCGAGGGACGCCGCTTCCTGCGTGAGGGGGAAGAGGTAGTACAGCTCGTACGTGTTGCCCTCGACGTCGTTGAGGCGTTTGCCGATGACCAGTCCCGCTTCGGATCGCTGGCCGTCGGCGTACTGGATGCGGGTGTACGTCTGGAAGGTGCCGGTGCCCTGGGCGACGGCCTCGCGGAGGGCGACGGGGATGCTCTCGACCTTGACGCCGCCGGAGGCGCGGGCGCCGCGGCTGGGGGCGGTGCCCGCGGAGTCGGAGCTGAGGGCGACGACGTCGAAGGCTCCGGCGCCTCCGCTGGCGAGCTGCACGACGAGGTCGGAGCGCCAGTTGAGGAGGGAGCGGGAGGTCGTGCCGGGGGTGTCGCCGTCGGCGGGGGCGGAGCCGGTGGCGGCGCTGGCCTCGTCCTGGGCGGCGGAGAACCCTCCGGCGGCCTGGCTCTGCGCGGCGCGTTCCTTGGCGTCGAGCAGGCCGTTGCGCACCTGGCCCATGACGACGAACCCGAGCAGGAGGACCACGCCGAGCGACATGAGGAGGGTGGCGACGACGACGCGGAGCTGGATGTTGCGTCGCCACAGTCGTACGGCGGGCAGGAGGGGGCGGCGGATCCACCGGGCCAGGAGGCGGAGCACCGGGCCTCCCGGTGCTCCGTCCTGGAGGATGCGTCCGCCGCGGAGGAAGCGCCCCCCGCGCGTGGGACCGTGCCCGGTTCCGGCAGCCCGCCCCGCACGGACTCCCGGCTTCCCGGGCTTCGGAGCAGTGCTGCCTCGGGTCATGTCAGTTCGGTCCCGCCTTGTAGCCGACACCGCGGACGGTGACGACGATCTCGGGCCGCTCGGGGTCCTTCTCGACCTTCGAGCGGAGTCGCTGGACGTGCACGTTCACCAGTCGCGTGTCGGCGGCGTGGCGGTAGCCCCATACCTGTTCGAGGAGGACTTCACGGGTGAAGACCTGCCACGGCTTGCGGGCGAGCGCGACGAGCAGGTCGAATTCGAGTGGGGTGAGCGCGATGGACTGCCCGTCGCGCTTCACGGAGTGCCCGGCGACGTCGATGACGAGGTCACCGATGGTGAGCTGCTCGGGGGCGGGCTCCTCGGACCGGCGGAGGCGGGCGCGGATACGGGCGACGAGCTCCTTCGGCTTGAACGGCTTGACGATGTAGTCGTCGGCGCCGGACTCGAGGCCGACGACGACGTCCACCGTGTCGCTCTTGGCGGTGAGCATGACGATCGGCACGCCGGACTCGGCGCGGATCAGCCTGCACACCTCGATGCCGTCCCGTCCGGGCAGCATGAGGTCGAGGAGGACCAGGTCGGGCTTGGTCTCCCGGAATGCGGCGAGTGCCTTGTCGCCGTCCGCTACGAACGACGGCTCGAACCCTTCACCACGCAGCACGATCCCGAGCATCTCGGCCAGTGCGGTGTCGTCGTCGACGACAAGGACGCGTCCCTTCATAATCGACATCATCCCATTAGCTAATCGTTACCTGGCGTGACCTGGCACACAGCTCTTCGATTCCTCCTGCGGTCACCGGTGACAGCACTCCTGCTTCGGTAACGATCGCGGTCACCAATTCGGGCGGCGTGATGTCAAACGCCGGGTTGTAGGCCTGCGTTCCCAAGGGCGCGACGGCTGTCGCGGCGCCGGGCGCGGTCCCGGCCACCCCGGCGAACCCCTGGGCTGTGAGCTGCGTCACTTCACTCCCGGGTCGCTGTTCGATTTCGATGGACGCCCCGTCGGGTGTGCCGGGGTCGATCGTGGTCACGGGTGCGACGACGACGAACGGTACGTGGTGGTACTTGGCGAGGACGGCGAGGGGGTACGTCCCCACCTTGTTGGCGACGGACCCGTCCGCCGCGATCCGGTCGGCGCCGACGAGGACGGCGTCCACCTCACCGGCCGCGAACAGGGACCCGGCGGCGTTGTCGGTGAGCAGCGTGTAGGCGAGGCCGTTGCGGGCGGCTTCGTACGCGGTGAGGCGGGCGCCCTGGAGGAGGGGCCGGGTCTCGTCGACCCACAGCCGCCGCAGCCGCCCGGCCCGGTGGGCGGCGAGGGCGACGGCGAACGCGGTCCCCGCCCCTCCGGACACGAGCGCCCCCGTGTTGCAGTGGGTGAGGACGCGGTGGCTGCCGCCGGGCAGAAGCTCGTCGAGGAGGCCCAGCCCCCGGGCGGCCATGGCGGTGCTGGCCTCGGCGTCCTCCCGGTGGAGCCGCCGCGCCTCGCTCAGGGCCGCCTCGGCCGCCTGTGCGGGGGCGGCGCCCTGCTCGGCGGCGGCCCGGTGGGCGGCGAGGGCACGGCGTACGCCGTATCCGAGGTTGACGGCGGTGGGCCTGGCACCGGCGAGCTGCGCGGCGGCATCGTCGACGTCGTAGCCCCGGGCGGCGGCGAGCGCCACACCGTACGCGCCGGCGATGCCGAGGAGGGGCGCGCCGCGCACGGCCAGGGTCTGGATGGCCCGGACGAGGGCGGGCACGTCGGTGCAGACCAGTCCGACTTCCTCGGCGGGGAGCCGGGTCTGGTCGAGGAGCACCACGACGGGCCCTTCCGGGGGTTCCTCCCAGCGGAGGACGGGAGGTGCGGGCGGCTGTCCGCCGGGGTCAGTTCCTGCGTACTGATCAGCCATTCGCCCAGTCTGCCCGCTGCGCCGGAGACATTGAAGGTGTCGCGGCGGGAGCGGGACTCGTCAGGGCCCTGGCCTGTGGCGGGGTGGCCCGTGGCACGATGGCTGCCGACCTGCCGCTCTGCGGGGTGGCGGGGTGTTGTGCCCGAGCCGGCTCGACGAGCGGGCCCCGCGACCAAGCCACGAGGTGGACGACCGTGAACGACTCTCCGGGCTGGGCTTCGCCCGGATCTCCTTCCCCGTCCGACGACCAGGGCACCGGTTCGCCCAGCCCGGCCGGTGACCAGGGCGGTCCCGCTCCCAAGTGGTCGGAGAACCAGCCGCCGCCCGGCCAGTGGTCGCCGCCCGCCGCGCAGCCGGGCGGCCAGGTGCCGCCCGCGCCCGCCCCGGGCTGGGGCGGTCGCGGCCCGTACGGCGGCTGGGCCCAGCCGCCGGCGCCGAAGCCGGGCGTGATCCCGCTGCGGCCGCTGGGTGTGGGCGAGATCCTGGACGGCGCCGTCTCGACATTGCGCGCGCACTGGCGGACGGTTCTGGGGATCACTCTCGCCGTGTCGGCGGTGGTGCAGCTGCTGCAGATCCTGATGCAGCGGTACGTGCTGCCGCAGGCGCCCGCCCCCGACCCGGACGCGAGCCCGTCGGAGCTCCTGGAGCAGACCGGCGAGGCGCTGCGAGTCAGCATGATCGGCTTGGCGCCTTCGACCCTGCTGGGGCTGATCGCCGTGTTCGTGACGACGGCCCTGCTGACGTTCGTGGTGACCCGCTCGGTGCTGGGCCGGCCGGTGACGTTCGGCGACGTGTGGCGGGATGCCCGGCCTCGTCTCGTTCCGCTGCTGGGCCTGATGTTTTCCCTCACGCTGATCGTCAGCGCCATCACGTTGGCCGGTGTCCTTCCGGGCCTGCTGATCGGCTCCGTGGCGGGTGCGGTGCTGGTGCTCTTCGGCGGTCTGGCCGCGCTCCTCCTGGTGATCTGGCTGACGGTGCGGTTCAGCCTGTCGTACTCGGTGGTCATGCTGGAGGGCCAGGGCGTGATCGCGTCGCTGCGGCGCTCCGCGAAGCTGGTGCGGGGCTCGTGGTGGCGGATCTTCGGCATCCTGACCCTGACGGCGCTGCTGACCACGCTGATCACCCTCATCGTGGTGATCCCCTTCTCCGTGATCGCCCTGCTCGTGGACGGTGACGGGATGAGCGGCGTGCTCTCCGGCACCGCCGCCCCGCAGGCCAGCTGGACGTTCCTGATCATCACGGGTATCGGAGCGATCCTCGCATCGGCGATCATGTACCCGATCTCGGCCGGTGTGACGGTCCTCCTCTACGTGGACCAGCGCATCCGCCGTGAGGCCCTCGACCTCGAACTCGCCCGCGCGGCGGGCGTCCCCGGCTACGGCTCCACGTCGCCGGGCGACACGACTCCTAGGAGCTGATGCGGTGCCGGGCACGGGGGGAGTGGCGGCGGTTCTGAAGCCGGGCGCCACGGACAGCGACGGACCACCGCTCGACGTGCCGCGCGTACCGGCCCGTGAGGCGGCGGAGCGGGAACTGTCCAAGCCGATGTACGGCGACGACGACCAGAACTTCCTGCTCCGCGCCATGGACGCCTTCTTCGACTGGCTCGGCGACCTGTTCGACGCGGCGTCCGGCGCCACCCCCGGCGGCTGGCTGGGCATCGTGGTGATCACCGTCATCGTGGTGGGCCTCGTCGCCGCCTTGTGGTGGCGGCTCGGCACACCGCACAGCGTCCCCGTGTCCGGCGACTCGCTGTTCGACGCGGGCCCCCGCACGGCCGCCGACCACCGTGCGGCCGCCGACCGGCACGCCGCCGCGGGCCGCTGGAACCAGGCCGTCCAGGAGCGCATGCGCGCCGTGGTCCGCTCCCTGGAGGAACGGACCCTCCTCGATCCCCGGCCCGGCCGCACAGCGGACGAGGCGGCCGCGGAGGCGGGCCGGACGCTGCCCGCCCACGCCGACGAGCTGCGCGCCGCCGCCCGCGAGTTCGACGACGTCACATACGGCGGCCGCACCGCCGACCAGCGCGCGTACCAGCTTCTGAAGGATCTGGACGCCGCGGTGCAGCGGGCCAAGCCCCAGTGGAGCGGCAGCACCCAGGGAGCCGCCCAGTGACCTCGCCCGGCACGTCCCTCTCCCGGCGGCCCGCACAGGTCTGGTCCCGCGTTCGCGGCGTCCTGTTCGCCCTGGCCCTGCTGCTCGTCGCGGCCGTCGGTCTCGCCCTGCTGCACACTGAGGACCGTCACGGCCGCCTCGACCTCCGCTCCACCGGCCCCAACGGCAGCCGCGCCGTCGCCGAGCTGCTGAAGGAACGCGGCGTGTCGGTCCGCGTCGCCACGACTCTCGACGAGGTCACCGACGCGGCCGGCCCGGACACCACCGTCCTGGTCACGGCACCCAATCTGCTCAGCGACAACCAGCAGACCGCGCTGCGCGCCACGATCGACACGTCCGGCGGCCGGACCCTCCTCGTCGCCGCCGACGCGGTGTCCCTCGACGCGCTGGCCCCGGACGTGACGACGGACCTGCCCGACACGGTCAAGACCCTGCAACCGGGCTGTTCCCTCCCCGAGGCCCGCCGCGCGGGCGCCGTCAGTCTGGGCGGTGAACGGTACGTCACGACCGGCTCGTCCTCCGCCGAGTCCTGCTACTTCCGTGACGGCCTGCCCACGCTGGTCCGCCTGGAGAACTCGGCCGGCGGCGACACGGTCCTCCTCGGCGCCGCCGACCTGCTCTTCAACGAGCACCTCGCGGACGAGGGCAACGCGTCGCTCGCCCTGCAACTCCTCGGTTCCCGTGACCATCTCGTCTGGTACCTCCCTTCGCTCAGTGATCCTTCCGCCGCCGACGACCAGGACTCCGACCGCAGGGACCGGGCGGAAGAGGAAGAGGACTTCCTCGGCCTGATCCCCTCGGGCTGGCTGTGGGGCACCCTCCAGCTCGCCGTCGCCGCGGTCCTGGCAGCGATCTGGCGTGCCCGCCGCCTGGGCCCGCTCGTCACGGAACGCCTCCCGGTAGCGATCCGCGCGTCGGAGACGACCGAGGGCCGCGCCCGCCTCTACTTCCGCGCGAACGCCCGCGACCGTGCCGCCACCGTGCTCCGCTCGGCGACCCGCACCCGCCTCGCTCCTCTCGTGGGCGTCCCGACGAGGGAAGCCCACTCCCCCGACGCCCTGCTCCCCGCCGTGTCCGCCCGCCTCACCGGCGATCCCGGCGGCCTGCGGGACCTGTTGTTCGGCCCGGCTCCTTCCAGTGACGCCGCGCTTGTTCTTCTCGCAGACCAACTCGACGCCCTCGAAAGAGAGGTACGCACCTCATGAGTGCCCCGACCCCCGAGACCGCTGAGAACTCGGACCGCGCCCGCGCCTCCCTGGAAGCCCTGCGCACCGAGATCGCCAAGGCCGTGGTCGGGCAGGACCCCGCTGTCACCGGGCTCGTCGTCGCCCTGCTCTGCCGGGGCCACGTCCTGCTCGAGGGCGTGCCCGGTGTCGCCAAGACACTGCTCGTACGCGCACTCGCCGCGTCGTTGGAACTCGACACCAAGCGTGTCCAGTTCACCCCGGACCTGATGCCGAGTGACGTGACGGGTTCACTGGTCTACGACACACGGTCCGCCGAGTTCTCCTTCCAGCCGGGCCCCGTGTTCACGAACCTGCTCCTCGCCGACGAGATCAACCGGACCCCGCCGAAGACGCAGTCGTCGCTTCTGGAGGCGATGGAGGAGCGGCAGGTCACGGTGGACGGCACACCGCGCCCGCTGCCCGAGCCGTTCCTCGTGGCGGCCACGCAGAACCCCGTCGAGTACGAGGGCACCTACCCTCTCCCCGAGGCCCAACTGGACCGCTTCCTCCTGAAGCTGACGGTGCCTCTGCCGTCCCGCGAGGACGAGATCAACGTGGTGACCCGTCACGCGGAGGGCTTCAACCCGCGCGACCTGAAGGCCGCGGGCGTGCGCCCCGTCGCCGACGCCGCGGATCTGGAAGCCGCCCGCCGCGCGGTCGCCCGCACCTCGGTGTCCCCCGAGATCGCCGGCTATGTCGTCGATATCTGCCGTGCCACGCGTGAATCCCCCTCGCTCGCTCTCGGCGTCTCCCCCCGAGGCGCCACCGCTCTGCTCTCCACCGCCCGCGCCTGGGCCTGGCTCACCGGCCGGGACTACGTCATCCCGGACGATGTGAAGGCCCTCGCCCTGCCCACACTGCGCCACCGCGTCCAACTGCGCCCCGAGGCGGAGATGGAAGGCGTGACGCCCGACTCCGTCATCAACTCGATCCTCGCCCATGTCCCCGCGCCGTCGCTGAGGCAGTGACCCATGGCCCTCACCGGACGTACCGCGCTTCTGGCGGCGATCGGATCGCTGCCGGTCGGGCTCCTGGCTCCCAGCTGGACGGGGATGCTGGCGGTCAACGCCCCCCTGTCCCTCGCAATTCTGTGCGACTACGCCCTGGCGGCGCCAGTGCGAACGCTGCGGTTCACCCGAAGTGGTGACACGTCTGTTCGACTAGGTGACCATGCGCAGGTGCATCTGCTCGTGGAGAACCCTTCGGGGCGCCGCCTGCGGGCGGATATCCGTGACGCGTGGCCGCCGAGCTCCTGGCCCACGGGCGCCGATCAGAAGGCTTCCCGGCACCGGGTGAAGGTCCCTGCGGGTGAACGTCGAAGGCTGACGACGGTGCTGCGGCCCACGCGCCGCGGGGACCGGCTGGCCGATCGGATCACCGTCCGCTCGTACGGCCCGCTGGGTCTGGCCGCCCGCCAGGGCGGCCACCGCGTGCCGTGGAAGGTCCGTGTCCTGCCTCCGTTCACCAGCCGCAAGCATCTGCCGTCGAAGCTGGCCCGGCTGCGGGAGCTGGACGGCCGGACGAGTGTGCTGACACGCGGTGAGGGTACCGAGTTCGACAGTCTCCGGGAGTACGTGCCGGGCGACGACACCCGGTCCATCGACTGGCGGGCCACGGCGCGTCAGACGAGCGTCGCGGTCCGCACATGGCGGCCGGAACGGGACCGGCACATCCTGGTCGTCCTGGACACGGGCCGTACGTCGGCGGGCCGCGTCGGGGACGTTCCCCGGCTGGACGCGGCGATGGATGCCGCTCTGCTGCTTACGGCGCTGGCTTCACGGGCCGGCGACAGGGTGGACCTGCTGGCGTACGACCGCCAAGTCCGCGTCCGCGTGCAGGGCCGTGCGGCAGGCGATGCCATGCCGGCGATGGTGGACGCCATGGCGACACTGGAGCCGGAGCTGGTCGAGACGGACGCGCGTGGCCTGAGTGCGGCGGCGCTGGCCGGTGCTCCTCGACGTTCGCTGGTCGTACTGCTGACGAGCCTGGACGCGGTCGCGATCGAGGAGGGCCTCCTCCCGGTGCTGTCGCAGCTCACGCAGCGGCACACGGTCGTGGTGGCTTCTGTCTCGGACCCGCATGTGGACGAGATGACGAAGTCCCGCGGGACGGCCGAAGCGGTGTACGAGGCGGCTGCCGGCGCGCAGTCCCAGGCCCAGCGCCGCAATACGGCGGAGCAGCTGCAACGTCATGGCGTCACCGTGGTGGACGCCAGGCCCGAGGACCTCGCACCGGCGCTCGCCGACGCGTACTTGGCGCTGAAGGCCGCAGGCCGTCTCTGACGACTATGCCCTCGCCGGTCGGGAGCCCTCCGAAAGGAGAGGCTCCCTTCCCGCACATATGCCTGGAAATGCGAAAAGCCCCGCATCATCAGATGCGGGGCTTCCCGTCACAATTTGTTCGGCGGCGTCCTACTCTCCCACAGGGTCCCCCCTGCAGTACCATCGGCGCTGAAAGGCTTAGCTTCCGGGTTCGGAATGTAACCGGGCGTTTCCCTAACGCTATGACCACCGAAACACTATGAAGATGAACTCAACCAGCCAAACGGGAGTTCGTTACTTCAGAACTAACACAGTGGACGCGAGCAACTGAGGACAAGCCCTCGGCCTATTAGTACCGGTCAACTCCACCCATCACTGGGCTTCCATATCCGGCCTATCAACCCAGTCGTCTACTGGGAGCCTTACCCTCTCAAGGAGGTGGGAATACTCATCTCGAAGCAGGCTTCCCGCTTAGATGCTTTCAGCGGTTATCCCTCCCGAACGTAGCCAACCAGCCATGCCCTTGGCAGAACAACTGGCACACCAGAGGTTCGTCCGTCCCGGTCCTCTCGTACTAGGGACAGCCCTTCTCAATATTCCTACGCGCACAGCGGATAGGGACCGAACTGTCTCACGACGTTCTAAACCCAGCTCGCGTACCGCTTTAATGGGCGAACAGCCCAACCCTTGGGACCGACTCCAGCCCCAGGATGCGACGAGCCGACATCGAGGTGCCAAACCATCCCGTCGATATGGACTCTTGGGGAAGATCAGCCTGTTATCCCCGGGGTACCTTTTATCCGTTGAGCGACGGCGCTTCCACAAGCCACCGCCGGATCACTAGTCCCGACTTTCGTCCCTGCTCGACCCGTCGGTCTCACAGTCAAGCTCCCTTGTGCACTTACACTCAACACCTGATTGCCAACCAGGCTGAGGGAACCTTTGGGCGCCTCCGTTACCCTTTAGGAGGCAACCGCCCCAGTTAAACTACCCATCAGACACTGTCCCTGATCCGGATCACGGACCCAGGTTAGACATCCAGCACGACCAGAGTGGTATTTCAACGGCGACTCCACCATGACTGGCGTCACAGCTTCAAAGTCTCCCACCTATCCTACACAAGCCGAACCGAACACCAATATCAAACTGTAGTAAAGGTCCCGGGGTCTTTCCGTCCTGCTGCGCGAAACGAGCATCTTTACTCGTAGTGCAATTTCACCGGGCCTATGGTTGAGACAGTCGAGAAGTCGTTACGCCATTCGTGCAGGTCGGAACTTACCCGACAAGGAATTTCGCTACCTTAGGATGGTTATAGTTACCACCGCCGTTTACTGGCGCTTAAGTTCTCAGCTTCGCCTGGACGAATCCAAGCTAACCGGTCCCCTTAACGTTCCAGCACCGGGCAGGCGTCAGTCCGTATACATCGCCTTACGGCTTCGCACGGACCTGTGTTTTTAGTAAACAGTCGCTTCTCGCTGGTCTCTGCGGCCACCCCCAGCTCCGGAGGTAAACTCCATCACCAGGCGTGGCCCCCCTTCTCCCGAAGTTACGGGGGCATTTTTCCGAGTTCCTTAATCATAGTTCACCCGAACGCCTCGGTATTCTCTACCTGACCACCTGAGTCGGTTTAGGGTACGGGCCGCCATGAAACTCGCTAGAGGCTTTTCTCGACAGCATAGGATCATCCACTTCACCACAATCGGCTCGGCATCAGGTCTCAGACTATGTGTCACGCGGATTTGCCTACGTGACGTCCTACACCCTTACCCCGGGACAACCACCGCCCGGGCTGGACTACCTTCCTGCGTCACCCCATCGCTCACCTACTACCAGTCTGGGCCACCGGCTCCACCACTCCGTGCTTGTCCGAAGACGCACACGGCGGTTTCACGGGCTTAGCATCGCTGGGTTCAGCGCTGGCGCTTCAAAGCGGGTACCGGAATATCAACCGGTTGTCCATCGACTACGCCTGTCGGCCTCGCCTTAGGTCCCGACTTACCCTGGGCAGATCAGCTTGACCCAGGAACCCTTAGTCAATCGGCGCACACGTTTCTCACGTGTGTATCGCTACTCATGCCTGCATTCTCACTCGTGAACCGTCCACAACTCGCTTCCGCGGCTGCTTCACCCGGCACACGACGCTCCCCTACCCATCCCAGCGGGCGTTGGCCCTCATGCTGGAATGACACGACTTCGGCGGTACGCTTGAGCCCCGCTACATTGTCGGCGCGGAATCACTTGACCAGTGAGCTATTACGCACTCTTTCAAGGGTGGCTGCTTCTAAGCCAACCTCCTGGTTGTCTCTGCGACTCCACATCCTTTCCCACTTAGCGTACGCTTAGGGGCCTTAGTCGATGCTCTGGGCTGTTTCCCTCTCGACCATGGAGCTTATCCCCCACAGTCTCACTGCCGCGCTCTCACTTACCGGCATTCGGAGTTTGGCTAAGGTCAGTAACCCGGTAGGGCCCATCGCCTATCCAGTGCTCTACCTCCGGCAAGAAACACACGACGCTGCACCTAAATGCATTTCGGGGAGAACCAGCTATCACGGAGTTTGATTGGCCTTTCACCCCTAACCACAGGTCATCCCCCAGGTTTTCAACCCTGGTGGGTTCGGTCCTCCACGAAGTCTTACCTCCGCTTCAACCTGCCCATGGCTAGATCACTCCGCTTCGGGTCTTGAGCGCGCTACTGAATCGCCCTGTTCGGACTCGCTTTCGCTACGGCTTCCCCACACGGGTTAACCTCGCAACACACCGCAAACTCGCAGGCTCATTCTTCAAAAGGCACGCAGTCACGACCCACATCCGAAGATGTGAGCGACGCTCCCACGGCTTGTAGGCACACGGTTTCAGGTACTATTTCACTCCGCTCCCGCGGTACTTTTCACCATTCCCTCACGGTACTATCCGCTATCGGTCACCAGGGAATATTTAGGCTTAGCGGGTGGTCCCGCCAGATTCACACGGGATTTCTCGGGCCCCGTGCTACTTGGGTGTCTCTCAAACGAGCCGTCAATGTTTCAGCTACGGGGGTCTTACCCTCTACGCCGGACCTTTCGCATGTCCTTCGCCTACATCAACGGTTTCTGACTCGTCTCACGGCCGGCAGACCG